>WTKN01000136.1:0-33493 GCA_011524395.1 Moorena sp. SS36440bin_2
CCAAGACCGCGCTGCCTTCCCAAGACCGCGCTGCCTTCCCAAGACCGCGCTGCATTGCTGTTCCCTGTTCCCTAAAAACCCAGAACTTTGTACCTAACAGCAATTGCAAAGCGCCTTATTACATCTCAAGCAGCGCTATATCATTCTCTTTGTTGACCTGAATCAACTCAGCTACACCATCCCATAGAGCATAGCGTGCTTTGAGAGCATTATCAGCAGAGTTGAAAGCTTGCTCCCACTTCACAGGATCATCACCACAAAGATTTTTTAAGAGTTTTTTACCCATCGGAACATGCTGATCCTCATCCAGAAAATTGTGCCTGTCTAGATACAGACGCAAAGAATCCCAAGTAAATCCATAGAGACTATCTAAAGTAGCAATTACCTGTCTGAACATAGCAGGAATGATATCTTCTCGGCCTAGTAGAAAAGCTGCAGCTACTTCATGGGTTGACTTAGTCGTAGTTTCCAACGTGAATTTAACAAAGGTTTTGGTTAATTCAGGTATCGAAAGAGAGGCTATACTTTGCTCAGATGGAATACCTTTTCTAAGAGAAGATATAAACGTTTTAATTGGATTAATATCAGCCCCAATCTCTGTCATCGCCACCATATAGAGATCATAGTGACTGATGTAATTTCCTGGTGAGACTTCATCAGTCTCTTCAGCTAAAACAATCTCATTGACCATCCTGGCAGAATTAATATCTGTCGGTGGCACCCAAGGTACATCCAAGCAAGTAACTCGGTGTTGAAGAGTCTTAATCAGAGACATGAAATCCCAAACAGCAAACACGTGAGACTCCATAAATATCTGTAGAGATACCAAGTCATTTAACTGTTGGTAAAGCGGGTGATTGATCAGAGCCATACGGCTTGGTTTAAGTTGTTCTTCCAGCTGAGCGTAATAGTCGAAACTCTTATAATTTTGCATTTCGATAATCTTCATGATTGGTCTCCTTAATAACCTATAGAGTTGTTTAATTGTGTGAGGCACATTTTTTGAGGGAGCAGGGAGCAGGGAGCAGGGAACAGCGGATCTGGGAAGAGAGAAGAGATAATAGTGAGGCAATTCATCAAGACAGGAAAAAAATTATGTATACCTCTCAGATAGGGCGGGAGCATGTCAAATTTGTAATTAGGTACATAGATCCCCCCTAACCCCCCAGGGCTGTTTCTTGCGTCGGACTCAAATGCGATTGGTGGGGAGATAAGGAGATAAGGAGATAAGGAGATAGGGGGAATTTTTAGTCATCTCAAGGTATTGTTAACCTTAAAAAAACCTTCTCTCCATCACCCCACCTGCCTTTCAACCGATTGAATTTACAATTTATTCATGAGCAATGTTACAGCCCTGCCCTAACCCCCCTTAAAAAAGGGGGGAATTAGATTGAAAAGTCCCCCTTATTAAGGGGAATTTAGGGGGATCTGAATCAGGGATTAAAAAAACTGACATGCACCCCTCCCTACTCCCTACTCCCTACTCCCTACTCCCTACTCCCTTTGCTAGATAATACCAACATAGTTTCTGGCAAAATCTCGGGCAAATGTAACCGATGTAGACAATTGCTTCAATTTCGATTCACTCAACTTATTGAAGAAACGGACATTGTCTACATCGTTGTCTTCAGACTTATGCAGCATATGCAACATCGAACAAGAAAATTCTTGAGCACGCCAAATATAGGGCAAACGAATTTCCGAGTAGCGTTTCAGGTAAGAAATATCCCGTTTTTCCTGGTAGTAACTTACCAATACTTCTCCGAGAACACCCGCATCCTGTACCGCCAGATTTAAACCTTTACCGCCACAAGGTGTAATAATGTGACCCGCATCACCAGCTATCAATAACCGTTGGTACTGTAACGGTTCCATAACATAACTGCGCATGGATAAAATCCGCTTGTCAAAGATTTCCCCTTCTTTCAAGGTCCATTCTTTTTTCGCCAGACGCTTTGCCAAAGTCGTCCAAATGCGTTGATCAGGCCAATTTTTAAGGTCATCATCAAGTGAAACTTGTAAATAATAACGCGAAATCTTGGCATTGCGCGGCATGTGAGCTCCAAAGCCATCATGATGCAAGCCATAGATGACATGTTTTGCAGAAGGTGGTGCGTAAGCTAAAACTGCCAGCCAGCCGTAGGGATGCTGTTTTGTGTAGAGGTCTACCGCTCCGTCTGGAATTGATTGGCGCGAGATTCCATGATAGCCATCACACCCTGCTACAAAATCAGCATGAATCGTGATGGTGGTGTCACCATCTTTATCGTAACACTCAACCATGACGCCGTCATCGGTTTGAGTAATTTTTTTCCCTTCATGGCGTAACAATAACTTACCACCTGCATCCAGATATCTTTGGATCAGATCGTCATTGAGATCGCTTTGGGGATAAATGTAATGGACATCCCCATCAGCTAACTTTCCGTAATCAAAGACAACACTGTAATCAGGGTAACGAAATTCACAGGTATCATGGGTATAGCCATTTTGGAAAATTGTATCCGCTAGACCATGTTTTTTGAGTAGGTCAACTGTGGTGCTTTCCAGCACACCTGCCCGCGCCTTCGTATATATTTCTTCGCGGTTGTATCTATCCGCAATAATACAATCAATCCCATTTTGTAGAAGGATATTACCAACTACAATCCCAGCTGGACCTGAACCTAAAATACAAACTGATGTTTTCAATGCTGTACTATTAGTCATGGTTTAAGCTACCTCTTTAGTTAGAATTGAATAAAAGGAAAGTAAATTTTATTAACAAACACCCTCTGTAAGCAGTCAGCAGTCAGTAGTCAGCGTAAAATAAACTAGTTAATAGCACCATCTGTAGCGCATTAACTGATAGCTGTTCGCGAAGCGTGCGCGTAGCGCATTAGCTGTTCGCGTAGCGCTAATCGCTGTTCGCTTAGACATCCTCTAATAAGTACCTGGAATCATTTTTGTAGTAATAGCAATACGATTCCAAGCATTGATAGTCACAATAGCCATCAAAAGTTTAGCTATTTCGGTTTCTGAGAAATATCGACTTACCTCTTCATAAACTGAATTCGGTACCTGATTCTCTGAAATCATAGTCACTGCTTCAGTTAGCTCTAATACAGCCCGCTCTTCTGGACTAAAAAACGGCGTTTCTCGCCAAGCATTTAGGAGATAAATTCGTTGTTCTGTTTCTCCATTACTTCTGGCTTCTTTTGTATGCATATCGATACAAAATGCACATTTATTAAGTTGAGAAGCACGAACTTTTATCAACTTGATCAGTGTTTTATCTAAGCCACTTTTATTCACATAATTCTCCAAGGAATTCATGGCTAGATAAGCTGCTGGTTCAACTTTTTTGAGTTCCAATCTTGTTTCCATTTAAATACTCAACTAGTTGGTAAAATCACAAAAATTGACGTTTTACTTGATTAAACTAATATTCATGTAAATTTCAGTCCGATCCACTTGTGAAAAAGCCGGTCTACCCTCCCCCCATCTCCCCATCTCCCCATCAACCGACCTTTACAATTGAAATGCGTGAGAGCTTACCAAGTTTCTACTGCTTTCTCAAGCTCAGCACGGGCATTTTCCAAAGATTGCTGACGGGCTTCTTCCCCTAAATCTAGTTTCTCGGCATGAATAAACGTGATATCTGTAATGCCAAGCACTCCAAATATAGCCCGTAAAAAAGGTTCCTGATAATCGTAATCAGCACTAGGGGTTCCTGGAGAGAAACTACCGCCACGAGCTGTAAAAATTAGCATTTTTTTTTCCTTAGGAACTAAGCCCCGATATTGACCAGGTTCATCAAAGGTAAAGGTGCGATTGAATCGAACAATTTGATCGATATATGCTTTGAAGGTAGATGGAACATTGAAGTTGTACATGGGAATGCCGAAAACATAGCGATCGGCTGCTAGCAATTCATCCACCAAAGTATCTGATACTTTAATTTTCTCTACCAATTCAGGGGTGCGTTTTTCGGGAGGACAAAATGCTGCAGCAATCCACTTTTCATCAACATGGGGGACAGGATTATGACCTAAATCTCGATAGCTGACAGTGTCGTCTGGATAGAAAGACTTCCAAGTTTGAATAAACCGATTAGACAATTCCCGAGAAATAGAGCGATCGCCACGGGGACTAGCATCAATGTGAAGAATATGGGTCATAATTAAGTTAAAGGTTGTTTGCCTGTTTGGTTATTTGCCTTTGGCGTCCATTTTAGTAGGTTGTTTGTGATCACCTGCTAACCTGCTAACTTGATCGCCTGCTAACCTGTAATTGGATTATTTGATGCCTACTGCCATTGAGTAAGCTCCTACAAGAGGTTTAGTGTAAGTGTCTTTGAATCCTACTTTTTCCATCCAAGCACAGCAGTCTGCTCCTGTGTAGTCGAAACCCCCAAAGGTCTCGATCAGCATATTGAGGCTCATGAGTAACCCAAACGTGTTCTGGCAGCGCTGATCGTCAATTAGTGCGTCGTAGACAATCAATGCCCCACCGGTCGGGAGTGCTTCGTAGGCTTTGGCAATTAACAGGTGCTTTTGTTCTAGATTCCAGTCATGGAGGATTTGTCCCATCACCAAAACATCAGCACTAGGCAGCATATCCTGGAAAAAGTCACCACCATGGAAGTGTAATCGCTGGCTAAGTCCTCTGGAAGCAACATATTCCTCGTAAATTGGGCGAACCACTGGCAAGTCGAACCCACCTCCATGTAAATGGTCGTGACTTAGGGCAACCGTTACTGGTAACTGCCCTTGAGCGGTACCGATATCGATAAAGGTCTGGAACTTCTCCCAGGGAAATTTTTCAGCGATCGCCTTAGCGACTCCCATACTGACCCCAGACATCGCTTCCAGAAAGAGTTTTAGGCGGGCAGGGTCCTGGTAAAGGGTGCCGAAGAAGTCTTCTCCATTTTTGGCTTCATTCTGGGGTTGACCACTCCGTAACCCTTCTGTTAATGAACCCCAAAATCGATAGAGACGGGTGTTGTACATCTCTAGATAACCACCGATATAGGAAGGCTTGGAGCGGTCAAGAAACAAATCACTTTCAGGAGTGTTAGTGTAAGCGTTATCATAATAATCTAACACTTTTAATGCAACTAGTGCATCCAAAAAATCTCGAGCACTACGGGGATGAAGTCCTAGTTTTTTAGTCAATTCAGCAGCAGTCATAGAACTCTGAGCCAATTCAGTAAATACTCCCATTTCCACTGCACTTAAGAATGTCTTAGATGCCGAGAAAGCAAACCCCAATTCCAGTAGTTTGTCCGGTACCAGCTGTTTAGTAACTGCTTCCATTGACTAGTCTCCTTCTAGTTTTTTTGATTTATTACAAAATATTGAATGAATTATAAACAATCTAAGACCTAACTGGAACTTTGGTTGACTGTGCATAAGCAAAATCATGAAGCCCTTTACCCTCTAAGTTATGCTCAGCACAAATTAGGATATCTTGATATTGCTCGCGAAGCTTCCTTTTAAGGACTTTACCTGTTGACCCTACAGGAAGATTACTGACGATTTCTAAGAAATACAAGGGTTCAAAGTTGTTATCCAATAGCTGTTGATTGATAGCATTAAGCAGAGCTGATGCTGTAATATTTTCTGGGGCTTTAAGCTTGATAAAAGCCACTAAACCATCCAATTTTTTTTCCTTAGGGACACCAATTATTGTACAATCAGCAACAGCTGAGTTGCTCTTCAAAATTAATTCCTCAATGGGTAAGGTATTGACTAAGCCGCTAGCGCACTTAATCGCATCAACCGCACGATCCACGTGAAAAAATTTATTTTCCTGATCATAATAAGCCAAATCCCCACTAATCCAGTACCCTTGTTTATAACTTTTGAGGGTGCGGTTAGAATCATTCCAATAGCCTGGTGTAATAGTTGGAGATTTAATACCCAGGAAACCTACCTGATAGGGTGGCAGTAGATTTCCCTCCTCATCTAATACTACAGCTTTTACAAAACTGCGTGGCTTACCCATATATCGATTATACAAGCTTGTCTGGCGACTAGAAACTTTATTAAACAAAGCCATGCCGAGTTCTGAGGCACCGAGACCATCAACAAAAACTGATTTATAATTCCCAGCATTTACCAGAGTCTTGATATGAGCTTCATGGGCAGCATCTCCCGTATTAATCCACATTTTTACAGAACTCAATTGGTTTTTTTCTAAAGCCTGGGAAGCCATGTCGGCATAGGTTTGTGGAAAAGCTGCAACTATAGTAGGTTTAAGTTTTTTAGCTTGAGTAATAGCATTATTTCCAGATAAATCTGACAAAACCATAGTGTGTAAACCCAGTATAGTTACTGTCATAAAATAGCTAATTCCCGCCGAATGTGAACTAGGTAATGCAAACAAAAACTTATCGGATTGACTAGCTGGGAAATTTAGCAGTCGAATGCGTTTGCCAAAGAAAAACTGTTGATGGCCAAATATCACTGGCTTAGGCTTTCCAGTAGTACCAGAGGAATGACAGATCATAATTGGATGAGAATCTGTAGGAGAATATGGATACCACTGGGGAAGCTCTATCTCTGAGCTTTGAACAGCTGTATGGTTGACATCTGTAGCAATAAACTTTAATGAGTCATTAGTTTTGACGTAGCCACTAATACTATCGAGGTGCTTCTGATCAGAATATAAACCAATGGCACCAACACGACTGATAAAGTCAGCAGCAATATCAGCATCCATACGACCGTTTACCAAAACTGGAATAGCACCGAGGTTGTTTAGTGCTAAGTAATGGATAAAGTAACCGATTCCATCGTCTAAATAGATAGCAACAGGATCATTCTCACGAATACCAGATTTCCTGTACCAAGAGGCATAGTTATCCACAACATCTTTTAAGGAAGATAAACTAAAACTGTTGATGGTCTCCCCTGTGAATGTTTTAAAAGGTTTTTCTAAAAATAAAAAATCATTGTTTCGATATGGGTTATTAGCAACAGAGTACTGAAGAAAGTTACCACATCCTAATGGCTTGGCAAGGAATAACTTAAGTCTTTGGTAGAATGGCAAAATAGTTGGGTTAATGTTCATGAGGTTAAATCCAAAATCGTGTCGAAATATAATTGATACTACCTAACAGATAATGTAATGGCGATAATCCCAATTTTTTTTTGACAATTCAAATCAAATTTGCAAGTTCACTATCAGACAAAATAATCTCACCATAATCGGGAATCCAAGCTAGCCAGGTATTTTCAGATTTACGACCTAAAATAAGAGCTTCTTCACAATGAATCGAGTTAGGGATATCAGGGGCTTTAACCCAAATTTTAGAGTCGGATTCTGCCTCAAGGTTACTGGAGTTAGTCTCAATGGATTTGTCTTTAAAACCTAAGGTCGATTCAGTCTGCCTATTTGGTTGTTGCTGATAGTCATTTAAGCTAAGTAATTTACTCATTCTTAAATCCCCTCTTACTTGCTAATACATGTTGACTGTTTCTAAGGAAGTGATATCATGTCCGGTTGTGGGTGATAGTGTTATTTGTCGTTGTTTCTTTGGTAATCGATACTCCCGGACATGATATTATTTACTTTTCCAGACAAGACTCTTTCACTGGAAGCCCAACATGGCGTCCACTGGGCGCAGTATGACCAAGCAGCTTATCCCCAGGCTTCAATTCTGTGACATTCAGGACTTTACCACCAGGTCCAAGAACTCTTACATGCCAATCGTCTTGGACAATCACATTTACCGGAATTCCCGATTGAGACACTGCATCGATACTGAGTAGGGGACGAACTTCTATCTTCATCCTTCCTACAACTATTTCTCGTGCCTTGCCATCACAATTTACCCCTAATACTTTGTGTCCTGAACTCAGCTCACTAAGATAATTAGTTTGACTAACACTAGACACTAAATAAGAATGTATAGCACCAGCATTGACTCGGAAAGGACGAGTTGGCATGTAGGGCAGTGGATGGGTCTCGCTGCTAACTAAAATCATTCCTTGGGAATAAGAACCAATGAGTATACCTTCATCTTTGGCAAAGTTAGAACAAGTATCTACACAAGCCCGTTCTCCCATGCCAATATGGGAAATTTTTGTTACTTCAAGTTCTTCCAGTGAAACTTCCAAATTGTTGGCCTTACGACACAGTTGCCCAAGCTCTCTGGCATCGATAATCCCGTTAGGGGTTAGCATGACCCCATGTGACCCTTTTTCTAAGACCCCCAGGACAATTTCTGCTTCCTCAATATCTTTGACAACGGTAATTATTTGTCCATCCGTGTTGTCTGCTGAGGCTAAAACGATCTCCAGAGGAATTTTTGTGGGGTCTTTAAAATAGATGACAGCCCATTTTTCTTGTCTAGCTATCTTACAAGCAGTTTGTAATGTTTCGTCGTCGATAACATGAATAAAAAAACCAATTTCTGCTTGAGATTTGTAGGTTTCTGGTTCAGTAGTTATTTCAGAATACCAGGAATGATCAAACAGTACTATGTCGGCCTTGTCGAGACATCCTTCTGCTTCTTCTGGGCTGTCTACAAAAGCAATGCGAGAGACAGAGTCATGACAATCCATGACTGGACTTGATGAATCAACCACCACTCCATTGATATCAGAATTTAGAGATCCACACAGCGCTTTATAGTCAACATCATTAAAGCTTCTTAGGTCTAACCAAGATAATTTCATTACGCTACCTCCTTGATAGTAAATTGATAGGGATTAGTGATAACTTTGGCAATTTCTTGAGAAATGAATGAGGGATTACTGTGTTGAAATATATTTCTACCAACAGCAACACCTTTACCGCCAGCCCTGATGGCATCTTTGATCATCGATAAGATCGAGTTATCTGCATCGCTCTTTGCTCCTCCGGCAACGATAACGGGGATGTCAACGGCATTAACAACTTGTCTGAAGGATTGAACATCGCCAGTGTAGTTGACCTTGACAATATCTGCTCCTAGCTCCCAGGCCAATCTGGTTGAGTGAGCGATCGCATCTGTATCGTACTCATTTTTAATCTTCTCTCCTCGTGCATAAACCATTGCTAGCAATGGCATACCCCATTGATGACAGGCTGCTGAGATTTCGCTGAAATCTTTGAGCATACGGTATTCATCGTTTGCCCCAAGATTAACGTGAATTGAAACTCCATCTGCACCAAGCTTAATGGCTTGTTCAACACTACTGACTAGATGTTTGGAAGATGGATCGGGAGATAGGCTGGTTGATCCAGAAAGATGCAAAATTAACGATATATCTTTCTGAATTAAACCTGGATGGATTGCCCGAGCTATCCCTTGATGAGCAACAATTGCACTAATGGTTTTCTCCGGTAACGATCTGATAAATTGATGAACTTTTGCCAGACCACTAACCGGACCTAGTGTAAACCCATGGTCAATTGGGACTATAAAATAGTTGTCTAATCCTTTGAGAATTCTTGCCAAACGATAATTTTTACCAAGAGACATAAGAGACTCCTTTTGACTCGATTACATAATGTGGTGTTTTCCAAAATCTTAGATTCCTATCGAACTAAGTGTTGGGAAACTAACTTTTAGTGTTTCATGGCACTTAGCTCAATCTCGATATTTCTATCGTGCCTGACACTGACAAACAGAAAGTCTCAGTTTTTGCCTCAGTTTTTGTCTTAGTAACTGAAACTCACGTGAGTTGTCTGGTTTTTTTTAGAATTATCTCAGTAATTTATCAGATTTGGCTCAGGTTGAACTCAACAGAATAACTCATGTAAGCAGATGCACAAAATTAATTACACATTTTGCAAAACTCAAAGCCTTACGATGTAAGGGGTACAGAGATTGGTAGTAGGAAATGAATTTTGTAATGGTGCTTAGCAAAGGGAACTTCGGATCTGGCAGTAGGGAATAGGCAGTAGGGAATAGGCAGTAGGGAATAGGCAGTAGGGATCTGTAGCTTTACAACCAGTTCTGCTAGCCTAGAGTTCAAACTGGTTTGTCTCAGTTTTTGTCTCAGTTTTTGTCTCAGTAGTTTCAGTTATGCTGTGTTTCTGAGATTTTTCTCATGTTTCCCTCAGACTCCCTCTTCCCTAACTAATTCCATAACATTTCTAAATTGCCTGCCTTTTTGGTCACCCATAAATTAAAGAGTTAGATATAGTGGTGGCTGGATTAGGGATGGTGCCATAGCGATCTACCTTATGGATTGGGGGTTAAGCAAAGCAAGATAGTGGACTTATGATGAATTCCGTGCGAGCATCTGAATCAGGACTTAAATTAGTAGACCAAGCTAGACGTCAGAAAAGATGGAACAAAACAGCGGTAGCTTGGTATACCAGTGCATTTACATCTAAGGCAACCTTAAACCGGTTTTGGAGGAGACACTCAATTCGTACTGACACCTTCATGGCCATTTGTGGCGCTGTAGGTGTTGATTGGGAAAAGGTAGTTGAGCCGGATGAGATTGAGATAGATCAGATGGAGCTAGCAGCCCTATCGAGAACTGCTCTGGCTGGAATTGGACATCTTGATTGGGGTGGAGCTCCAGAACCGAGGAGTTTCTACGGTCGGATGCAGGAACTGAACACCCTACAGCAATGGATTCTACAGGACAACTGCTGCCTGGTGGCACTTCTAGGGATGGGGGGAATTGGGAAAACTACCTTGGCTGTGAAGTTAGCCCATCTGCTACAGGATAAATTTGAGTTTGTGATTTGGCGCAGTCTACGCAATGCTCCGCCCCTAGAGGAAGTCCTGGCAGACATGATTCAATTTCTGTCTGTGCAGCAGGAAACGAATTTACCTTCCTCTGTGGATGGCAAAATTTTGCGATTGATTCAGTATTTACAGACGGCGCGTTGCCTGCTAGTTCTTGATAATACCGAATCGATCCTCGAAAGTGGTTCTCGCACCGGTGGCTATCGAGAGGGATATGCTGGATACGGTGAGCTACTCAGAACTATTGGGGAAACTTCCCACAATAGCTGCCTAGTGATGACCTCCCGGGAGGCACCTCAAGACTTGACCATTCTGGAGGGGGAAGCCTTACCCGTTCGCTGCTTCCCACTCAAAGGTTTACCAGAAACCCATGGACAGGAAATATTTAAGGAAAAGGGCAATTTTATTGGGGATGACACCCAATGGATGACCCTAATTGAGCGTTATGCCGGAAATCCTTTAGCCTTAAAGATGGTAGCCTGTGCAGTCAGAGACTTTTTTGATAGCAATATTGCTCAGTTTCTGGATTTTTTAAAGGAAGGCTCATTCATTTTTGGTGATATTCGGGATTTACTAGATTGGCACTTTCAGCGCCTTACCTCCACAGAAAAGGAACTGATGTACTGGCTAGCTATCAATCGGGAACCTATTTCTCTTGAAGAACTGCAAGAAGACTTTGTCTGCTACCTATGCGCTACGGATATTTTAGAAGCTGTAGGGTCTCTACAACGGCGGTCATTGATTGAGAAAACTTCAACTAGGTTTACCCAACAACCTGTAGTCATGGAATACATGATTAATCGACTCATCGAGCAGATTCCTGAAGAGATTATTAGTCAAAATATCGCTATCTTCCGCACTCACGCCCTAGTCAAAGCCAGCGCCCCTGACTATGTTCGGGATGCTCAAGTCTGTCTGATTATCGAACCGATTATTGAGAAATTACTCTCTAGTTTTGGTTCTACAAAACAGCTGGAAAATCATCTGCTGGAAATCCTCTCAATGCTGCGCGCCCCGACTCCTGGGGTTAAAAAATCTACTCTCCAGATGGGATATGTCAGTGGTAATACTATTAATTTACTTAGTCAATTACAGATTAATTTAAACGGCTATGACTTTTCGGGTCTGACAGTTTGGCAAGCCAACCTACAGGGACTGACATTACACAATGTCAATTTCGCTGGCTGTGATTTCGCTGGCTCAGTGTTTACTGAAACCCTAGGGAATATGTTATCGGCAGCATTTAGTCCAGATGGGAGGATTTTGGCAATCTGTGATACAAATTTTGAGATTCGCCTATGGGATGTGCAAACTGGTAAACTACTGGTCATCTGTGAGGGTCACACTAATGGGGTACGCTCTGTTGCGTTTAGTGGGGATGGTAAAACCTTAGCCAGTAGTAGTGCTGACCATACCGTAAAGTTATGGCAAGTCAGTGATGGCAGCTGCTTGCAAACTTGTAGTGGACATACTGATGAAGTGTTCTCAGTTGCTTTTAATCCTCAAGGTAATACCCTGATTAGTGGTAGTAGCGACCACACTGTCAGACTCTGGGATGGTGACACGGGTCAATGCCTTAACAGGTTTAGTGGACATAGTGGTTGTGTGAGATCAGTGGCTTTTAGTACTGATGGCAACACCCTAGCCAGTGGCAGTGATGACCACACTGTCAGACTCTGGGATGCTAGGACTGGTAGTTGGGTTAGAACTTATACTGGACATACCAGTGGAGTACGCTCAGTTGCTTTTAGCACTAACGGCAACACCCTAGCCAGTGGCAGTAATGACCACACCGTCAGACTCTGGGATGCTAGGACTGGTATCTGTGTTAGTACTCACACCGGACATAGTAGTGGAGTCTACTCAGTGGCTTTTAGCACTGACGGCAAAACTCTAGCTACTGGTAGTGGCGACCATACTGTCAGGTTATGGGATTACCACACTGGTATTTGCCTGAAAACCTTGCATGGACATACTAATCAGATCTTTTCTGTGGCGTTTAGCCCTCAAGGTAACACCCTAGTCTGTGTGAGTTTAGATCAAACTGTCAGACTTTGGGATTGGGGCACTGGTCAATGCTTGAAAACTTGGCAGGGAAGTACTGATTGGGTATTTCCAGTGGCTTTCAGTCCTGATGGTAAAACCTTGGCTAGTGGTAGTAACGACCATACAGTCAGACTATGGGATTATAATAGCGATCGCTGTATCAGTATTTTGCACGGACATACTGCTCACGTGTGTTCAGTGGCCTTTAGTAGTGACGGTCAAACCGTAGCTAGTAGCAGTAGAGACGAAACCATCAGGCTGTGGGATATCAAGACGGGAGAATGCTTAAAGATTTTGCACGGACATACTGATTGGATCTATTCCGTCACTTTCAGCAGTGATGGGAAAACCCTAGCTAGTGGCAGTGCTGACCAAACGGTGAGGCTTTGGGATCAGCGTACTGGTCACTGCGTCAGCACTTTGGAAGGACATACTAATCAGATCTGGTCAGTGGCTTTCAGTAGTGATGGTAAAACCTTGGCGAGTAGCAATACAGACCAAATGGTGAGGCTGTGGGATGTCAGCACAGGGGAATGCTTGAAAACGTTACAGGGACATGGTAATCGGGTCAAATCAGTGGCTTTCAGTCCTAAGGATACTATCCTGGCCAGTTGTAGTACAGACGAAACAATACGCCTCTGGGATTTGAGTACGGGTGAATGCTCTAAACTATTACGCGGACACAACAATTGGGTCTTTTCCGTGGCATTCAGTCCTGATGGCAAAACTATCGCTAGCGCCTCTAACGACCAAACTGTCAAGGTGTGGGATCTTTCGACAGGGGAATGCCGCCACACTTGCATCGGACATACCCATCTAATCTCTTCTGTTGCCTTTAGTCGGGATGGTCAAATTATTGCTAGTGGCTCTCAAGACCAAACGGTGAGGCTTTGGGACACTAAGACCGGGAAGTGCCTGAAAATTCTCAGAGCTCCGAGACTCTACGAAGCCATGAATATTACTGGAGTAACAGGATTAACTGAGGCACAGAAAGCAACTCTGAAACAGTTGGGTGCGATCGCGTAGCGTGACCTACGGTCAATCGCCTTTGGCGTGGCCTACGGCCAATCGCATAAGTAGGCAGTATATAGCAAAAGGAAGTATGTTCACAACTCAAATCAAAATGCTCTATGCCTAGCCCATTTCCAGGGATGAATCCCTACCTTGAACAACCGGAATATTGGTCAGATTTCCACAACCAATTGGTGACAGCTTTGGCTAGAGCATTAATTCCTAAACTGCTACCTAAATATCGGGTAGTCACGGATAAGTGGGTTTATAAGATTGCTGGCTCAACCAAGATTGCCATTGGTAGACCCGATGTTACGGTTCAACAAAGCCGAGATGCTTCAGCTGCAATGGCTACAGCAGTTGCGGTATCTGAACCGTCAGTTTAACCGATTAAGGTAGCTGTTCCTTTACGAGAAGAAGTCCGACAATCCTACCAAAACATCCCGAAATGTGAGAGCCCTGTGTCTTTAGACCGGGGGTGAAACAGAGCGACGGGATTAATCCCGTCGTATCTCAAAACACTGGAATTTTTCGTATGTAAATATGTTATAATACCTACAATGAAGTAACAGTAGCATGTATCGAACAATTCCACTAAAAGCGACATTTACAGACGAAGAAAATGCGTTTTGGTTGTTCCAATGCGAACAATCTAATAGCTTGTGGAATTGTGCCACTTATTACTCCAAACAAAAACAATACAGTTGGTTGCAGGAACAGCCAGAAGCATTTACTACTTATTGGCGTGGTGACGAGTTGCGGTATGGTTGGAAAACTTATAAGTGTGCTATAAAATACGCTGAATTATGCAAAAAACTTAAAAACAACCCTCATTTCAAGGCTATGGCGGCTCAGTCAGCGCAACAAACACTCAAGACTGTGGCCGAATCAATTGCTAGCTATAATCAATTAGTGGGCTTATATTATAAAGGCCAGGCAGACAGACCAAGACTCCTTAGATATCGCCAAAAAGGTGGTCTAGCTGCTGTTACTTTCCCTCGACAGGCTCTCACTTACAAAAAAGGTTTGTTTTATCCGTCAATCAGCAAAGAGACCAAGCCTGAATTATTAACTGAAATTACTTTGACCCCTCCGGACTTTGTAGATCCAGATTGGGTAAAAGAGGTGACTGTTCGCCCGTACCTGGGGCAGTTGTGGATTGATTGGGTAATTGATGATGGTAAAGAGCCAGTCGAAACCAACCCTGACCTTGATTATTCCCAAGCTTGGAGTTTCGATCATGGCGGAGACAACTGGCTGACCGGGGTCTCGACCCATGGGAAAAGTCTGATTATTGACGGTCGCAAGCTCAAATCAATGAACCAGGGATATGCCCGATTGGTAGCCAAGTATAAGGCCGGTAAGCCCGAGTTCTACTGGGACGCGAACCTTGATCGTGTTCAACGGAAACGCAACAACCAGATGCGAGACGGCATTAACAAAGCAACTAGATTTATTATCAATCGTTGTCTAAGCGATTCGGCAAAGCCGACGCTACGCGAACGCATCGGAAATCTGATTATAGGCTGGAACGAACGGCAAAAGGATTCAGCAAATATGGGGCGACGAGGTAATCAAAACTTCGTGACTATCCCCACAAAAAGACTAATTGAAAGACTAAAACAGCTTTGCCCAGAGTATGGAATCAAGTTAACAATTACCGAAGAAGCATATACCAGCAAGGCGTCTTTCTTAGATGAGGATTCATTACCAAGACACGGTGAAAAACCCAGTGGATGGAAGCCCTCAGGTAGAAGAGTAAGACGTGGATTGTACAAAACTGCCAAAGGATATCTGGTTAACGCGGACTGCAACGGTGCCGCAAATATTGCCAGAAAAGTAGCCGCACAGTTAAGTCTTGACTTAACCAAGGTGGGTAGCGGGAGCTTGACACTCCCACATCGGTACGACGTTTTCAACTCTCTGAAAAAATTATACCGAACAAGAGGTGAAGTGGCACGGGAAAACCGCTGCCACGTAACATCATTGTAGAATCCCCCGTGCTTCAGCCAGGGGAGATGTCAAATCGAGGTTAAAGATGTAGCAACTAAGGAAGTTGTGACAGCGATTGAAGTTATCTCCCCTGCCAATAAACGAGGAGAAGGGCTTGACACTCCCCATAGCTAGAAGCTAGGGGATTCTCGGTTCATAGACCCGTCTTGCTCAACCAGGCCGGAACCAGGAAGAGTAGAGGACAGATCTCCCCAAGCGTTTTGATAAGTTCCCGTGTGCCCCACGGTACTTAAGGCTCTAGTTAGGATATTTTTGGCGGCGTTGTGGTCGCGTTCGCGTAGCGTCGCCTTCGGCGAATCTAACCGACATCCACATTTGCAGACGTGGGTAAGCCCTTCGGGCAGGCTACGCCAACGAGTTGATAACGACTTCTTGACCACTTCGCCACAATTAGAACAGTTTTGGCTTGTATAAGCCGGATTTACTGCAACAGTTATCCGATCAAACTTTTGGCCAAAATATTCTAGCCACTCCCGAAATTTATACCAACCTGCATCATTAATAGATTTGGCAAGACAGTGGTTTTTGACCATGTTTTTTACTCTCAAATCGACCTAGGCGACCAGATCGTTAGACCGGATTACGCAACGTGCCGGAGATGAAACCTGAGAAGAGTGCAGCCTTACAACAAAATCTGTCACATGCAGATGCATAGCCTACCAACTTGCTTTGGCTGCACTCTTCTTGCGGTAACTTCGTTCCCAGTCTCTTGGCATGTTCTATGCGCTTCGCGCAGGCTATGCGCTACGCGCAGGCTTCGCCAACGCCAACACGCTGCCTACTTATTTTGAGATGTGTCCTACCTAGCCTATTAATTGCTTTTTTACGGTTAGCAGAGCCTTTCTTCTTTCGGGAAACCCGACGTTGATAAAACTTTAAACGTTTCTCCCCTCTTCTGTAAAATCTTGGGTTAGGTTCTGAGTACCCATCAGAGTCTGTATAGAATTCTTTTAATCCAACATCTAAACCAACAGTAAAGCCAGTAGCTTCTAGTTGAAAGGCCGTAGGCCAAGCTTTCGCCGTAGGCGACGCTGCGCGAACGCGAACGGAATTATCTGCTTTGACGCAAAACTGGACATAATAACCATCGGCTCTTTGGAGGATACGAACCCGCTTGATCAGTTTCTGGTCGAAACGCCATAAGTCCCAAGTCCCCTTAAGCTTGACTTTACCGATTCCTTTCTTGTCGGTAAAATTTATAGATTTTTTATCTGGGGATAACTTCCACCCGGATTGCTTATATTCAACCGACCTAGAATGTTTCTTAAAACGGGGATAGCCTTTTTTCCCATGTACTTTTTTCTTACAATTGTCGTAGAACCGCTTTATTGCCCGCTCTACATTTTCAACTGAAGCTTGACATGCATGACTGTTCAGGTCTTTGACAAAATTAAACTCTTCACGTATTTGGGTGTTGTAACGGTACAATTCTTTTTTGCCCACTCCATGGTTATCCATCCAGTACCGAAGTACTTTATTCCGGACAAAGCGAGCCGTTATAATAGCTTCATTGATCGCTAATTTTTGAGGCTCTTTAAGGACAGCCTTGAACTCCATTACCAACACCTGAAATCACCTCCTTGGTTCGTTTGCCTTACTTACTATTATAGCCGATAACGAGCGGGCAAAAGTTCCCGGACACTTAGGGAATAAATTCCTGTTCGGGCTAACCCCATGGATAGAATCGGTGGGGTTAGCCCTCAGAGGTTGTCTGAGAAGTCTCATTTGCTACATCCAAGCCCCCTAAATCCCCCAATTTTGGGGGACTTTTAGAATAAAATTGACTCTTTCCCCCCCCCCAAACTTGGGGGGCTAGGGGGGCAAAATCCAGTATCAAAAAACTTTTAAGATATCCTCTCAGGGTTTTTGGTCAGAAATACGAAGCCAAACGGCAGCAGATATTCGAGAGTATGACTCATCTGGTCGAAATTGACCTGTTGCGAGATGGAGAACCCTTGCCTGTTTCTAACAGCAGTAATTCGAGTCATTATCGGATATTAGTCAGTCGTTCTAATACCCGTCCCACGGCTGACTTGTACCTGTTTAATTTATGCGATTGGCCGTAGGCCACGCCAAAGGCGAACGCATTCCCTCTTTTCAGCTTCCCCTTCTTCCTGGGGATACGGAACCAATGGTAGAATTACAGACATTGATGGATGAGCTTTATGACCAGTTAGGCTACGACTATTTTATTGACTATAGCACTAGTCCGCCACTCCCTTGGTCCGAAGATGATGTGGCATCTTGGACAGGAGATCGTCGAGAATTTATTTGTGACTTAGGACACAAATAAATTCTCGACTGTATCAAGCCATAGCTGATTAGCCTCAAAATATAGTAAGCGTTTTAGAGCCCATGTCGCCCCTAAACCTATCTAAGTCTTAAAAGCGCTTCGCCAACATAGCAATCTGTTTGGCATTGTTTGCGAGTTCAGTCCCATCACCCTTACGCCAGTATACTTCGTCTCCAACATATGACAGTTCCTTCTGCGGCAAAATATTAATAAGGATAACACCTAAGCCATCCCATGAAGGGAAACCCAGATGTGATAGCACTGAGTCCCTAAGTGATGGAGATAAATCAGAATTTTTTATTGCGTTTTTCCATTTTGAGAAGTATTCTTGTTCTGATATACCTAGGACTTTAGCTTCTCGATTTACACCAGCGACAAACCACTTTCCAATCTGTCTACACTCTATATTATCGAGCTCTTTAATTCGATCGGCATCGGCCTTTTTATCAGTCACCCCAATAATTATCTTTCCAGTTTTGTCTGGACCATTGTTTGCGATCGCACAGATTGTTTGGATAACCTGAACAATAAGCTGGTTATCAACATTTCGCTGATGAGAAAGTGAAAGAACTCCTTGCTTTAGTTCATAGTTAGGTAGCTCACTCTCTGATCTAGTCAACATAGACTCAAGATCAGTTATTGAAGGATTATCATAAATTTGTGGTTTATTTTCTTTTTCAGTAAAAAAGCCTCCAATTAATACCTTAACTAGGTCTACATTCTTACGTCGCTCCTCAGGTTTGGTAGCTGTCCGGGTTGTACCTATTCTTTTAGCCAGGTTAAAAATTGCTTTCCTAATACCTGAATAATCAGTTATCTCTTTGCTTTCTTTAAAAATTAATTCGTGTAAAGCAATCATAATAATAGCAAACATAGATGGAAAAGCATTACGTGATTTATTTCCAAAAACAATATCTCTTAGCTTTTCAGATTTTCCTTTATTGCAAATCCTAATAATTTCATTAACACAGTATTGAAATTCCTCGGTAAATCGTTTACTGCCATATAATTTAAGCTCATCCAGAATTCTTTCTGATTCATTGCTTGCTTGTTTATAAATTTTATCAAGAGTATCTTTTGATCGCTCAATCATTCTTTTACCTACAATGCACGCAGCTATATCCGCGATACAGTGTTCATCCATGCTATCTCGCAAATCCGTTGACCTCAGAATACCTTGCTTCACCCAAAATACATTATCAGCCTGAACAGTATAGCCCTGTTTCATATTCTTCTTTTGTAAATCAATACTGATAGATGGCATCTGTTGCAAAGTCAAAATATCAGTGTCAGTTTGGTCTCCTCGAAGGATAGACGCAATTTTTATGACCATATTAGAAAAATCATTTTGTACACCAGCCTGACGCCTTTCTTGCTCACTTAAACGACGGCCATATGTATTGATTCTGTCAAAAACATCATTGACTTCAGTTTCTGTGGCATTACGCATTACTGAGAAGGCCAGATTATAGTCTAATATCACGCTAACTTCTTTCTGAGAAAGAAATGACTTTCCTTTGGTGTTCGCTACGAATGATCCTTCATCTGCTCGACTCTTCGCCGTTGTAAAATACTGAATATCGAAATACTTTTTATCTTCAGTACAAAACCCATTTTCTATGAACGACATAATACTGTGCAGTCTTTGCAAACCATCAATAATTTCATAAGTTTCACGAGAATCATCTAGCTCAGCAATTAAAATTGCTGGAATGGGATATTTTTTAAGGATTGACTCGATTAGTTTTTGCTTTTCTTCCAAAGTCCAAACCAACTTTCTCTGATACCGACGGTTTACAAATAGCTTGTTTTCGCTGTACCATGTGTAGACAGATTGGATTGATTTAGCTTGTGGAATCAATTCAGCCATTGTATTTATAGTTCTCCATAACACTTGATATCCTATATTATCTAGAGTGCCCTCTTAAGCAGGGTAAATACCATCAAATGGGGATCTACCGAAACTAGTAGGGTGTATCTCCTAAAAGCTATTTGACTCGGTGGTGCGTTACGGGAAAGACTGTTCCAACTGGCGAAGAGGCTGAAAATTAGGGATAGCGCGTCCCTAACACACCCTACTCAACTAAAAACCCATATCCATTAAGCGATTGGCCGTAGGCCACGCTACGCGAACACAAGTTAGTTGAACTACCCAGAATCCCAATGTAATTCCCCGAAGTGACTTCTTTATCTTCTGCTCTCTCGTTATATCTCAATTGCCAGGATTAACAGTTATGTCAAGTCAACTAGAACCCCTACTCAAGCTAATAGTCCCACCATCGTTAGACCTCAAAGTCAGTGACCAACAATTTGAACAATTAGCCACTGCTAACCGAGACCTGAGATTAGAAAGAACTGCTGAGGGAAAATTGATTGTGAATCCACCAACAGGATGGGAAACCGGTAAAAGAAATCTTAGTATTACCAGGCAATTGGGAAATTGGTATGAGGAAAACCCGGAAAAAGGAGAAGCATTTGACTCATCTACCGGATTTGAACTTCCCAATGGCTCCAATCGTTCCCCTGATAGCTCTTGGGTGTCACGTGACCGCTGGGATGCACTGACAGAGGAACAAAAACAAACCTTTCCTAAAATCTGTCCTGATTTCGTAATTGAGTTGCGATCAAAGTCTGACAGTCTCAAGGAACTACGGGCAAAAATGCAAGAGTATATTGACAATGGCTTGCCCTTGGGGTGGCTGATTGACCCTCAGAATCAACGAGTTGAAATTTATCGGTCAGGACAAAAAACTGAGGTTATAGATAATCCGAAAGAGTTATCTGGAGAAGCAGTGCTTCCGGGTTTCAAACTTAAATTACAAGGTATTGTAAACTGATTCCCAGGGTAAACCCATCTTACCTTTAACAGCAACTAGAAGATGCTGATAAATTCATTATTCTCCTGCTCCAAGTTAAGGACAATTCAGCTATCAGTTAATGCGCTACGCGCACGCTACGCCAACAGCTTTTGAATAAAAGAGGTAAGCATTGGTTGCGTCGAAGCCTGTGCCACACGCGAACGAGGTTTTTTTGAAGCTGTTCGCGTAGCGTGGCCAAAGGCCTTCGGCTGACGGCTGACGGCTGACAACTGACCGCTAACAACTGACGAATTCTTGATAAATTCTTGATTTTCGGGGATTAGCCTTTGTAGCAGGTTAACTTAGTAAAGAAGCAGTTAGGAGAGTTTACGATTATGGAATCCCATGATTTTTTGATGTTAGTTCTGTTACTAAGTCCTGGTATGTTGCTTTCAGCAGTGATCATGCTCACCTTTGCCGCTGGTGGGTGACATACTCCTACACTGACCTTTTCAGGTTCAGTGTAGGCTTCTTTCCAACTCCACCCATTGGTTCGGATACTCGGAAAGCTTTACTGCTGACGGGATGCCCCACCGCCAAGTTTAATATATTAATTGCCGCGTTTATGTCCCTATCCGCTGTGTATCCACAATGAGGGCAAGAATGAATTCGGTCTTTTAATTTCTTTGGAACCTTTTTGCCACAATTAGAACAGTTTTGGCTAGTATTTCGGGGATCCACTGCTTTCGTTACCAGTCCAGCATTCTCGGCTTTGACTGACAGGATTGAGAGGAATTGACCCCACCCAGCATCTAAAACTGATTTTGCCATTTTGGTCTTGGCCAGACCTTTGATATTGAGCTTTTCATGAGCTACCATATCGTGATCATCTAGTAGACCTTTTGCGGTTTTAAAGTGAAAATCTTTCCTGGTATCAGCTACCTTTTTGTGAGCCTTTCCTAGTTTGAATACAGCCTTCTTTCTATTATTACTCCCTTTCTTAGATCGACTAACAGCTTTATGAATTTTCTTAAGTCGTTTGTGAGCTTTCCGATAATACTGAGGGATTTCCACTTCTGTACCATCAGATTTAACCAAAAACGACTTAAGACCCATGTCAATACCAATAGGTTTACTGACGCTATTGATCGGAATGATATCGGGAACAGTATCATCTTGAATCGATAGGGTAACATAATAGCCATCGGCCTTTCGGGTTATCGTAGCTGTTTTTATTTTAAAGCCATCAGGAATTGGTCTATGGTAAATCATTTTGACTTGCCCAAATTTTGGCAAGGTCAATAGATTCCCGTTAATTGGGTTTTTAGAGAGGGAAGGAAAGGTAAAAGAACGGTACCTGTTATTACTCTTGAATCTGGGTCTGCCGCTTCTGTTCCCATTGCAATCCCCCTTCAAAAACCGCTTAAAAGCTAAGTCTACCCTTTTAACGCAGTCTTGCAGAACCTGAGAGTGTATTTCCTCGTACCACGGCCTGCTTTTCTTTAAATCAGGAAGAGTTTTCTTCTGTGAAAAATAGTCGGGATTTTCCCTAAGTTCTGGTAGATGGCAAACAAGAGGACAAGAATTCGCGGCACAACGGTTCTGTTCGTACCAATCAAACCTATCGGCTAACAAGTAATTATACTGGTGGCGCAACATGTCCAGCCACTTTTCTATTTTCGCGATCTGTGATTTAGTTAATCGCAGTCTGTATTGGTAAGCTAACCTCATTGTTGCCCTCTTGTTTCTCGACCTATTATTATATTAACAAATCTTATGACATGTATCAATGCAAAATGAAATATAAAACAGTTATGATTAGGCTAAATGACGCAGGAAAAACGACAACTTAAACAGGAAGCACCTCCAGTAGCCTGACCTACGGTCAATCCTAGGGGGATGACTTCCTCCGAATTGCTCAGAAGCTTGATAGCTCGTTTTCCTATTCCATGCATATCCTGTGCAAAATTCATCCCACACTCATGGCGTAGCATTGAGTATGGGGCTTCTTTCGCCGGAAAGCTAAGCTCGACAAAGTCTGATCAACTACTCTTTAGCGGAAAAATTAGTCAAGCCGTGGGAGATACACTTAATTGCCTTAGCTTGGGGGAAATACCTTAGTATTTATATCAAGAGTATTTCTATCAAGCAAGAATCCCACGGCACCATGAAGCTTTAGTATTGGATGTGTTAAATTTCCCGGATCACGGTCTGACCATCCTTAACTTCTCCAACTAGAACCAGATCGGTAACCCCAACAAATAAACCATTTTCCAGAACACCAGGAATATTATTGATAGTTTTCTCTAGCTCAGCTGGGTTATCAATGGCGTCAAATTTAACATCAACCACCATATTTCCCTGATCTGTAATCACTGGTCCAGCTTTTTTGACCCCCATGCGCAGTTCCGGTTTACCCCCTAGCTTTTCAATGGCATTCATAACTGGTGTGATTGCCATCGGGATAACTTCTACAGGTAATAGGAAGGTAGACCCCAAGTGGTCAACTATTTTAGTGCTATCCACCACTACGATAAATTGTTTGGCCAGGGAATCTACAATTTTCTCACGGGTGTGGGCAGCGCCACCCCCCTTAATCAAATTTTTCTGGGGATCGACTTCGTCAGCACCATCAATCGCTACATCAATGTGATCCACCGCATCAAGGGTAGTCAAAGGAATACCGTACTGTTTCGCCAAGACTTCTGCCTGGAAAGAGGTGGGGATGCCTACAATATCCTTAATCTCTCCATAGTTTAAGCGATCGCCTAAAAACTGAATTGCATAGGCAGTCGTTGAACCAGTGCCTAGCCCCACAATCATTCCCGACTGCACCCGCTTGGCAGCTGCTTTGCCAACTTCCTGTTTCATTAGCTTAATGGGGTCAATTTCTGCACTCATAACAACGTTAGTGATTAGTGGTTAGTGGTCAGTGGTTAAAACTTAAGTTTTAGTTCACAATTGATAATTGTAAATCGATTGGGTAACAGAGGATGCAAAATTACTTGACCTCCCTTTTAAATCACTATAAACCTATAGGGATTTGGCACTGATCATGACCCAAAAAAAATAAAAGACTCTCTGTCTGGCAGAATGAGTCAGATATATCGAACTATTAAAGCAGTACTATCAGCAGACTGGTCAAACCCAGGCGCTAAGTGATTAAATCTTTTATTTAAAAATTCCCTCGAAAGCTTTAAGCTTTACAGAGCAATAAGCCCACGCCTCCCGGACGGGTAGGACGTAGGGCTAATCTTGCCAGAATTGCTAATCGAAATCAGTTAGATGTATCCCAACTTAAGAGTTAGTAGTTTGAGCCGATAACATTTCTTTCAGCTTTGCCAATTCATTAGCCCAACGGGGATCGGGTTGAATTCCAGCGGGGTCAGATGTAGTCTGTTGATGCTTACGCTTAGACTTATTCTTGTTGTTGTTACGGCGAGGGGGAGGATTGTTGCTGGTAGATGAGGTTGATGCTTGATTGGGTTTTTCTTTCTCCTTAGATGGTTCTTTCTCTTGATTCTTGGATCGTGGCAGAGCTTTTTCAATTTTCAAGGCAGTATCCTTGAACATAAGACCATTGAACTTTTCAATGAATTGATCAGCCTCCTCATCCGTTGCCACCGTGACGAAGCCGAAGCCCCGACATTTACCAGTTTTACGATCTTTAATCACTTTTGTGCTAAAGTTGTCACCGGCTTCAGCAAAAATAGCTTGCAGCTCATCACGGTTTACTTCTTCTTTAGGTAAGTTACCTATGTACAGACGAATGGACATTTAGAGATACCTCCGGGCTATAACAAAAAAAGGAAAAAATTGTTGACACCAGTCACTAGGGTGGATAAGGATAAATTTGAGGGACGAACACTTACCACGTCTAGACAATCTTCTGACGTACCTTACCAACCTCAACTGAACAGACGGATGCAGTAAAATCAAAACTCCTATATACCACATGTTCGGAGCTACTACTACCGACACGTTGACCTCTGGTTTACCATTAGCTCCGATTCTAGTTAACAGTTTTTTACTTACTCTTATCTAATTATTACAGAATGTTTACACCATATCATGGAGATAATCAAACATTCAGTCGGTTAGTGATTATAACATTGTATATTCCCAGATGAAAGTCTTAAGCTCTAAAAAATAGGTTGTGATGCCTTCGGATAAATTTCGTCACCAGTTACATCAAGAAGCACAACAATGGCAAACAGAAGGGTTGATTGATGCTAGCCTATATGCTCAATTAGCGGAACGCTATCAATTTAGTGACCTGGAAGTAGCGGCCCGTAATCGATTCGTCGTAATTTTGCTGGTACTAGGCAGTCTTCTCTTAGGCTTGGGCATGATCACCTTTGTGGCAGCCAACTGGCAAGCCTGGTCTCGGTGGTTGAAAATGACCTTGCTTCTGAGTGTCTTCTTCGGGATCAACATTGCTGGCTTCTATATATGGCGAGACCCAACCCAAGGTAGGCAAAGCCGTTTGGGACAGGGTTTATTACTTTTAGGAGCCCTGACTTTAGGAGCCAATATAGCACTGATGTTCCAAATGTTCCACCAAAGTGGAGCACTTTATCAGTTATACCTGATTTGGGGATTAGGAGTCTTAGCCATGGCTTATAGCCTACGCTTGACCCTATTAGGGATGCTGGCAATGGTCTTGATTGGGTTAGGGTATGTGCGAGGAATTTCCCAGCCAGAATTTTTGGCAATCACAGAGTTGTCTTGGCTAAGGCTAATCATACAACATATGCCAGTGTTTGCGGGTTTACTGTTTATTCCCCTGGCTTACTGGTGCCATTCACGATGGATGTTTCGCTTAAGTGCGATCGCAGTAGTTGTTGCCCTGGAATGGAACTTGATCAACTTCGAGCTATGGCCTTATCCCGGTTGGATTGCTGCGATCGCATGCGCTCTACCACCAGCCTGGTTATGGTCATACGGGGTTTTTTTGGGAAGAATTCAGCCCAACCTCCAGGAATTTAATAGCACAGCCCGCACTCTTGGAATCACCTTCCTCAGCCTATCATGTTATTTTTTGTCTTTCCACGTGTTATGGGATACTTCCCCATCAGTCAAACCGCTAGTTGACGTCACCTCAATACTCCTGGAACCTGCCGTGATTGATAGTGTAATTTTAGGTAGCTTAACGATCTGGGCGTGGAGCAGACTGTTGCGTCGAGTGGAGTCAACAACTAAGGTTGTGGCTATTATGATTGTAATCAGCGCCCTAGTTCCCTATTGGCATCTCAGTATTGGTATTTTACCCATATTAGCTGTATTCATCTTCAATCTGCTTTTATTCTTAATCGACATCGGTTTAATCCGCGCCGGACTAGCAGAGGGGAAACGAGGTTTATTTTGGGTTGGCATGGTGGTACTGACGCTGCAAATTTTGACCCGGATGCTGGAGTACGATACTGGTTTATTAGTCAAATCCATAGTCTTATTCCTGTGTGGGCTAGGTATTATTGGTGCTGGACTATGGTTTGAGCGCTATCTGAAGTCTGAATTATGAATTATGATTTATGAATTATGATTTATGAGCACTAACTCTGAGTATTCCCGTCCTATACCAAGTTGGCGATTCTGGGTACCTCTTTTATTTCAAACCGCACTAATTATTACTGTTCCCACCCAGGCAATTTACACTACAGTGACTGGACAAACTGTCATCCTTCAGACAGCGCCAGTAGACCCTTACGAACTTTTGCGAGGCTATTCCCAAACTCTAAGATACGATATTTCTAATCAGGACAACTTACGCAATCTTCATGGCTGGCAAAAACTGCCCAAGCAACAACCTAATGGCAACAAGGTAACCTTTATCAAGCCTGGTACCCGTTTTTACGTAATTTTAGAAGCACCAGACTCATCCAACTCAACTAAACTACCAATACCCTGGAAACCAGTAGGCTTAAGTGCAAAATCACCTTCCCGACTACCAGCTAATCAGATTCCCCTCAAAGGTGTTGCTAACTATGGCTCGATTGAGTACGGATTGGAAACTTACTATATGCCAGAAGACCAAAGGGAACAAATTAATCAAGAATTAAATAGTGCTAGGCAAGAGGACTCTAACCTACCGATATCACCACCACCAATTGTGATGGAAATTAAGGTGGATGCTCAAGGGAATGGTTTACCAATCGGAATCTGGGCGCTGGTAAGTAAAGATTCTCAACAGCAGATTCGCAAGTATCGGTTTTAATCGGGAATCGGGAATCGGGAATCGGGAATCGGGAACGGGGTAAATAGTGTAATTCACATTTAACGGTACCCTTCACCGAAAGCCAAAGGCGAAAACCTTTTTGAATGAAGAATGTAGGATTTGAAATTCTACATTCTTCATTCTGAAAGACAACCTTGGCCAAAAAGCCACGCGTGCGCGTTCAACCCTTAATCAACCCGCCAGTTAAAGGGCAAAATAGAATAAATCCCCTTCGGGTCATTGAAGCTTGTTAAAATTGCCAAATCCTGTTTTAGCTTCAGCAACTCTGTAGTTAGTGGATCAGGTAATTGTCGGCTTGTGAGCGTAACATCATTAGTCAGGGTCTTCAGAATCCTTTCCTCGAAACTAGGAATTTTTGGATACTCTTCTACTTTCCAATCATCCTTTAACTTAGCTTGCTTAGCAGCATACTCAATAGCATCATTAATACCCCCAATCTCATCAACTAAACCTATCTCCTTGGCATCTATACCTGACCAAACCCTTCCCTGAGCAATGTCTTTGACCTTGCCCTTAGGTAATTTACGTGACTCTGCTACCTTGTCAATGAACTGGTCATAAATCTGATTAACCATGGTTTGGTAGATTGCCAACTCTTGATCTGTTTTGGGACGGACAGTACTTTGAATATCGGCTAAAGAAGCTGTTTGTACAATGTCCCAGGTTAGACCATTGTTGTTAGCTAATTCTTGAATATTAAAAAGTACACCAAAGACACCAATAGAACCAGTGATAGTATTTGGCTCAGCAAAAATTCGGTCGCTATAGGTAGAAATCCAGTAGCCACCAGAAGCTGCTACATTGCCCATAGACACAATTACTGGCTTTTCCTCACGGATCAGCCGCACTTCCCGTTGAATAATTTCAGAGGCTGTAGCACTGCCACCAGGACTATTAACCCTTAGCACTACTGCTTTAATATCTTTATCCAGCCGTAGCTGGCGCAGCTGTTTAGCAAAGCGTTCACCCCCCACTTGCTCAAGGTTTCCCTGACCGTCAACAATGCTACCCTCCGCATAAACTACGGCAATTTTCTGCTTAGACTTGCGATTTTTAGAGTAAGGACTTTTCGCTCTAGCGTAAGTAGCCAGCTTAATTTTCCGGAACGATTTATCCTTTTCCTTTTCTCCAGTAAGCTCTTTGAGAGTAGCAATCACCTCATCGAAGTATCCAACTTGATCCACCAAACCTTGACGTTTGGCCTCTGATGCGATCAACATCCCTTGAGTATTAGCGATCGCTTGCAAGGTTTTAGGAGTCATCTCACGACTTTTCCCCACTGCTGTCAAAAATTCATCCCAAATATCATCTAATAATTCTCGAGTCTGTTCCCGACTTTCAGGACTCAGCTGTTTGAGCAAGAAGGGTTCAACTGCGGACTTGTACTTGCCAACTCGAACCACCTGAACACCAATACCATACTTCTGGAGAGCTCCGGTCAGAAAAAGTTGGGCAGAGTTCAAGCCATTGATTTCTACAACTCCCATCGGGTTAAGAATTATCGTATCCGCAACCGAGCTAAGATAATATTCCCGTTCTCCCAAATCCACATCATAGGCAATAATTTTTTTTCCAGCAGCTCGGAAACGCTCCAGAGCCTCCCTTACCTCCTTGAGATTTGCCAAGCCAGTGTTGCCAACAGTATTAGATGCAGCTCCATCCAGGTAGAGGGCAACAATGCGTTTATCCTTAGTTGCCTTATCCAGAGTATCGAGCACCTTGCGCAAAGGTATGATATTGCTTTGTTGACCCGATAAAACCTCTTCAATCACTTCACTAGTGCTTGAGGTAGGATTGGTATCGCTGATATTGACCGATAAATCAAACACCAGCACTGATTTATCTTGAACCTGTGGCCCTGTATCTTTCGATGCTACTGCAATCAGCAGAAACAGGAATCCACTAGTAGCTAAACTAAAAAATAGAATTAAACCGGCAAGACTTCCTACTAGGCTGGCAAAGGTTTGTTGGAGAAATTGACGCATTTGGTAAAGGATTAAGGAGATTAAGGATTAAGGAGATTAAGGATTAAGGATAGCATTTCTCAATCAGCTGAGGTTATTTACTTCTTGGTTTTAGGGAGCAGGGAGTAGAAAGCACAGGGAGATTCGGAGCAGGAATAAAATCAAAAAAGTTATGTACTTCATTAGACTGTTAAATATTAATAATGAAGTATTTAAGTATTAAAGATTAAGGGCGTTGAGCTATTAGCCACTCTCGATTCCCGATTCCCGATTCCCGATTCCCTACTCCCTATTCCCTATTCCCTATTACCACTATCCTAACTTTTTTAAAGCGTTGGATTGCTTGAGATCACACAACGTAGCATTACCGGTGCAGAATAGAGCGGTAGTAATTTCTGCCATTAACAGTTGCACTAAGGCATCAACGGCATCTACTGACTCAGCTGCTGCTTGCAGGAATGGTAATGCTAGACCAGCAATATCGGCTCCTAATGCGATCGCTTTTGCCACATCCAAACCATTGCGCAATCCCCCAGATGCTATTAAGGGAATGTCGGGGGCAATGGCTCGAATACTGGTAATGCACTCAGCGGTTGGTAAACCCCAGTCACCAAAGGTCTGTCCTAACCGGCGCTGATGAGCCGTTAATCCTCGCTCACTTTCTACCTTTGCCCAAGACGTGCCCCCCGCACCAGCAACATCAATAGCCGTAACACCAGCCTCCAGCAAATTTTGGGCCATAGCGGCTGAGATGCCATTACCCACTTCTTTAGCAATCACTGGTACCGTTAACTTACTGCATAAACCATTAATTTTATCAAGTAACCCCTTGAAATTAGTATCCCCGTTAGCTTGAATGCACTCCTGCAAGGGATTGATGTGCAAAATCAGCGCATCTGCTGTTAACAGGTCAACCACCTTTTGGCATTCTTCTAGTCCATAACTGTAGTTCAGCTGAACCGCACCGATGTTGGCAAATAGGATAATATCTGGAGCTTGGGAGCGCACCGCAAAGGTATGACCAACCTCGGGTTTTTCCACAGCTACTCGCTGAGAACCAACCCCCATGGCTAGTTTGTAATGTTGGGCAACCTCAGCCAGACGAAAATTAATCGTTTTTGCCTGTTCAGTACCACCAGTCATAGAAGAAATCAACAATGGTGCTCCCAAGGATTTCCCCAGAAATGTAGTAGATATGTCAATCTCACTGCGGTTTAGTTCTGGTAAACAACAGTGAGTGAAGCGGTACCTTTCCAGTCCATTGGTATTGGCATGAAATTGGACATCTTCATCGAGACAAATCCTGATATGGTCAGCCTTTCGCTGTTGGGTTTGGGTCATAATGATTTGGAAAATAAGAGCAATCTGATCACGATTCAGGGGCTAATTACTTTAATTAATTCCACTCCATCCCGACCATCATTATCGTTTAGATAAACCTTTACCTGTTCTTCGGCGGATGTGGGGAGTAGCTTGCCGGTAAAATCTGGACTAATCGGCAGTTCCCGATGTCCTCGGTCTACTAGCACTAATAATTTAATCGTTTGGGGTCTACCATACTCAAGCACCGCATTTAAAGCAGCACGAATGGTACGTCCTCTATAAATGACATCATCTACCAACACCACTATCTTACGATCAAGATCGAAGGGAATATCTGTTTTTGCCGGAGTACGGATACCAATTCGATCAAGATCATCCCGATAAAAGGTGATATCCAACGCTCCCACTGGCACACTAACCTGCTCTAGGGTTTCAATCTGACGTCCTAGCAACTCAGCTAAAGGAACACCTCTGGTATAGATACCCACCAGTGCTAGTTTGGACAAATCACTCACTTGTTCGATCACTTGAGATGCCAAACGATTGACTGTACGGCGCAGTTCTTCAGCTGATAGGATTTCAATGGTTTGAGTAGGCATCCTGATTTATTAAAAATTTCAGCAGGATACCCTGCCCACACTCCTATACTTAGGGGGGGACAGGGCTGTCAAGGTTTTGAGATTATACCAGACGTTCAGCGATTACCGTGGAGCAAGAGATGAAAAGGTTCTAGCATCAGCAATTCCATTGGGAAATAAGCCTTTGTCCCGTTGATATCGCTTCAGGGCTGCCTCTGTGGCTGGTCCAAATACGCCATCTTTTAATCCTTCATAGTAGCCTAGGGAAATCAAACGATTCTGAAGGCTATTCACTCTTGTGCCACGACTACCTCGTTTTAATGGAGTAATGATGGTAGTAGCAACGGCAATACCAGAAGAATTGCCCCGTAGTGCTGATAAGGTACGAGAGTCAGCAATGCCATTTGCTGGCAGTTCCCGAGAGAGCTGATAATCTTTGACTGCAGTCTCAGTTAATTTGCCATAGTATCCTGTTACTGGCCCTTTGTAAAATCCCAACTGTGTAAGGCGATTTTGCAGTTTTGTGACCGATTCGCCATTGCTGCCTGGTCGCAACTCAGTCACGTTGGTAACAGTATCTTTATCATTAGGATTTTTGGCTAAGTCTGACAATGTGCGAGAGTCAGCAATACCAGTCACTGGTAGTCCCCTCAAGCGCTGAAATTTTACGACCCCTGCTTCAGTTAAACGACCATAGAATCCCGTTACTGGACCGTTGTAGACTTTCAACTCTCTCATGCGCTGTTGCAGTTTGGTCACAGCAGTTCCTCTGTTACCTCGCCGTAACTCAGTGGCGCTGTTGATCGAACCACCATTGATTACCAACAATGTGTTTGGTCCAGCCACACCATCCACAGGTAATCCCTTGGCTTGCTGAAATTTAATTACCGCTGCTTGGGTGATGCGCCCGTAATAGCCAGTGATCGGACCCTTAAAAAATCCCAAGGTTGTCAACTTCTTTTGCAGATCGCTGACTACCGTTCCTCTACTACCACGTTTGAGCTGTGTGTTTGTTGGTAGACTAATATCAGTACCAGCAGTTTTATATAAGGCTGCTAGGGTTTTTGGTCCAGCCACACCATCTATTGGTAGTCCCTTCTTTTGCTGAAAGATAGCAACATAAGACTGGGTTAACATGTCATAGTTGCCAGTAATCCTACCTTTATAAAAGCCAGCCGCTGCCAACTCTCTCTGAAGAGAAGTCACCTGTGCTCCACGGCTGCCTTTTTGAAGCACTTTAGCACTGGCATTAGCAGCGGTACTGAGGATGGTTAGGGCAATTGCGATCGCACTAATCTTGATCCAAGCTGAACTAGGAATAGTGGGAGTGTTTAGCCCATTCAACCATCTAATTAAACCATTATCATCTTGCCACGGAAAATTATCCGCGTCTTCATAGGACTCGGCAAGATTAACGCAGACTAAGCTTTCCATCGCTTTCCTACCAAATTTTTTTTTATGATAGCCAGTTATCTAGCAATATTTGTATTGTGTTCATAACACTACCATCTTAATGGCGATCAGCAAGCCCACGTCATCCCCAGTTGCCTTCATAGGTCATAACTGCTGATCCGATCATCCCTTTACCCCATCACCCCTTTACGTGATCACTGCTTCACCAGCTAACAGGTAATATCTTTGATTCCAACAATGAGCAATCTTTAAGGAGCAATCTTTTAGCAATCTTTCCGGATGTAGTCAATTTCAGGCTGGATTTAAGAGTTATAACGGATGTGGTAAAGGTAAATCTCCCGGATAATAACCTTCAAAAGGTAAATCTCCTGGATATTTCCCCCAGCAGTAAGCTGGGGGTTTTTATTGTAATCGCGTCCCACAATGATGGGATCGCCTCAGAAGTATTGAACAGGGAATAGGTAATAGGGAATAGGGAATAGGGAATAGATAAGAAAGAGTTTTCGAGGCTTAATAGTATCGTTAACTACATTTTTGAGTCTGGTCTTGATGCAGTCGCTCACGCCTGACTCAAGACCGGAAGAGAAAAGCCAAGTATGACAAAGCTTTTAGGAATTTATCCCTCACCGTTATTTGTAAATACCCGTGCGCTTATTGCTATAGAGCAACCCAACTTTCTAGATTAATTTCAAAGGGGATGACCATGCTTAATTTTTGTTGGCCTATCCTCAATTCATCTTATATTATCAGTCTCTTGGTTTTTTTCAGCCCAACCATGAAATCTTTCCGGAGCTAGTCAATTTCGGGCTGGATTTAATAAATATAACGGATGTGATCAAAGTAAATCTGTTCGATAATTACCCTCAAAAGGTAAATCTCCTGGATATTGCCCCCAGCTGACTGTTGGGGGTTTTTATTGTCTTCGGCGCTCTACAGTAATCGGATAGCGGATCATCACTGTGCCAAAATCCCCTCTGAGCAACCTGACGCTCTAGATTAATTCCAAAGGGGATGACCATGGTTAAGTTTTGGCATATCCTCAAGTCATATATTATCAGTCTCTTGGTTTTTTTCAGCCCAACCATAAAATCTTTCCGGAGCTAGTCAATTTCGGGCTGGATTTAATAAATATAACGGATGT
>WTKN01000136.1:33593-50211 GCA_011524395.1 Moorena sp. SS36440bin_2
CCCCAGCTGACTGTTGGGGGTTTTTATTGTCTTCGGCGCTCTACAGTAATCGGATCGCGGATCATCACCGTGCCAAAATCCCCTCTGAGCAACCTAATTTTTAGGTGCGCTTGACTGATTAATAGTTAAATTCGCGTGATTGTCGCACCTTTATATTCATCCACTTTCGATACAGATGACCATGGGTAATTTTTGTTTGCCAATCCTCAAGTCATATATTCTGAGTTTATTCGGTTTCATGAGCCCAAACATGATCAATCTTTCCGGATGTAGTCAATTTCCTGGCGGATTTAAGAGTTATAACGGATGTGATCAAAGTAAATCTCCTGGATAATTTTCCTCAGCTGACTGCTGGTTTTTTTTTGTCATTGGCGCTCCACAGTGATGCGATCGCGGATCATCACTGTGCCAAAACCCCCTCGCTTATCAACCTAAATCTATAGATTCATCTACTTTCTTTACGGATGACCATGCATAATTTTTGTTTGCCAATCGTCAAGTCTGTTATTCTGAGTTTCTTAGGTTTTTTGATCCCATCTACCTATCAACCACCGACTTATGGGAATAATTATGAGCTAAGTAGCACACAACCGACTCTCCAATTTATTGAAAACAAAAACTATACTCAAGCTCAAATAGATTATTTTTTAGAAATTGCCTTAGGCTCAGAATACGGCTTCTCTAATCCTACTATCAAAAAATGGGACAGGAATGTGAGGATTAAGGTTATCGGCTTACCAACCCCTGAAGATTGGCAGACTTTGTCAACCGTTATTGATGAAATAAATAGTATTACCAAAGATGCTATTCAAATAAGTTTTGATGATAAGAATCCCAATTTAAAGATTTATTTTGTTCCCGAATACGAGTTTCGTCGTTATGAGCCTAACTATCGACCGGTCAATTTTGGGTTTGTTCGCACTTGGTGGAATAACCAAGTTATTTATAAGTCAAGAATTATGATTTCTACAACTAGCATTACCCAAAAGGCGCGGTCTCACCTAATCCGAGAAGAGCTAACCCAATCTATAGGACTGATGAGGGATTCCTATAAATACAGAAAAAGTGTATTTTTCCAAGGCTGGACTGATACGACCGAATATGCTGAGATTGATCAAGCTGTCATAGAAATGCTATATAGACCAGAAATTCGTCCCGGAATGACTAAAGCAGAAGTTATCAATGTTCTCAATAGCCTCAGGTTTGAGAAGTAACTCTACTTGTAAGGTGCGTTATTAATGCACCTTACAAGTAGAGTTACTGGGTAAGTCCTGTTTTATAAAGATTGAGATTAAAAGAATTTAGAGGTAGTGTAAGGACCATAGACCCAATTGCCGCTGCTCAGCTGTAGCCAATTCCCATTTTTAGCAACCACAGGTTTGAGTGCAGATCCACTGCTTACACAGGTAACAGTCTGACCAGTACCAGGACCAGTGAGTGCTTTCAAACACCCACCATTTGGAGTTTTGACTTTTATTCCTGATTCCAAAGTCGGACTACCGCCACCGCCTTCACTACTTTCATCAAATAATTTAGAGGTAGTGTAAGGACCATAAACCCAATTGCCACTGCTGAGCTGCAACCAATTCCCATTTGTAGCAACCACAGGTTTGAGTGCAGATCCACTGCTGACACAGGCAACAACCTGACCAGTGCCAGGACCAGTCAGTGCTTTCAAACACCCACCATTGGGAGTCTTGACTTTGATTCCTGATTCCAAAATCGGACTACCGCCACCGGTCCCATCACTGTTGTAGGTAGTGTAAGGACCATAGACCCAATTGCCACTGCTCAGCTGCAGCCAATCGCCATTTGTAGCAACCACAGGTTTGAGTACAGCTCCATTGCTCACACAGGCCACAGCTGCGGAAGTATCGCTTGGACCTTTACGTGCAGTCAAGCAACCACCACTTGGAGTGCTTACTTTGATTCCTGTTGCCAAAGCCGCAAACACTGGAGCTGTTACACTCAAACTCCCCAGCAAAACTGCACATCCTAGTAAACCGAGCCAAGCAGTATTGGGAATTTTCAACCAGTTGAGGTTGAGCTCTCTTAGATCTAGATCACAATCAATACCTACTGCTTCTTCATAGGATTCATAGGAATGAGTGTAAGCAAGTACTTCCACGTTTTTCTCCTTTTTTAAGTTTTATTAAGTTTTGAGTCAATTATGATCATAATTTTCCCTAAAGTTGGGGAAAAACTGATGGCTTTGCTATCAGCTGGAAGACTCAAGGGTAATGGGTAATGGGTAACTGATCCAACTATACTTGATGTCATTCTTTTGTTCAGCAAAACCAAATAGATGGCTGGAAAAAGGTTATAAGACAATTTCCTACCATAGGGGAAAATTTAATCAAAAAAAAATAATTGGCTGATTAAACGATAAGGTTGTGTAAAGCGTTCGCTTTTAGCGGAAGCTTTGCTTGATCGCATAAGCGCGTTTATATCTGGGTTGTAAACAAACTTATTGCTGTAAAAGGCATGGATGGAAGAGGCTTGCAGACAAGAGGGGAAAGAGCTCCGAAGTTTTATTGGACAAAAAAAAAAGACCATATAGGTTTACATCTCATTTAGAAAGGCTATATTGCACTAGAGAAAAAACCAACCCTATCCCCAGCCAAATTAAAAAGCAATACCTTGTCAGCTCTAAGGCTTGGTTAATTTTGCCTGGTGTGATATCGTAGGTAGGTTTTCCTAATAAGGGTTTTTGCTTGACAACACCACTGTAAAAATTAGTCCCCCCCAGCTGAACCTCCAAAATCGCAGCAAAAGCCGATTCACTCCAGCCAGAGTTAGGACTCGGATCAGCAATAGCATCACGGCGACACAGACGCCAGACCTGCTTAGGTTTTCCAGACATCAAGGCTAGGGTCAATACGGTTAATCGACAGGGGATCCAGGTTAGTAAATCTTCAAATTTAGCACTAAACCAACCTAAATGGGTGTAAGGCTCTCGGCGGTAACCGACCATCGAATCTAAAGTACTGGCAGCTTTATAAGCTAAGGCAAGAGGAACACTACCAACCCCAGGAATCAAAGCTCCAACAATGGCATAGAACAGAGGGGCTGTGACCCCATCGGTAGTGTTTTCCGCCACCGTTTCTAGGACAGCTCGTAGGATTTCCGACTCACAAAGATTTTCTGTATCACGACCAACATATTGACTTAATCGAGAACGGGCTAGTTTTAATTCTCCAGCCGTTAAAGGCTGTAATACATCCATTGCTGCTGCTCGAAGAGAGCGACCAGCAAAACAACTGGCTAGCAATATTGTTCCTATGCCTATACCCAAAAAGGGATTGAGCCAGATTCCTAGGAAGACAATAAACCATCCAGCTACTCCACTCCCAATAATTAGTCCAATACCTAACCCAATTCCTGCTAGGCGTCGTTGCCAAGGCTGCTGCCAGAAATGAATTGCTAGCTGAATGAACTGAGAGATTACCCAGCCCATAACCTGCACTGGATGGACCCAACCCCAAGGATCACCGATCAGATAATCCAGACTAGCCGCCAAAAGCAAAATGACACCATTAGTATGGTTATTACCCAGGATTTGAAGCACTACTTTCTAATTTTATCGACATTCTCTTCCCAGTTAGCCCCATCGAAAGGAACAATGGTAAATCTAGATAGAACATCACCGTCAAGGCAACGTAGGTTGACAGAAATCCCATTGGGATGAGAGCGGGGTCGATAGAAAGGATGAATGCCACAGATTTGGCAGAATGTGTGCTTGGCCGTGTGAGTGTTGAAGGTATAACTAGTCAACACTTGATCTCCCTTTAGTAAGCTAAATTGCTCAGGGGAGACAATCACGTGTAAGATGCCCTTTTTTTTACACATCGAACAATTGCAATCAATTGCCTCATGCTTGTTTACAATTACCCGAAAGCGGACAGCGCCACAATGACAGCCTCCCTCATAAGTAATCGGTTCGTTACTCTTTTTCATGTTCAGAAAAATTGATTCAAACAACGAAACTCGTTTCTTCTCCCATAGCGGCTTGCCAACTACGGGCATCATAATAAAGATCAGCAAGAGTTATAGTGTACAATGCTTCTTTAAGCTTTTGATGCAAACGATGCCAAAGTGTAAATGTAACCCAGTCTTCGGCTTGACCAGCGTCTGGGGTATGGTGCGGTAGTGGTTCGATAGTTTCACCCACTGCTTCTAGGATTTTGCCAAGGGAAATTTGTGTGGGTTCATAGGCTAATTGATAGCCTCCTTGAGCTCCACGAACTGACTTGACTAAGCCAGCACGGCGCATTTCAATCAGTAGTTTTTCTAGATATGGAGCTGGTAGACCTTGGCGTTTAGCGATCGCTCTAACCGATGTCGGTCCATACCCTGGTCTTAGGCTCAGATCTAGTAGTGCCTTAACACTGTAGTGTCCACGAGTGGTGAGCTTCATAATAAAATAGCAATCCAATCGGAAAGTGGACGTGGGAGTTAACCGGACAATTTCTTTGAAAGACGCTTAGTCGGAAACGATTTTATGACCTGTTTAAAGATCACGCTCGTTTAATGCACTCAGCTATCAGCATCAAGAGCAGGGGGAACCAAGGAACCCTCTCATCCTGAAGACTATACTTTGAGCGGTATGCTTTTAGCTATCGGCTTCAAGGCAGAAGCTTATATCTTAGACTATCAATGGCTGATAGCTGATAGCCCGCCCTTCTGAATGCAACAGCTCAAAGAAACTATAAAATAGTGTCACCCAATGGAGATAGCCATTGACTTGTGACAGGGATGGAAAGTACCAGTTGCTGGTGGGGAAATTGCCTACAAGAGTAGCCCATACTCTTTTAGCCAATTTTCCCGTGACCCTAGGCAATTTTCCTGTGACCCAGATGATCAAAGTTGTTCACGACCTATTCACAACCTATTGGTGTAGTTGAACGGTAGTTAAAAACTGACTATTAACGAACACAGTTGACACTCTGGGTGTAAGATAGTCTCATATACTGATATTAAACTAAGATTTTGTTATCTTAGTTGACAGTCAGTCCAGTAGAAATGCTGGATACCACTTAAGTCCTTAGTATTTAGATTCAAGTTGATGGCTAGAAAGAAAAACATGGCTGCTCCGATCGTTCCTCTGGAGGGACAAGCATTGGTGGCGAAAGTAAAAGAGCTAGGTAACCTGAACAAAGAAGAAAAAGCTAGAGCCTGTGGCTACTACACCGTGACAAAAAACGGAGTAGAGCGAGTCAATATGATGAAGTTCCTCAATGCCCTTATTGATGCCGAGGGGATTGAATTAGACAGCAAAGTCAATGGCAATGGTCGTGGCGGACGCAGTGCCAGCTATCGGATTAGTGTGCAGTCTAACGGCAATCTTCTGATTGGCTCAGCTTACACGAAACAAATGGGTTTACAACCAGGCGACCAGTTTGAAATCACCCTGGGACGCAAGCACATTCACCTTAAACAAGTTGATGAAGCAGATGAAGAAACACGTGAAGCATCCTGAACCGAATAGACAAGGCTTAGAAGGCCGTAATCGGTAAATGTGCTGTTGCTCAAAACGTCAGCATTCCGCCGTCAGTTATCAGCATTAGCGTTACTTGAAACCCTGTGCAAGTCGCCTTTCATGATGCCCTCAAGAGAACCAATCCACGAGGCTTTAAACGGTAAGTGTGGTTTGAAAAGGAGCCCATAAGCTTACTCTCTTGATAAACCCAGGCTCCCAAAACATTAGTTGTTTGCAAAGGCGGAAAGTAGCGCGTCAGCTGACTGCTGATAGCTGAAGGCAAAGCCGATCACTGTCTGTTAAGAAAGGGGTGTATCAATTTCAATCCCCATTTATGGAAACTTCCCAATAAGGCTTTTAATAACTCAATTGGGATATTGTATAAAAAACACCCAGTCAGGGGCATCATCAATTCTTCTGGCTGGCTTCAATTTCAATTGCTCAAGGAGACCAGTATTAAGCAATAATTAAGTTGAACTAGATCAGAAATTCCAAAATCCCATGGTCAGAAGACATCAAAATCAGTAGTGAAATATAGGTTCCCCAGAATAAAATTACCATAAATTGTCTATCCCGTCGCGCAACCAACATCCCTGCTATAACCATGGTTAAAGGGACACAAGCGAAGAAAAGCCAGGAGCTGAGGTCAGGAGCTTTTGTAATTCCAAAGTGAAGCATCACAGTAATGGTAGCAAGACCTAGCAGACTCAAACCAATACTCCAAAAACGGGGATAAGATTTGCCAGAAGGCCAATGCCAAATCTCTGTCAGTTGGGCTCCACCAGCAAGGGCTAATGCTGGGTAAACTGGCAACACATACTCAGGCAATTTAGTGACAAAAAAGGAAATGGCGATCAAGTAACCGCCAGCCCATACCAGTACGAATTTAGCCCAGCCCCAATGGCGATTCTGCCAAGCCTGCTGTAACCAGTAGTAAAAGAAAAGTAACCAAGGTGCGGAAAATTTTAAGATTTCCCCCAGGTAATACCAAGGGAGGCGATTTTGCCCATCCACTGCTGTCCAGATCGGGCGTAGGGACTGGTAGAGAATGGCTTTAGTTGTAGTAACGGCTCTTTGATCCTGTACCAGCAATGGAACAGTGTACCAAGCAATAGCAGGACTATAGCCTAAAAGCAATCCCAACCACCAATAAGTAGAGGTCAGCAGTCTGGGGGTATCCCATGCTAGAAACAACAAAGTGATCGCTGTGATCAACAATGCCACCACGATCCCCTTAGTAAGGAAAATCAAGCCTAATCCGATGCCCGCTGCCATTGACCAGCGTGAGTCCCGACGCGATCGCAACACACACCACATCATCAACACCACAAAGCACAGATTAGCTCCATCCAGGATGGCCATACGCCCATAATGGGCTATTGGTAAGAAATTTAGGTAAATCAAGCTAGAGAAAATAGCTTTCTGACGGCAGGGGAAGATTTCTCTAGCAAGACCATAGACTAGCAGTACCGACAGAACACTGAGGATGGCACCAGGTAAGCGCGTAGTCCACGGGTTGACACCACCAAACTGATAAGCCACCGCAATTAGCCAGGCTAGTAGGGGGGGGTGTTCAATTAGGGTTTCACCTTCGAGAGTTGGGTAAAACCACTGCCCAAATTCACCCTCTGCGGAAAGTAGTTGACTAGCAAGATTACCTATGCTTTCCTCTACCCCTTTCAAGGAGCCACTGCCCAAATTGATGCTAAACAACAATAGTGCTGCCAGGAGTAACCCTAACAGCGACAATCTCTCAATCCAGCGTTGAGTTCTACGTATGCGGTTTCCCGAGCCACCCCAAATAAACGTTTTATGATCCATAAATTTACTTTTACCTTTACCTTTACCAATAATTCATAATTAAACCTAGAAGTTTAACAAAAAACCATTAAGGAAGCTAATTTTCCCCTTCCCCTCCAGAGCACGAGCCATCATCCAATTTTTCGGTTCTACTTGGGGGATTATCCCGGGTGCATCTCACTTTTGCAATTAGACCAAAATTCTAATAAAATTCCGACAGTGCCTAGACTACCCACCCTCTCTAAAATCCCCACACTTCCGACACTTCCGGCACTTCCCTTCTTTTTTACAAAGATGAGATGCACCCGATTATCCCACTGCTCTTTGCCATCTTATCTACTCTACTAACCCCGTTGTCTGGTGTTATTGACCACCGCAGTACAATTTTTACCTTTAACCTTTCAATTATGTCCGAAAACTAATCGTCTCTAACTAATCGTCTCTAACTAGTTAACAGACAATTTTATTAAGCTGTTTACCCTTAGTGATGGAATGTCCTTTGTGGAACTGACCTTGCTCAACTATCCAGCATTAATTAAAACTTAATTTTTTTTTAAAATTACCAATCAACGTAGAAAAACCTTTGACCTATGAGTAGTGTGAGCTATGGCTCAAATCAATGATTAGATTGGTGAGCAATGGCAAAGTCTGACAACTATACACAAGATAAACACAATATCAACAAAACTAATTAGACAAGTAGGAGGATGACATGGTAACAGACACTCTCAAACCTCCCCATGACTATTTACACTCGCGTGGGTCTTATCTCCGGGAGGAAGTGTTGGTCAGCAATCGTTTAAGTAAGGCACAACAGCAAACAGCTTTAGTTACACTCTTGAGTAATTTAAACTAGAGTTTTTCGAATCGAGTGTAACCAAAGTTAAAAAATATTCTCCAGAATCCTTACCTGTTCACTGTTCCGAAGTTCCGAAGTGGCCTACTTCTGTAATAAGTCCTATGAAAGTGATACACTACCAGGACACAAAGGGCATGCTTAAGATAGGCTATAGACGGTTTTATTACTGTGACCTATAGCTCAGTCATTGACCATCGACTGCTACGAGCAATGTTCTAGAACTTACCTCAAGTTCAGATTCACTGCTAACCGATCACTTGTTGACCAAGCCAGCCCATGGAGTTGAACACAGAATAATGAGGAATTTCTACCTAAGTTGATCACTTGCGACACTTACGCATATGGAAAGCTCATTTGAACTAACCCTACAGATGGTTATCGCCATCTTCGCTGGGATCAGTGCCCAGGTAATGGGTGAGTATTTAAAAATTCCCAGCATTGTCTTTTTGCTGATGTTTGGCACTGTACTCGGACCAGATGGCTTCGGTCTTTTGCACCCACAGAAGCTAGGGGTTGGTCTAGAGGTAATTGTTGCCCTCTCAGTGGCAGTTATTCTATTTGAAGGAGGGCTCAACCTAGATCTGCGGGAGCTGGGTAAAGTGTCTGGTAGCCTGAGAAATCTAGTTACCATCGGAACACTGATTACCCTATTAGGAGGTGGCATGGCGGCTCACTGGCTAGGGGAGTTTCCTTGGCCGATTGCTTTTCTCTATGCCTCTCTAGTGGTGGTCACCGGACCAACGGTGATTAGCCCTCTGCTAAAACAGGTCAAAGTGGATCGACGTGTAGAAACCCTCCTAGAAGGGGAAGGGGTTCTCATTGATCCAGTCGGGGCAATTCTGGCAGTGGTTGTCCTGGACACAATTTTAAATAGTGATGGTGGTGCAAATGCAGCATTTGCGGGTCTAGGTCTTCGTTTGAGCATCGGTGCGATTATTGGAGGCTTAGGGGGCTGGTTAATGGGGTTTCTTCTCAAGCAAGCACGCTTCATCTCAGAAGAACTCAAAAACTTGGTGGTACTGGCTGGCATGTGGGGTTTGTTTGGCTTGGCTCAGATGGTTCGCTCTGAATCCGGTTTGATGGCAACGGTAGTGGCTGGAGTAGTTATGGGAGCCTCTGACCTGCCTGAAGAGCGCTTGTTGCGACGCTTCAAGGGACAATTAACTGTCCTTGGGGTTTCCATGTTATTCGTACTGCTATCCGCTGACCTCTCCATCGCCAGTGTGTTTGCCCTAGGCTGGGGCAGTATCTTTACTGTCTTGGTTTTGATGTTGGTGGTGCGCCCCATCAGTGTGGTGGTTTGTACTTGGAATAGTGATCTCAATTGGCGGCAAAAATTATTTGTGTCGTGGATTGGTCCTAAGGGAATTGTCAGTGCTTCTGTAGCTTCCTTGTTTGCCATTCTCCTAACGGAACGGGGGGTTAATGGTGGTGACTCCATTAAAGCCTTGGTATTCCTCACAATTATGTTGACGGTAGTTTTACAAGGTTTGACCGCTCGCTGGGTCGCCAAATGGCTAAAACTTAACCCAGAGGACGAGGCAACTGGTGCTGTAATCATCGGTTGTAATCCGATGAGCCGTCTGATTGCTCGTTTGTTTCAAGAGCGAGGAGAGTCTGTTGTGCTGATTGATACAGACCCAGAAGCCTGCCAAAAAGCAAAGGACGAAAATCTGCGAGTTTTCCAAAGCAGTGGTTTGGATGTGGATGTTCTAGAAGAAGCTGGCATCGAATCGGTGGGAACGTTCCTAGCAATGACCAAGAATGGTGAGATTAACTTGGTATTGGCTCAACGAGCAGCGGAGGAGTTTAATCCACCGCGAGTCTTAGCGGTGTTTCCTCGTGACCCCCAAGTCAATAGCAACAACAATAAAACCAAGGTTAATCAGGCCTTCATAGCACAACTACCGATCAAAACTTGGATCCAGCACATTAATGATGGACAAATCAAGTTGGGCAAAACCACTCTCAAGGAAGCTGGATTTGGTTTTCAGCGAGCTCATCTAAATGCCTTAATTCGCGCTGGAGAACTGGTACCTTTGCTAGTGGAAAGGGAAAAGAGTTTTCAAGTGGCGAGTGGGAATGAAGATTGGCAACCGGGGGATAATATTATTTACTTGCTCCATGACCCTAGACCAAAACTTCTGAAGCGTTTATCCGGTGGGACTTCTTCCTCTCGTCTGGCCCTCGAAAAGCTACCCAAAGTTGAGGAATTGCCAATTGCTACAGGGGTATCTAATTCAACAGTAGATGAAAGTGTGAATTAGCTCTATAGCAAAGGTAACAGCGGATCTGGAAACAGGGAACAGAGAACAGGGACTAGGCAATATGGCATAACAAATTATCACAATTCCTACACAAATCCCTGTTGCACCTAGAATACAAATAATTCTATTAGATGATAATGGTATTATTTGGTTGATAATCCAATAAAATTTACAAAATCTATCGGGTTAAATCTTTTGCAAGTTATAAATTAACTTGCTTTTTTTTTTGCCATCAAAGAGATTAATTTTAGGCGAAACCCTATCAATGATGCATCCTACTATCCTCGACACCCGAGGCCCCAACTACCAGGAACTTCTAAGTATCTATGGTTCTCCCCTTTATGTGTATGATGGCCTACGCTTGAGAAAAACCATTGAGCACATTACCCAGGCTATTCCCTATCCCCACACTAGGTTTCGCTTTGCCAGTGTCACTAATGGCAATATCTCCTTGCTCAGGATTTTTCGCGATGCCGATTGGGGACTCCATGCTAATACACCTGGTGATATTTATCTGGGTATGCTGGCTGGGTTCGTACCCCAACAGATTGTTTACAGTGGTAGCAATCTCAACCGTGCCGAAATGGTGCAGGTTCTAAATTGGGGAGTATCTACCCTTAATCTCGATAGTTTGGCACAATTACAGCTGTGTTGCGAGGTCTATCAATCATTACCAACAACTGCTAAACCTGCCCAACTCAAGCTAGGATTGCGGTTAAACGAACCAACCCTGACTGGAGATAGCCGGATTGGAGTTCGTCCCGAAGAGTTTCCCGATGCGATCGCTATTACCGAATCTGCTCAACTTAAACTGAGTGGATTACATTTTTATCGAGGTACCGGTACTAACGCCACCCTGGCCTTCACCCAAGTTATTGATGCTCTAATCACTATTGCGCAACAATTACCGGATTGGCAATACCTGGATTTTGGCGGTGGTTTTGGCTATCCCTATCGCCATCAAGGTATTACTTTTGATTGGAGGGAGTTTGGTCAGGTATTAACGGAAAAGTTACAGCAACTAGGAACAGAGATTGAGCTAGTGATTGAACCAGGACGAGCTGCGATCGCAGGATGTGCAATATTACTAGCAACCGTTGTTTCGGTGAAATGGCAGGGGGATAAACAAATTGTTGGAGTTGACACCACCGTAGCCAATCTTTCCGTACCTTCTGTTCATGGAGGGTATCGAGAAATTGTCACCTTAACTACTCTACATTCAGACCCCCTTTACCAGACCGATGTTTGTGGAAATACTACCTATTCTCGGGACTATTTGGGACGGAATTGTAACCTGCCCAAACTAGCCATAGGAGATACTTTAGCAATCTTAGATGTGGGAGCCTACGGTTATGCAATGTCATCCCATTTTTTACATCGTCCCCGCCCAGCAGAAGTTTTGTGGGACCAAAACCACCATCGTTTAATTCGCCACCGTGAAGATTATCAGGTGTTGTTGGCAAATCAAGTATTTGAATAAAAGCCCTTTGTTTAATTGTATGGTGTATAGCATTTATTATAGCTATTAGGTACACAATATTTTTTGCCTATTGCCTATTGCCTGTTCCCTGTTCCCTATTGCCTGTTGCCTGTTGCCTATTCCCTGTTCCCTGTTCCCTGTTCCCTGTTCCCTTTGGTATACTTTTATAATCTAATCTCAATCACCTTTAATTTCCGAAAATAATGAAATGCATTCAATGTAATACAGATAACAATTTCAAGGAGCGTATAGCTAACCAGGGACGTTGTAAACGCTGTAATCATCCCTTCGCCTTTGAACCAAAGACCATGGGTAAATTTAAGGTTACCGATTCATTTTTTAACCAGGTTATTAAGGACATTTCAGCTAACAACACCCTATTTTTTACTTATAAACAGTTTTTATACTTTTTAGAGCAACGATTTAAGCGGAAAAGATTTGTTAATAGTAATCTATTTAGTAGTTTAGCTTACTTGTTTTTGACTATCCTAGGACTAGTTTGGTTACATTATTCAGGCTTATCAATCCAGAGCGAATCTTTGCCTTTGATATTAGTCTTAGCCGTCTGGAATTTTATTTGGATATACGTATTATTTAAAATTAGTAATTCCCCCCAATTGAGTCTTCAAGTTCGTCGCAAGGGTGCAACTGAATTAGCAATTGTTGGTGTTTTTATCTTGATGGTCGGATTATTTATCAGTTTTTCTAGCAGTTCCCGGCTAGGGTACTTGGTTACAGCTACAGTTGGCTTAAGCGCTTTGTGGTTAGGTTTAGTTCAGAAAAGTCGCATTGCCAAAATTTCGGAAACCTTCTTGATCAGTGCTACACAAATGGAAGAATGGTTGAATCTATGGAGAAGAGCCAATGGTGAGGTTAATTTGATGCTGGATGCACCAACAACTGGTGTACAATCTTATCAGTCAAGTAGTAACCAAACTCCAAATTTGACAGCCTATAGCTTCGATCGTCTAGTGGTTTGCGACAAGGATGAAATTGCCAGAATGTTGATTGCCAATAACGTCCACTTTGAAACTAACTGTGCAGTCCTAGGTATTTCCGGCTATCCCCAACCCATCTTCAATATTACCATGGAAATGCTACGTCGTAATCCTGATTTGCAGGTTTTTGCCTTACATAACTGTAGTCCTGAGGGGATAGAAATTGTGCATGAACTGCGTAACAATCAAGGATGGTTTGCAGGCAGTAATGTGGTGATTGTGGATGTGGGACTGTTACCCCGTCAAATTATGGCATCAGCAAAAACCATAAAAACTATGTTTGTTCAAAAGTCGGATAGCTCAGCACAAACCGCTAAAAATTTAACACCTCAAATTCGGCAAAATTTATCCCGTCAAGAATTGGAGTGGTTGGATGCAGGCTATTTTGTGGAGTTGGAATCCTTTACTCCCCAAAAGTTAATTCGGATTCTCCAGCAGAGTATGGCAAAGAGTCAAGCAGTAGCTTTTGGTAATGAAGGAGCAGATGAAACAAGTAACAGTTTGTCATTTGAAATTTCATTTTTTGTAGATAGCTTTGGTTAATTGATCATTTTCCATTGACCTGCAACCAAATTTCTAGACTAACTAGCAACCATAACTTGATACCATACCGTCGCCAGGTATCATTCTCATAGTTGAGCCATTCTCGAATTAAGGCTTGATTGAGATAGGGAGCGATCGCAGCTTTGCGCTTCAATAATAATGCTCTTGCTTTTCGTTGCCAGTATTGCTTAAATCCTAATTTAACCGGAACCATCATGCCACTTTTGGGACGAAAGACAATTTGCTCTGGTAACAAGTCGGCTACAGCTTGTTTTAACACCGCTTTCTCTTGAGCTCCCATCAGTTTGTATTCCGGTGGAATCTGCATACTCAGCTCTACAATCCGCTGATCGAATAGGGGTGATCTCCCTTGTATAGTTGCTGCTTGGGTGAGATTACTAACTTTAGTTAAGATATGGTCAGCTCCTTTAAATTTGATATTTAAGGTCATCAAGCGATTCAAGTAACTGTTATTTGAGTGCAAGTCTTCAGAAAACAGGTAGGGTTGGTCACGCACTGCTTCCCAAATCTCTGGCTTTAGTAATTGAGGTAGATCCTTGGCACATTTCTTGAAGGAAAGCAGATAGGCTTGAAGGGGATCAAGCTGAGTAAAACTGTTATATAATTGGTTAAGCAACATCGGTTGATTTTTAGGTCCACCAAAGCAAGGGTCTCCCCCAGGGCTATTTCATTCTGGATCTAGGTAACTAGTTTAGAGGCTTTCAGGCATCCCATACCTGAATTATCGAAGGCTGAAACGACGTATCCTCGTCAATGCATAAAATATTGTAATTTAGAATGAAATAGCCCTGGGGTCTCCCCCTTCACCATTTAGTATTACTCCTACGGAGTCTTTTGCCAGTTGCCCAATTAATAAATTAGGTACTGTTAAACCATCGCCAATGGGATCGTCCAACCATGCCATGGTTTCTGGTAGTCGCTCCCACATCTGCTGGAAAGTAATCTCCAGGATGTGATGATTTGTCCGACAGTGGTTGGCGACTAAGCTAGAAAATTCTAATTCATTGGCACAGTTTGCTCCAAAGTGAATTGAGAAGGTATGTACTGGTTCAGAATGTAACTGGGAGGCTAGGGCAGTAATACTACTAGAATCCAAACCCCCAGAGAGAAATACTCCCACTGGTTTCCCTACTGGTAAATAGTCTTGAACTACTTCTTCGAGTGACCTGCGTAATTGCTGAGAGTATACTTCTAAGCTCGGTTTATCCCCTGCATTTTCTGCTGTGGTATATTCTGGTAATTTCCAATAGGTTTGAATTTCCTGAGCCGGGAAACAGATAACTGTACCTGGTCGTAATTCTCGCACACCTTGCCATAAGGTTTTGGCTCCGGGGACAAAAGCACAACAGAGATAGTCCCGTAATGCTACTAAATCCAATTCTCCGTTGTGATGGGGTCTGAGGGAGCGCAAATTAGGAGCAATCCAACGGGTTGATCCACTGTTGGTATAGTATAGGCTTTTTCCTCCAATGCGATCGCGCCCTAACCATAATTTTTGTTGTGTTCGATCCCAAATTGCTAATCCAAACACCCCTAGGATTTTGGTGAATGTATCTATTCCCCAATCGTCCCAAACCCTAGCTACCAATTTCAGATCCGATAGCAGATCACTATCTTTAGTACCCTGCAATCGTAATAGCTGTTGGCGATTACTTAACCATACATCTCCCACAATTACAAAGTTTCCAGAGGGACTTGTTACCTGTGGAGAAATGCCATGGGATGGCTGGGAAGGAAAAATAGCTAATTGTTGATCCTGCCATGTAGATCCAGTTAGTTTACTCACTTTTCCCCAGGCTAAATGCCAGGTTTGGGAGACAGTTGGTTGGGAATAATTCTTATTGAACACTGTGAATGGGTTTGCTCATAGCCCGGCTATTTTATTTTATAGCAGTTTTCTATCGTAGGATTAATTTTATTTAAACTTTAGTTAATTTGATGTCGGTGGGCAGTGGCTAACTAACCGATTACAAACTGATTTTATCGGTTTCAATTACTGCCCACCCTACGATTAATTTCTATTGCAAATTCCCGATTCCCGATTCCCGATTCCCGATTCCCGATTCCCGATTCCCGATTCCCGATTCCTTAATTCTTAATTCTTAATTCTTAATTCTTAATTCTTAATTCTTCATTTTGCCGATTTCTTAATAAAAAAAAATTTTCTAAACCTCTTGACAATATATTTATTTATTGATAAATTAATAATATCTACAAAATCAATCCATAATTTCAGATGAGTAACAATTTTCCTCCTTCCGACAACCAAGGTTCTAAACCAAAGAAAGCCAAGCTCCTTTTGATCGGTTCTCCTGAAAAGGTTCGCAAAACAATTAATGCCATTTATTCCCTTAAGTATGCTGAGCCAGATGAGTGGAGCACTCCCGAGCCCACCGGAAAACCTGGCGAGGTTATGACCTTTTTGATTCGATATTTTTACGTAGATTAAGATAGGATTTTGCCAGGGTTGCCCCCTGGCAAATCAGGACTAGTGAAGGATGTTTTGTGAAGGAGGATGAAGCAGCATGAAGCAGAATGAGTTGGAATGTTATAGCGCTACGCGCAAGGCAAAAGGCAAGAGGCAAGAGGCAAAAGTTGACGTGCATTAGCTTTTGAGCTTTTATCAATGTCAAACACATTAATGCGTAGTGCTATATTGCTTTCCAGCAGTTGCTGACTAACTCGGAAATCATGCCGTAGTTGATCTGAAATTATCGATAGTTGAGTGCAGCTCAGCTGTATTTGTGGAAGGTTAAAGTACAGAATTCGGTCAAGGATTGGGGTTAACCCAAACTTGACCGATTTTTTTTTAGGGAGATAGGGAGTCGGGAGTCGGGAGTCGGGAGTCGGGAATCGGGAGTGTGGGGAGATAGGGGATATTTTTATTAAGTGCGTTCGTGTAGCGTGAGCTACGGTCAATTGCGAAGCGCTAGCTTTTTGGGCTAATCACCTATCTTGTAGGGTGCGTTAAGAAAGTGTAGCGCATCTCTTTAACTATCAGTAATGGGTTCCCGTAGCGGCTCAATGGGCACGCATCCCTAGAGCAACCAACACACTGAAACGGCTACAAGTTAGCTGACAAAAGGGTTTTGAGAGGTGAAGTGGGGTGAATGGCCTGAGTCGATATCAAAAAATTGGTGCTAACTCGAAAAATTCCAAAATTGGCTTTTG
>WTKN01000004.1:0-4251 GCA_011524395.1 Moorena sp. SS36440bin_2
CCCCACACCCCACACCCCACATCCCACATCCCAAATTAATAGTCTAAATAGAATGGATAAACTAAGTTAAACCGATTATTAGTACGGCGCACCTGGTAGTTGATTTCTATCATGAGACGATTAAATTGGGTCTCATCGGGGTAGACACCTACATCTAGAACCTCAATGCGCGGTTCCCACTGGGTCAAGGATTGGCGTACCTCCACTGTTAATTGTCCAGCTGTCCCAGCGCTGTTGCTGGCAAATACTAAATCATGAATACCGCAGCCAAAATCTGGCCGCATCAGCCGTTCTCCTGGAGCAGTACTCAGAATCATCCAAATCGACTGGCGGACACTATCCTCATATTCCGCCATTTCGATTTGTTTATTTGGGTCGAGTACTACGGGGAAACTCCATCCCACTCCGAGAAAATCAGTAGTCGTCATGGTTCCATCTCCTTATCAACCGCCAATAAATACCGTCGTCGGCTTACCAGGCCCAGGAGATACCGTGCCGTGGGGAGGGGGTAATTCACTACAGGTCTTAAATGGGTCACCAATGCGCGCCACTGGTTTACCCTCAATTTTCACAGAGGAACTACCCTTGGTAATCTCAGCTGTTTTGTTAGGTTCCTTGACAAACTTAATCGGTGACGTTCCTGGTGGCGGTATCGGTGGGTGTGCCTGGGTTTTACCCTGGCTGCCCTCTAAGGCCACAAGTTTACCACCAATCTTGACCTTTTTACTCAACTTTTGATCCAACTTTCCTTGGAAAGGAATTGGTATTGGCGCTACAATTGGCGACCCAGGAGCAGGTGGTTGACCCTGGACTTGATGAATACAAGATGTCACTATTAAATCCCCTTCTCTGGCTACTGGTTGACCCATGATTTTTCCTATTCCATAAAACTTACATTAAGGTTAATTAATCAGTACCTCACTTCCTTTAATTTTAACTTCTTTACTAGCTTCAAAGTGCATCTCCTTCTTAGTTTTAATTTTGCTACCATTAGCATTAACTTTAAATGAATCATCTGTCTTCATATCCAGGTTTTTTTTAGCAGTTATTTTAATACCTTCCTCGGAAATAATTTCGATACCCTTACCACCGAGCTTAAGCTTACCTTCTTTAGATTCAATTGTAATCGAATTATCTTTAGTATTAATAATGATACTGTTTTTGCCAGTTTTGTCAATTACTTCAATTTTTTCCTTATCCTTAGTATCATCTAAGCGAATAGTGTGACCACTTTGAGCAATTACTTCGATTTTGCCTTTGTCCTTAGTATCATCTAAACGGATAGTATGTTGATTATGGGAAATTACCTCGATTTTTTCTTCATCCTTAGTATCATCTAAGCGAATAACATGACCACTAACTGACTTTATTGTACGCTTGTTAATCGTCTTTTTATTACTATCTTTTTTATCTGTTTCAGGAGACTCAGGTGGTTTATCTTTGCCATTCCATACCCCCCCTAGGATATAGGGAAAATTGATATCACCTTGTTCAAACGCTACCAGCACTTCATCATTCACTTCCGGCAAAAAATAAATACCACGGTCATTACCAGCCATGGGAGTTAATACCCTAGCCCAATAGCTTTCATCATCATCTGAGAGCCAAGGAAACTTGACCTTGACTCGCCCCAAGTTTTCCTCATCGCTATTGTTAGTCACTACTCCCACCGTAACCCCATAGAAACGACCTCGTATTTCAGGGGAACCTAGCAAATTAGTTAGTAAATCGATGCTTGTCATGATGTCCCATTCCTCCTCACCTTAAATGCTGTGCGATACCCTCGTTTATGGGAATAGGTATGGATGGTGGATGTCACATAGTAGTCACCACTAAACTGTTTACCCACCCCTTGGATAGTAATAACGGTACCTGCTCGCAAGTCAGGGCGTCCGACACACAAACCCTCCCCACTGATGTATTCTAGACCCATGTTCTTAAATCTCCCGTGAGCGATTTGCTCAGCTTCCGCTAGACTGAACACAGGGCGATACAAACGTTCGGTGGTTTTTTTTCCACTACCCAAAGCCTGATCTACAGCCTTAGCACCACTGTTGTTACTACTAGAACTAGGGTTGGTTCGCCCAATGAAGGCTTTCTTGTCTTTCGGGTTCCAACCGTGTACCTCCACCTGTCCCACCTGGGTCAAGCTGGTCAGTCGGCACGAAAAACTGAGCAAATCCTTTCGTTGAACTAGAGTCAACACTGACTTGGATTTATCCTGATGGGGCTGAAAATATAGTGTTTTATCTTGAACCACTACCTCATAACCCAGTCGTTGAGCACGGCTCTGAAGAAATTCCATGTCTGTTTGATTATGCTGTAGTACATAGTCCAAAGCCAGTTTTGTGGTTACTCCCCCATACTTTAGACCGGCTTGTTTGGCAATATCTTTAGCAATATCGCTGTCTTTCTTTTTAGTAAACGAGCGAGTGTTGTAACCCCGAAGCAATCGATGACTGTAGTCGTAGCCCCGCACTGTCAACAGAGGAATTTCCCCATGGGCAAATTGTGGTTCCAGACCGGTGATCTGACCGATCATCAATTTTTGCAGTTTCCCTGCACTACCCCCGTAGCCCATAAAAATCTCTACCTCACTGCCTAGTTTAAACAGTTGCTCATCGATCCACTCTTGGTTTTCTTGGTCCCAGTTAGCAAGCTTGATGGTAAACATAGTGGGAGTACTAACGTTTTCATCCACAATTACTGCCATCACATCAGACCGCAACTGTTGTCCGCTGATCACAATTCTGAAGCTAGGGACTGAGGTAGCGGTACTATTGCTACTGGTTTGAGGAGCTGTCGAGACCATGGTTAATTTGAGGTTAGATTAAGTACCGGGATGGTCAGAACTTGACCTGGTGTCAGGTTACGGGGATTAGTAATCCCATTAGCCTTGGCAATCTCTCGCCAGACGCTGGGGTCATTATATTCAACACCCGCAATGCTGCTCAGGGTTTCTCCACGTCGGACAACGTGGATTGGGTCGTCATCCCGTGCTAGAGAACTGCCCTTTCCCCGTTCCTCGTCCTCTTCAGGGATGAACTGGTGGAAGGTACAGTTGAGGGCGGCTCTGACTGGCATCCCATTAGGCGTAAACATAGTAAAGCGCTGGGTTAGTTGTCCGAGATACCCCTTAAAAATCAGGTTAAATGCTCCCCACCAGAGTTCACATACAGGGGGACGTTTTAAATCAGAATCAATCAGAGTCAACTCAAAAATCTTATTGGTATACTCTCGAACATCTACGGCATTGGGTGTTGATAATCCATACACACCAGTTAAAGACGAAGCCGCTGTTGCCGTTCCCGATCCAACTCGTTTGAGGGCAGAACTGCCGCCCCCGGATGTACTTTCCGGTAGTCCCTCGTAGGTGTCAAAAAATAGGTCAAGAGTCAGGGTTGCTGGATCCCCACCAATAAATTTAGTATCACCGCGATCGCGGTTTTTGAGAGTTTCATTACGCCATTTGGTTGTCTTGGTAATTTTAATTTCATTAGGATTGAATAGAGGCATTGGTTTGTTTTCTGGAAAAACCATCTGCCATTTTTTTCCTGGTTGCTCCTTGAGGATAGTTAATTTATCTAACTCTGCCCCGAAGAGGCTACTTTTTAATCCTTTTACTGTTTTTTGGGCTAGATTATTAAACCCTGTTAATGCCATTGTGTTAATCCCCTCCGCTCACTTTCTATGGTGAGATTCTGCATCAGTTTATGGTGTACTTTTTCTACTAGTTCATCAACATCAATGTGCTCGACAGACTGATTATTTGTGGTAGCGCCTGAAGTATTTTCTGATGCTTTCTGAATCACGGTATTTGCCTGTAAGCTAGTAGTTGATACAGGTGTTGATACTGATGCACCGTTGACAGATGGCATTCTTTGGATAACTCCAGAGCCATGATCAGCAATAGATGGCGAACTACTAACTCCTAGTCCGTTGCCAGAAAATGAAGTTCTATTGACCCTAGAGGCAGAAAAAACCAGAGGAGCAGATATTTGATAACCATCTTTTCTCAACATTTCTCTAACTACCGGTTGCTCCGGGGTGCGTTGAATCAGTGGCTGGTTTCCCTGGGATTGGGGAGAGACTATCTCTTTGATCACTGGTGGCTCTGGGGTGGGTTGAATCAGTGACTGGTTTCCCTGGGATTGGGGAGAGAGCATCTCTTTGATCACTGGTGGCTCTGGGGTGGGTTGAATCAGTGACTGGTTTCCCTGGGATTGGGGAGAGACTATCTCCTTGATCAGC
>WTKN01000004.1:4351-6525 GCA_011524395.1 Moorena sp. SS36440bin_2
TGGGGAGAGACTATCTCCTTGATCAGCGATCGCTTTGGGGACTTTTGAATCAGTGGCTGGTTTCCCTGGGATTGGGGAGAGACTATCTCTTTGATCAGCGATCGCTTTGGGGAGCCTTGAATAACTGGTGACTGGGTCAAGTTTCCCGAACTGCCTAAGGATAGCTTAGACTCTGTTGGTAAAGTGGTATTGGTGTTTTTTAAATTGTTTTTTAAATTGTCTGAATTGACCTCTCCCCCAACTCCTCGTCTAGCAGGAAAGGAGTTTTGAGTAACACCCTTTGCTTCAGGGTTAGGAGGGTTAGGCAAGTTTACCAACATTGTCTGAGAACTACTTCCAGAACTACTTGATGACTGGAAGTCTATTGGTTTGGCTTTGACAACTGGCCAGGATAACTCAGAAGATAGTCTAGTTTTCCTAGACGGTTCAAGACCATAAACTGGGGGTTTGCTATCAGAATCTGCTCTGGGGGAAGTCTTCTTAGTGGAATTGACAAATTTTGCCTGGACAATCAATGGTTTTGTCCCAGATTTGCCAGTTTTAGAGGGTATTAAATTTGACGTTTCGGGTGTAGAATTTTCTCTATATTTCTGGGTATTTGACCCTGTACTTTTTTGTACTGAGGCTTCTTGATCGACCTGAAATATAGTTGATTTCAAAGGGAGTTCTTGCCCTGTTCCTTTAGTTCGAGAGGCCACATTGGGAGAGGTAACATGTCCCATCTCTACCGGTTCTGCTGCTGGCCGGATTGGCTGAGCATACACGATCGGAACTGCTTCTGCTGATTGACCCTGTAACCGATGCTGGCGTTGAATTAACTTAGTCATTAAGGGCAGTTGGTTGGTCATCCCTTGGACCCGGGAGATAATTGACCCTGCTACTTGAGTACCAATTACACCAGGGCTGACGACCGGGCGCAGGAGTCGCCTCGTCAGTTGGGGGTTGAGACTCTCTGACCAAGTTTGATTGTTAGTGACCTGAGATTGAGATGCCATCACAAAGCTCCCGCTAGTCCAGCAGCCGCTCGTCCTCGAGATAGGGCTTGACTCAGAAGTGGTTTGCTAATCCCCTTGTGAATTAACTCAATGGTCTCGAAAGCAATCTCATTGCTGGTGGCATTAAACTCTGGACCAGTCCACTTCACTGGCAAAGCCTGCTTGAAATTCCAATACATGGCTGGTATCTGTTCGCGGTCTAGCAGCATAATTGTGCCGTTTTTACGTTGAATTACACCCTGGCTAGTGGCCTGATACCAATTCCATAGGCTGTCGATGCCGGTTAGACCATGTTTAAGGGTCAAATTCGGATATTTGGTTCGACCTAGTAGCTGATGAACATAGCGATTCTGACCTCCCTCAGGACGTTCCTCTAGTTCAATCTCACTTTCTAGACCCCTGACCTCACTAAACCCACCCGTTATTAACCCCTCAATTTCAATGAGGAAGTTAAAGCCTTGGTAGGGGTCAAGGCGAACTCCCAACTCCCCAGTCACTCCAGCGTAAGCCGCGTTTGCTCCTAAAGGCAACGATAATAAACTTGCCATGATTAACTCCTGGAATTCATGAAACTATCCCCAATTACCGTAACCCAATTACTTGCTCATTAAGCTTTTCATTGATACTTGCCACTTGTGCCACCCAGCGCTGTCTTTCTTGATGATCCAGACTCATAATCTGGTCATAGGACCAGTGCAAGTGATAAGCAATATAGGCTACCTCCTCTAACAGCCTCTCGGAGGGGTAGCAAGTTACTCCCCCAACGTAGCAGTCTCCACTTGAAATTCTCCTTGACAGTGAGGACAAGAAACCAAAAGGCGGCTGTGACCATTTTGGTTAATCCGTTGATAGAGGTCTTGCAGATAGGCTAAGTCAGCCGAAAATAGACCCTCAATCATGGCGGGATTGATATAGTCTAAGCTGCCCAGACGAGTGATCACCCTGGACAACAGGATAATCACCAAGTAACCTGGATTAGCCTGAACCCTAGGGTCTTTTAAGGGCATAATTTCATCGTAGGCTGTGGACATCCGCATCATGCCTTCTCGATGGAGATTACCCTCAGAATCTACGTAGCCCTGGGGTAGGGTAAAAGGAAACTCTGTCTGCATTATCTTGTAGGAAATAGGGAACAGGGAACAGGGAGATGGGGAGATGGGGAGATGGGGAGATGGGGAG
>WTKN01000003.1:0-4331 GCA_011524395.1 Moorena sp. SS36440bin_2
CATTTCCCCATCTCCCCATCTCCCCATCTTCCAAATTGGGTACTTTACTTTTTAGAAGTCCCTAAAAACTGTTTCAGTTTTTCCAAGGGTAATTGTTTCACAGCTGCTTCTGGCTGTTCTGTACGACTGACGACAATCACAATATTATTAATTTGTTGGTCATAGCCGGTGGGTGATGACTTAGGTTTATATCCTCTCATTATCGTAGAGCTAGGTGTATTGACTGGCTGAATTTCCGCTGTTGTTGGGAGATAGTCTGGGGGAATATCGACCGTAGTGTCAAGTTGGTTAGAGTAAGTTTGGTAACGTTGATTTAACTCAGGATTGGCTGCAATCATCTCTAGCAGCTTCGGTTTGGTATACCTTTCCCAGGCCAGAGGTTGGGCATCGAGTTGATCGCCAATTTCTTTGATGCTCGTAGTCTCAGCTTCACTCAAGGCTGTGTCTAAATCAGTCAGAGCAAGTAAAAAAGCTAATAGGGTTTTGTTGGTATTCATCAGCCACTGCTACTACTTCAATCACTATATTTATACAATAAAAATTAGCATAATGCTAAAATTTTTAATAGTATTTTACCCTAATTAAAATTAACAACATTTCTCCAATGATACCAAAATGGGAAGCCCTAATCGTTGGCATTAACCGTTATCCAGAACACACCAACTTTAACGACCTGACTGTTGCCGCCAAAGATGGAAAAAATGTTGCTCAACGATTAAATGAATCTGGCTATGAACCCTTTCGGATTCAGGATTTACCCCTTGGATTGACCCAAAAAGGACCAGGGGAAGCATCGAACAGAGGACTAGTAAAATTAGAGGAATTAAGGGAAGCAGTCGCTAATCTGTTTAATCCTCCACCTCCGAACCAACCCCCAGAAACCGCACTATTCTTCTTTTCAGGCCATGGCTGTAGACAAGAGGTGGATGGTATTGAGGAAGTTTTCTTAGTGACTAGTGATGCCTTTCCTGATATTGGAATTTATGGCTATTCTCTACGGGAATTGGGTCAGCAAATTGCAACTAGCCCAGTCAAACAGGTAGTGATTTGGTTAGATTGTTGCTACAGTGGTGAGTTACTAAGCTTGCTGCCATTTATCCCAACTGATAAAGCTTACTGCTTGATTACTGCTACTCGTTCCTATGAACCGGGAGTAGAGATTAGCCATGAACAAGGAGTATTTACCAGGGAGTTACTGGCAGGTTTAAATCCGGAAAATCACCCGGATGGTATTGTTACTAGTCATAATTTGGCCTTGTTTATTGAGCAGCGGATGTCAAAGACTTCCCAACGTCCTTTAATCGCTAACTCTGAACAAGCGATTCTACTGACTACTCAGTTTCCGAAACCCAGCTTTCAGGATAAGTGCCCCTACCGGTCTCTGTCATATTTTACCGCTAAACCAAAAGATGCTCTGGTGTTTTACGGTCGCTCTCAGTTGACCAAGCAGTTAATTGAGCGAGTTAAAACTAAAGACCGTCTGCTGATGGTCTTAGGGGCTTCCGGTAGTGGCAAGTCTTCTTTACTCAGGGCTGGGTTATTGTATCAGCTCAAGTTAGGGCAAGCTATCCCCGGAAGCGATCGCTGGCATTATTTGGAACCTTTCACTCCTAGTGAAATACCTTGGAAAACGTTACAGGAGGTGCTGGAAAAGGGGAAGGGCGAGCAGAAGCAGCCAGAGAATTCTAGTAAAACTCGGGTGGTCATGATGATTGACCAGTTTGAAGAGTGCTTCACCATGATCAAGCCTTACCAACGCCAAGAATTCTTTGACCGTTTGATTGAATTAATCGAGAATACCAACAATCTAATTGTATTAATTGCTATGCGCTCTGACTTTCGGGGGCGGTTGCGAGACTATCCTAAATTTATTGAGAAAATTAATAGACCATACATCAATGTAGACCACTTGAACCGTCAAGAAATTGAAGAAGCGATCGCTAAACCGGCGGAATTAGTAGGATTAGGGATTGAGGGCAGCTTAAAACAGCAACTGATTAACGATGTGGAAGATTATCCAGGCAGCCTGCCCCTGCTCCAATATACTCTGACGGAATTATGGAAACAGTCAAGACAGCAGAAGTTTTTATACTTAGAGACTTATCAAAAGTTAGGGGGAATTGAGGGAACTCTCGAAAAGAGAGCCAATCAGGTATTTGATAGTCTCTCACCGGTAGACCAACGTGTGGCTACGGGTTTGTTCTTGGAATTAACTCAAGTGGAAGATACTCTGGATGCCCGTAGACGAGTACGCCTGGGGGAGTTAGTCAATTCTCACCATAATTTAGAACAGCTCGATACTGTTAGCGAAAAGTTAGCAAGTCAAGACAACCGCTTGATTACTAGAAGTCATCAAGAAAATTCTGAGGATGTGGTTTTGGATGTGGTTCATGAAGCCTTGATTCGCCACTGGGGAAGGTTGGTGAAATGGAAGCAGGATTACACAGAAGCGATGGTGGTGGAACGCAAGCTGGAAGCAGCGGCACAAGAATGGCAGCAGAAGGGTAAAAAGCTTGATGATGCTGGTTTACTGTTGCAAGGGGGGAGGTTAGTAGAAGCCCAGGAGTATTTAAACGAGTATGGTAAGTTGGGGATGTTGGATGGGCTGGCTGAGGAGTATATTGAGGTAAGCCGTCACAAGCACAAGCAAATCATCCGTAACCGCTGGTTAAAGGTGGGAACTCTTATTGCTGTGTTGGTGTTGGGGACAGTTGCTTCAACGGTTCTTTGGTTGGAATCTCGTGAACAGCTAAGAAAAGCAACCAGAAGTGAAATTGAAATCCTCAGTCAACTTTCAGAGAATCTTTCGATCTCAAAGCGACCCTTTGATGTTCTCAAACAGAATTTAAAGTTAGTAGGAAAACTCCAAAAGGCAAATTGGCTAAAAGCTGATACTAGAATTAAGTTGAGCGCTAGTTTAGGGCAATCTCTGTATGGAGTGAAAGAATTTAATAGCCTGGACAAACATAGGGCACTTGTCCGGAGCGTGGCTTTTAGCCCAGACGGCCAGACTCTTGCTTCTGCTAGTCATGACAACACGGTAAAACTGTGGAATCTAAAAGGCCAACACCTGTACACCCTCACTGGACATAGCTCTTGGGTCAATAGCGTGGCCTTTAGCCCAGATGGTAAGACTATCGCTTCTGCTAGTGGGGACAACACGGTAAAACTGTGGAATCGAGAAGGCAAAGAACTGCAAACCCTCATCGGACATAGCGGTTCTGTCACTAGTGTTGCCTTTAGCCCAGATGGTAAGACTATCGCTTCTGCTAGTAATGACAAGACGGTGAAACTGTGGAATCTAGAAGGCAAACCACAGCTCACCTTCACCCTCACTGGACATAGCAAACGTGTCACTAGTGTTGCCTTTAGCCCAGATGGTAAGACTATCGCTACTGGTAGTAAGGACAAGGCGGTGAAACTGTGGAATGATAAGGGCAAACTACAGCTCACCTTCACCGGGCATCGAGATTTTGTCCATAGCGTGGCCTTTAACCCAGATGGCCAGACTATCGCTTCTGCTAGTGGGGACAAGACCGTGAAACTGTGGAATCGAGAAGGCAAAGTACTGCAAAACCTCACCGGACATAGGGTAGCTGTCATCAGCGTCGCCTTTAGCCCAGATGGCCAGACTATCGCTTCTGCTACTGCGGACAACACGGTGAAACTGTGGAATCGAGAAGGCAAAGTACAGCTCACCCTCTCCGGACATAGGGCACACGTCTATGAGGTCGCCTTTAGCCCAGATGGTAAGACCATCGCTTCTGGTGGTAGTGACAACACGGTGAAACTGTGGAATTATCAAGGCCAAGTACTACTGCACACCCTGACTGGACATAGAAAACGTGTCAATAGCGTGGCCTTTAGCCAAGATGGCCAAACTATCGCTACTGCTAGTTCTGACAAGACGGTGAAACTGTGGAATCACAAAGGCCAACTATTGCAAACCCTCACCGGACATAGCAATTATGTCCGGAGCGTCGTCTTTAGCCTAGATGATAAAACTATCGCTACTGCTAGTGGGGACAAGACCGTAAAACTGTGGAATCACAAAGGCCAACTATTGCAAACCCTCACCGCACATAACAATTATGTCCGGAGCGTGGCCTTTAGCCCAGACGGCCAAACTATCGCTACTGCTGGTGGGGACAAGACGGTGAAACTGTGGAATCGAGAAGGCCAACTATTGCAAACCCTCACCGGACATAGCTTTTGGATCCAGAGCGTGGCCTTTAGCCCAGATGGTAAAACTATCGCTTCTGCTAGTCGGGACACCACGGTGAAACTGTGGAATCGAGAAGGCCAACTATTGCAAACCCTCACCGGACATA
>WTKN01000003.1:4431-6473 GCA_011524395.1 Moorena sp. SS36440bin_2
GCGATTCTGTCAATAGCATCGCCTTTAGCTATGATGGTAAAACTATCGCTACTGCTAGTGGCAACAACACCATTAAACTGTGGAATCGAGAAGGCCAGAAACTGCAAACCCTCTATGGACATAGCGCAGCTGTGATTAGCGTCGCCTTTAGCCCAGACAGCCAAACTATCGCTACTGCTAGTGGGGACAACACGGTAAAACTGTGGAATCACAAAGGCCAGGAACTGCTAACCCTCACCGGACATAGGGCACCTGTCAATAGCGTGGCCTTTAGCCCAGATGGCAAGACTCTTGCTTCTGCTAGTAGTGACAAAACAGTAATTTTATGGAATTTCGATTTAGATGATTTAGTGGCAAAGAGTTGTAACTGGCTCCATGATTACCTAGTTACTCGTGAAGAGGAAAAAGACTTAAGGAAAATTTGTGGTATTAAATGAAGAAGGGAGCAGGGAGCAGGGAGCAGGGAGCAGGGAAGAAAATAGGGAGAAGGTAGTAGGGAGATAGGGAAATGGGTCTAATTATTTAGATAAATATTATATTTTAGCTTATTATAAGAAATCTTTTGAAGAGTTTTTGAGTCTCCCCACACTCTCCCCTCTAGTCCTGATTCAAAACTTTGGGTAATTTCCAAGAGCGCCCTTGACAGTAAACATAACCATTATTCGTATAAATCCCGGAAAGTGCCCTAGCTAATACCAAGAATTCCTGCTGTTCTTCCACAGTCATGTAATTTTCATTGTGTAGACTCCCTGAGGCTCGGTTTGGATCTCCTCCAGAGTCCAGATATCGCTGACGAGCCAGAGTGGAGAGTTCTATCATTCGTTGATATTGCTGTTGTTGTAATTCACTTAAGGGCTTCATAATTCGGCTATAGGTGTAATCGGGGTAATTTCACCATTTGGTAAAAGCATAGCAAAGGGCAGCAGAAGGCTGGCAGTGCTGATGTACCAAATGCCATTGTCTTGGTCATAAACAGTATTTTCTAGTAACCCTAAGGTATCCAACGCATTGAGAATTAGATATTGTGCTTCTGTTGGTTCCATCACACCCGACCAAATTAATAGGGATGTTGGTGATTTTACTCCCAAAGTAAGCATTCAGCATTGAGCGATCAGCGAATGGGCTACTTGAGGTGCGTGCGCGTTCAGCATTAATAATATGCGCTATGCGCATATTATGACTCAGGTTTTGAATAAAACAGGTAAGCATTCGTTTAATAGGTAGATGGGAAGTGTGGCAAGTGTGGGACGTGTGGGACGTGTGAAAAAAAAATTTATTAGAGTAATTATACGGATATGATATAATTCCTGTATATAAAGCCAGTACAAGGTATTTTTTTATGCTTAAGAGTATGTTTAAATAAAGTTTTGATTATTTTAGTACTATGTTATGATATCTTAACAATAACTATACCTAGTAAAATATACTGGCTAGATTAAACATATTTTTATACAATAGTCAACAGTTAATATCATAAGTTAAGATGATAATTTGTAATTAAATGTTAATAAAAATAAACTCTCGTTACCACAAAGGTAAATAGGGGGTACTATAGTAAACTAAGTAATCATATACACGTAATCCCGGAAGGTAAATATGATACAAGCTGCTTTCACAAGGCTAATTCCTTTCGAGTCTCTTCTTGAAGCAATAAATACTCTGGAAATAGAAGACAAAGTTAAGCTAAATAAAATCCTCGAAGAAGATATTGCTGAAGTCAAACCGCAAATTGGATTAGAAAAATTGTTGCAGCAACCAGTGTCCGAAATGCAAATTGAGCAATTTGAGGAACCTTTCCAAGCACCCGAACCTGCCAAGACTGAAACTTCAAACGTGTCTCTGATTCCCCTGTCTCCCCTGCTGCCTCTAATTCCCTTACGTACCTCAGGGGATAACGTTGCTTGAAAAAATGCGATGTTCCTTCGTAACCGCTTGTGGCCTTCGGCCTCCGCTGCGCGAACGCGATTGACCGTAGGCCACGCTAAAAGCGATGCTCCTTTGGAGCCGCTACGCGATGAAGCGAAGCTTCCGCTAAAAGCGAT
>WTKN01000105.1 GCA_011524395.1 Moorena sp. SS36440bin_2
CAAAAATTTGCGAACTGTGGTTTTAACTACAGAGCCTTTTATCCTTGCTATGGCATGGCGGAGACTACCTTGTTTGCTACCGGTGGAGGGAAGAATAAATCGCCAGTGATTCAAAGGGTATTAGCAGGGAAACTTGAGCAAAATTCGGTAGTAGAGACTGAAATTTACTCCGATGAAAGTCGAAGCTTTGTGGGTGTTGGTCGTCCTGACCTGAACACAACAGTAATTATCGTTAACCCAGAGTCGTTAACTCCCTGTGAACCAGGACAAGTGGGAGAGATTTGGGTTAGGGGTGGCAGTGTTACTAAAGGATATTGGAATCGCCCCAAAGCAACACAAGAAACCTTTCAAGGTTATCTAAAGGATTCTGGGGAAGGCCCTTTTTTACGTACAGGGGACTTAGGTTTTTTTAGTAATGGGGAACTTTTTGTTACAGGAAGACTAAAGGATCTAATTATCATTAGAGGTCGCAATTATTATCCCCAAGATATTGAATTAACTGTTGAAAACAGCCATCCTTCTCTACGAAGTCATGGGTGTGCTGCATTTTCTGTAGAGAGGGAAGGAGAGGAACGCGTGGTGGTTGCTTGTGAGGTGGAACGAACTCACCTACGCAAGCTGAACAAAGAGGAGATAGTTAAAGAAATTCAAATTGCCGTATCAACAGAACATGAATTAGACGTTGATGAAGTGGTTTTGTTGAAGACGGGGAGTATTCCTAAAACTTCTAGTGGAAAAATTCAACGTCGTGCTTCTAAGCAAGGATTTTTAGAAGGGAGTTTAAATGTCGTAGGCCAGTGGCAGAAAACTTTATACCAGCGTGAATATGTAGCTCCACGTACCCCAACTGAAGAAATAATCGCCAACATTTTTGCTTCTGTTCTAGGAGTGCAAAATGTAGGAATACATGACAACTTCTTTGAATTAGGAGGACATTCCCTACTCGCCACCCAACTAATTTCCCAACTTAGAGTTACCTTCAATAGAGAACTCCCCCTACGGGAAATATTTGAATCACCTACAATCGCCGAATTAGAGCCTAAATTAAACCAATTACTTACAACAAAAAACCAATTAAGTCTTCCTTTGATTCAACCAAGACCTGATAGTGAACAATTACCCCTATCATCGGCTCAAGAAAGACTGTGGTTCCTCCACCAACTAGAAGGAAGTAGTGCTACTTACAACATACCAGCAGCCCTTAGAATCACTGGAAACTTGGTGATTAACGCCCTAGACAAAGCCTTATCAGAAATAGTAAGTCGTCACGAAGTACTACGGACAAGTTTCCGGAGTGTCAATGGGACACCAACACAGGTAATTCACCCTGACAGCACTATCAACATCAATGTAGTAGACCTACAACAACACCCAGAAGCAGAACAGGAAACCGTATTACAACAACAAGTACAACAGGAAGCAACAACCCCCTTTGACCTAGAGGTAGCACCATTAATCCGATGTAAATTATGGCAACTAGACACCACTGACTATGTGTTAGCGCTGACCATGCACCACATAGTCTCTGATGGTTGGTCGATGGGAATATTAATTCAAGAACTATCAAGTTTATATCAAGCTTTTGCGGCAGAAGAACCATCCCCCTTACCGGAATTAGCCATTCAATATGCCGACTTTACCCTTTGGCAAAGACAATGGTTAAGTGAGGAAGTCCTAGAAACCCAACTCAATTACTGGAAAGAAGCATTAGAGGGTGCTCCAGAATTATTACAACTGCCAACAGACCGTTCTCGTCCCCATGTAATGAGTTACCGAGGTAGTACTGAAGGTTTTAGTTTAACCACGGAACTAACCCAGAAGTTGCAACAGTTATCGAGGAACTTGGGTAGTACCTTATTTATGACGCTGCAAGCAGCTTTGGCCATCTTACTCTATCGTTACAGTGGACAATTTGATATTTTAATTGGTTCACCCATAGCCAATCGCAACCGTCATGAAATTGAGTCTCTGATTGGCTTCTTTGTCAATACCTTGGTGTTGAGAACCCGCTTTGAAGATAATCCCAGTTTTGAAGAGTTGCTCAGGCAAGTCAGGGAAACCACACTAATCGGTTATGAACATCAGGATGTACCGTTTGAACAGGTAGTATCCGCATTGCAACCCCAACGGTCTTTGAGTCATTCCCCTTTGTTCCAGGTCATGTTTGTGCTACAGAATGCACCAATGGGAAAATTAGAGTTACCAGGTGTGAGTTTGAGTCAATTAAATCAACAAAGTACTATTGCTAAGTTTGATTTGACCCTGTCAATGACGGAAACAGAGATAGGATTGGTGGGGACATGGGAATACAACACAGACTTATTTGATGGGTCTACTATTAAACGGATGGCTACTCATTTCCATAACTTGTTGTCAGCAATTGTGGAAAATCCCCAACTAGTGGTGGGTGAGTTACCTTTGTTGAGTGCAGAGGAACGTCATCAACTGTTGGTGGAGTGGAATGATACTGCCAGTGACTATCCTACTGATAAATGTATTCATCAGTTATTTGAAGAGCAAGTAGAAAAAACACCCGATGCTGTGGCGGTGGTTTTTGAACAAGAGCAGTTGACCTATCATCAATTAAATCAAAGGGCGAACCAACTATCACATCACCTACGTTCAATGGGAGTAGGACCAGAGGTACTGGTGGGTATTTGTGTGGAACGTTCTGTTGAAATGGTGGTAGGACTGTTGGGGATACTGAAAGCAGGTGGTGCTTATGTACCTGTTGACCCCAATTATCCCCCAGAACGACTGGCGTTCATGGTTGAAGATGCCACTGTTTCTGTGTTGTTAACCCAAACCAACTTGGTGGCTGATCTCCCACCAGGCCCGATGATGGTTTGTCTTGATCAGCCAGATCTAGTGGCAGGTTTGTCAACATCAGTCCTGGCCCTGCCAAGGGTTAGGGGCGACAATCTGGCTTATGTCATGTATACCTCCGGTTCTACAGGTCGCCCCAAAGGGGTCAGTGTGACCCATCGCAATGTGGTCAGGCTGGTCAAACAGACTAATTTCATACAGTTTTCCACAGATGATGTGTTCTTGCAATTAGCCCCGATCTCCTTTGATGCGGCTACCTTGGAAATTTGGGGGCCACTGCTCAACGGTGGCAAATTGGTGATCTTACCGCCGCACCAGCCATCTTTATTGGAGCTAGGCCAAGCCCTACAAAGACACCAAATCACCACCCTCTGGCTGACGGCGGGTCTATTTCATCTAATGGTGGATGAACACTTAGCGGATTTACAAGGGCTAACATGGCTGATAGCGGGGGGGGATGTCCTGTCGGTTTCCCATATCTACAAGGCAGTTCAAGGGCTCCCAAATTGCCAAGTGATCAATGGTTATGGGCCAACAGAAAACACGACCTTCACCTGTTGTTATCCAGTCGAAGGGGTGCAACCGACGGACAGATCCATCCCCATCGGCTATCCCATTGCCAACACTCAGGTGTATATTTTGGATGACCACCAAAACCCTGTGCCGATCGGGGTGTCTGGGGAGTTGTATACAGGGGGGGATGGCGTTGCCAGAGGCTATCACAACCATGCCCCATTGACCGAAGCGAAATTCATCGAGAACCCCTTTGGTCAAGGACGGTTGTACAAAACGGGGGACTTAGTCCGTTATCTGTGTGATGGCAAGATTGAATATCTAGGTCGTATCGATAACCAAGTCAAAATCAGGGGTTTTCGCATCGAACTAGGGGAAATAGAATCGGTACTGTTGAGGCACCCCCAAATCCAACAGACCGTAGTAATTGCAACAGAAGATATTCCTGGTAACAAACGCCTAATCGCCTACATAGTCAGTGAAGAAGAATCACTAAGCACTAAGCAACTACGAGAATTCCTCAAACAGAAACTACCAGACTACATGGTACCTTCTGCCTTCGTTACCTTAGACACTCTGCCCTTAACACCAAATGGCAAAGTAGACCGTAAATCCCTACCGGCACCAGATGGGGAAATTACCAGAGTGGAGGAATACGTAGCACCACGTACAGAAATAGAAGAAACCCTAACCAACATCTGGCAAGAATTACTTGGGAAAGACAAAGTTAGCATCCATGACAACTTCTTTGAAATCGGTGGGGATTCTATCCTGAGCATTCAAGTAGTGTCCCGTGCCAAAAACTCAGGAATACAAATCACTCCTCAACAACTATTCCTTCATCAAACCATCGCCGAACTAGCCAGGGTAGCCACCACAGGCCTTAGTATCAATGCTCAACAAGGTCTAGTGACCGGAGTGGCTCCTCTGACCCCAATTCAAAAAAGCTTCTTCGCCCAAAATAAGCAAGAGCCACACCACTATAACCAATCGGTTTTATTGGAAATTCCCAATGATCTGGATCCGGAATTAATTAAAACAGCTATAGGAAAATTACTAGAGCATCATGATGCCCTGCGATTACGATTCTCCTTCGGGGGATCTGAGGAGCAACAACACAACCATAGGGCTGATAATAACGTTCCCTTTGACCTAGTAGATTTATCCTCAACTCCTGAAGAAGAACAAGGAGTTACCCTATCAAAAATTGCCACGGACTATCAAAGGAGTTTAAACCTAGAAGACGGACCAATAATACAAGTGGTAAGGTTTAACCTAGGTCAGGAAAGGTCGGCTCGGTTACTAATCATTATTCATCACTTAGCCGTGGATGGGGTGAGTTGGCGAATTTTCTTATCAGACCTAGCAACAAGTTATCAACAACTAACCGAGGAACACCCGATACAACTAAGTCCCAAAACCACCGCCTTTATCGATTGGGCTGAGAAATTAAACAACTATGCACAATCCGAAATACTCTTGAAAGAGTTAGACTATTGGCTCAACCAACCTTGGTCAAATATCACACCACTCCCCAAGGATTATGGTCACCCTAACTCAGAAAATACCATTGGTAGTGCGGGTTATGTATCTCGGGAATTAAGTGTAGAAGAAACTACGGCTCTGCTGGGGTCAGTCAACCAAGCTTACAACACACAAATTAACGATATCCTGCTGAGTGGGTTAGTACTGTCTTTGGCTCAGTGCAGCGGAAATTCCACCCTACTAATCGACTTAGAAGGACATGGCAGAGAAGAACTATTTGCCGATGTAGACTTATCGCGGACCGTAGGTTGGTTTACCACTATATTCCCAGTATTATTACAACTGGATTCATTAAACCAACCGGCAGAGGTAATCAAATCAATTAAAGAACAATTACGAGCTATTCCCAATCGTGGCATCGGTTACGGGCTGTTGCGTTACTTGTGTCAAGACACTAGGGTTAATCAACAACTACAGACAATTCCCACTGCTGAAATTAGTTTTAATTACCTAGGACAATTTGACCAAGTCCAGTCCCAAACCGGTTGGAAATTTGCGTCATTGTCCACAGGATTGAACCAAAGTGAAAATCAAACTCGTGACCATCTATTAGATGTTAGCGGTCTGGTGCTAGAAGGGAAATTAACCATGAATTGGATTTACAGTAGTAATGTCCATAGCCGTGGCACAGTGGAAAAGTTGGCCGACAGCTATCACAAGACCCTCAGGTCAATCCTAGAACATTGTCAGTTAGAAGAGGCATTTGGCTATACCCCTAGTGATTTTCCAGATGCCCAGTTAAATCAAGTAGAACTTGATGAATTATTAGCTGGCATCAAGACTAAAAATGTCTCGGAAATTTATCCCCTATCTCCCATGCAACAGGGGATGCTGTTCCACAGTCTATATGCTCCGGATAGTGGGGTGTATTTTGAACAGATGACCTTTAAGTTGAAGGGGAATCTCAAGGTGGATGCTTTGAGGGAAAGTTGGCAACTTGTTGTAGATAGGTATTCAAGTCTACGGACATTCTTTGTTTGGGAAAATCTCTCTACTCCACTACAAGTAGTGTTGAAACAGGTAGAGTTACCTTGGAGTAATCTTGATTGGCGAGACTTATCAGCAACAGAGCAACAACAGCAATTATCACAGATGTTGTCTAGACAAAGGGAGTCAGGTTTTCAACTAAACCTTGCCCCCTTAATGAGCTGTACCTTAATTCAACTCAGTGACGAGACTTACCAGTTGCTCTGGAGTTATCACCACCTGCTGATTGATGGATGGTGTTTATCGATTATCTTTAAAGAGGTGTTCAGTTTCTATGAGGCGAAACTGACTGGAAAAAATGGTAATTTACCAACACCACGTCCCTACCGGGATTATATTGCTTGGTTAAATGAGCAAGATCAGGAAACCGCCTCTGAGTTTTGGCGAGAAACCTTAGTTGGTTTTAGTGCTCCCACTCCCCTAGTAGTAGATAAGCATCCGTATCAAAATCCCCAGCCACACTCGGATTATCAGGAATTGGAATTATGTTTATCTGCTCAAGTGAGTGGTCAGTTAGAATCTGTAGCACGACAACATTATGTGACGTTATCAACTCTAGTACAAGGGGCTTGGGCTTTACTATTAA
>WTKN01000316.1 GCA_011524395.1 Moorena sp. SS36440bin_2
TTAGTGGGTTTATCGAAGCCTTTAACCATTAGATATTTTTCTTATAACATTGTTTACCTTAGCATATTATGAGTTCGTTTTTCTTGCGCTTACCCTGGATAAAAGACTACAAGTTCCTATGAAAAATCAAAAAGATAAACAGACATATTACGGAGCATTAGATTATCAAAATAAAGAATTTATAATGAAAGAGTATTCAGCGGTAAATACAAAAAAGACTATCGATTTTATCAACTATTTACAACGCCAAAGACCAGGAAAAAGATTAGCTATATTTTGGGATGGTGCCAGTTATCATAATTCTCAAGAATAGCGATAATATTTAAGTAAAACTAATCAAGGTTTGTTAGAAGAAGACTGGCTAATAACTTGTACAAAATTTGCTCCTAATGCTCCGGAACAAAATCCCGTAGAAGATATTTTGTTACAAGGGAAAAATTTCTTGAGGAAATTTTATCATATTTGCAGTTCTTTTAAAATAGTAAAGTGGTTATTCAAGTTTTTTACTGATGGTCAAATATTTGATTTTCCCAAACTTTTTAAGTATGGAATTTTGCCACAACCTATTTAGGATTGCTATAGCGTGACAATTATTAATGTAACTGAGGGATAACTCATTGCGAGCTTCCGTATCATTTAGTCCTGGACTATCTACAATTTCAATCCCTTTTTCTAGCAACGGTAAGGGATACTCCACTACAGCATGACTAACATTAGGAAAGGCTAGCTTTTGCTCTTGTTGTAGTCGCTTCGCTTCATCTGGGTCGATGGTATAGCGATGCTTAAAACTTTCTAAATCAATTTCTTGAGGTAGTGTCTCATCATTAAAATACACTGTAACTTTCTTTTGATCACCATAGCGTAAAACCGTCAGCAATGCTGTACAAGGATTCACATCACTGGGCAGTAAATTCTCACCAATTAAAGTATTGAAAAATGTACTTTTTCCCCGCTTCATATCCCCTAATACTAGTAATCGGAACCGCCTCTGCTGTAAATTTTTACTGATTTTAGAGATATCTTCAATATCTCTATCTAAGCCTAATTTACCTGAATTATTATCCCCTGCGGATTCCGATTGCTCAAGAGTGTTCTTGATTTGATTTAAATTAGTTAGTGGCGATTTCAGCACGAACTCTGGCAACGCGATCGAGTTCATGGAGAAAATTTGTAGTTTCCATTTTAGTCCTCATATTTAGTTTGGTATTAGCTAAATGGTTTTAAAGGGAAAAGGGAACAGCGGATCTGGGAATAGGGAATAGGGAATAGGGAATAGGGAACAGCGGATCTGGGAACAGCGGATCTGGGAACAGGGAGTAGGAGGAAAGATATTGGAGTTTTTTTGTTTTATTAAAAATTAGTAATATTGTTCATAAAATAAAATGTTTAGGCTTTATCTATTATTTAATAACTATTTACACTGGATTATTTCGAATTATTTAATGTTATAATATGTACTTATTGGTAATTTATAATTTTTACTTTATTACCTTTTTTTATTCAATCGTCATATTTCCAGAAAATTTCGTATCCTAACCAGGCAAGTCCTCCAACGATCATGACTATAGCAAGCCAATAAGCAATTCTAATTGTTATAACAACAGCAATCACAACGGCCAAGAATTTTCCAAATCTAGCTAGCTTTCTGCCCCACTTTTTTAGTTTACCTTCAGTTTTTTGATGCTTCTGGGTTTGATGAAATTGTTGTTCTTCTTGATAAATTTGCGTTTCGATTTCCCGGAGTCGAAGGTCTCGCTCCCGTTGCTGGAGTTCTCGTTCTCGAAGCTCAAAGTCTTTAGATTTTTGTTCTTTGGAATTCATCAGATTTTCCTTAGTTGAATGCAAATTTACTGCTTGACTGACAAATCTAGTCTGATGCTTCTGTAATGGCTTGACAGTACCCACAGGGATACTTTTATGATTAGTCTTTAGCTACTATAGCAATTCTAAATTGATTCAATATAGCCCATAAGTATGATCAACGCTATAGTTGCTAGTAAAACCTCCTTTCACTAAGCGTGCTGAGTAAGACTTGTCACTGTTCACAACTAGAGAGGTTACAGTTGACAGGTTACAGTTATAGAGTTCCCGGACAATCTGGTCTGATTAACAGCAGAAGGTCTAATCTCCTCAGAACTTACTTAGGATTGTTTTAATCACATGGAAACTGAACCATTACAGGCCAATACAACACCCTTTTTCCATGTGTCGGTATTGAGTCAGGAATTAATTGAGGCACTAGCTATCTGTCCGGGTGGTCATTACTTGGATGCCACTGTCGGTGGTGGTGGACACACTGAGTTAATTTTAGCAGCAGCACCGGATGTGGAGGTTACAGCTATTGACCGGGATGCTAATGCGATCGCAGCCGCCAAGACTAGGTTAGCTAGTTATAGCGGACGAGTTCACTTCTGGCAGGGAAATTTTGCGGAGTATCAGTCTAATGATAGGGTATTTGATGGTATTATCGCGGATTTAGGTGTCAGTTCAGCTCAGCTAGATTTACCAGAGCGAGGCTTTAGTTTTCGCCATGCTGCTGAGTTAGATATGCGGATGGATCAGAGCCAGTCTCTGACCGCAAAGGATATTATTAATCATTGGGGTGAAGTACGGTTAGCGGATGTTTTTTATAAGTATGGGGAAGAACGGTTATCCCGGCGGATGGCACGCCGGATTGTGGAGAAGCGTCCGTTTCAGACAACCACTGAATTAGCCAATGCGATCGCATCTTGTGTTCCCCCGAAATACCGCTATGGCAGAATTCACCCAGCGACTCGGGTGTTTCAAGCCCTAAGGATTGTGGTCAACCAGGAACTTGAGAGCCTCGAAACCTTTATCGACATTGCCCCCCATTGGCTGAAACCAGGAGGAAGACTTGGAATTATCAGTTTTCACAGTTTGGAAGACCGGATTGTTAAGCACAAATTTCGAGATTTGTCAAAGAATTGCTCACTATTGCGAGTGCTAACCAAAAAGCCAACTGTAGCACAAGCTGAAGAAATCCAGCATAATCCTCGTGCTCGCTCCGCTAAACTCAGATTCGCAGAGCGACTAGAGCTGAGCATTCAAGACTAACAAGTCTAAGCTCTGGATTCAGTTCTCGAAACAAAACGAATCGGCATGCGATCGCGGGGAAATACTGTCAAATGCTGATTAACATCGTCTAGAGAATCTCGGCCATTTACGAGTTCCCAGTTAAAATTACGCAGGAGTAACGACAACATCACCGTTGCTTCTAAAAGTGCTAGAGGTGCGCCTACACAAAAATGAGATCCTCGGGAAAATCCAAACAGGAGGGGGAGTGGCTGTTGGTCAGTTTCCTTTTGCAGCCACCGCTGTGGACGAAATTCTTCCGGTTTTGGAAACATCTCAGGATCCTGTCCCGCAGCCCAGAAAAAAGGTTCGACGCCTACATTTTTCGGCATCTTGACCCCATCCAGTTCTGTGTCTTGGGTCGTGACTAGGGGGATTCCGGTGGCCACTGGATGGAGTCGTAACGTTTCCTTGACCACAGCTTCTATATAGTCTAAATGTTTCAAACTAGAAAGATTTAGCTCCCCTTCCTTCTCCCAGGCTTGATCCACAGCCTGTTGTGCGGCCTGAAAGATTTGAGGATTAAGCCCCAACTCCCCGACTGCAAAGGACATGGTATGAGCAGTAGTGTCATGACCTGCAAAGATAAAGGCTCGGGTCTCGGCCATCAGGGAGTCTTGGTCATGCTGGGGGTTTTTAGCAAATTGAACCAACATCGAATTCCGAAACGACGAATTGACTGATGGGGATTCGGCCTCAGAAGCCCTGGCCACTTGCAACGCCATCGCGACCCGAGGCTTTAAATTCTGTTGTAAATAATCTTGAGCCTGTCGGTATTCTCGGCCTTCTGAAGTAGGCAGAAACTTAAACCATCGACTGCGACCTGCGGTCTGCAAAAGTACATGTTTTTCGAGGAGTGCAAGAGCTGCATACAGGCGCTTGGCATCGAAGGGGGGTTCCTCTGCAAAGTTTGAGGTTTTCTCAAAGGTAACACCTAGGAAAAAGTAGGCAATGATATTCATGGTCAAGTCCACAAATAAGGGATCAACTTGAACCTCTTTGCCTGTTTGAGCCGAGCTTTGAAGTTGTGTGATGACTTGCTGACACCCCTGACGGATGAGATCGAACTTTTGAGTGAATCGACTGGCTCGGAAAGCTGGTGCTGCGGTTTGGCGACGCCACTTCCAAGCTTCACCAACCTGGTTTCCGAGATGTACGCCAAACACATCTTTGTAGGCGTGATAAAAGGATGGACTGCGGGTAAATATCCCCTGAGCTTGCCCCTCTGTCAAAATGCTTTCAATCAGTTGGGGCTTTGCCACCATCACCATGGGTCTGGTGAAGATCCGTAGCGAAATCATGGAGCCGTATTGCTGCATCCATCGAAAGATTGTCAGAGAATAGGTTCCTTCTTTTGCAGCGGCAAGAAGTTCCATGGCGTTACCTGTGAGCCATTTCCCCTTGGGTGATGGCAGACCATATATCGAACTCAAAGCTAGCTGGCGTTGTTGCCAACGCCACAGGAGAAGGCTAATTCCTATTGCGACAAGGAAAGCTAAAATTGTCCATGAATGCTCGAACATGCTCAAGGTTCTCCTGACTTTTACACTGCTAGCTAAATTTTACTAGGGACTCAAACCGCTCCTATTCACACAACCACTGAGTTAGGGAATGCGATTGGCCTTGGCCTTTGGGCCACGCGTGCGCGTTCGGCCACGCTACGCGAACGCATCTTGTGTTCCCCCTCAATTTGGAAGACCGGATTCTTAAGCACCAATTCCGGGATTTATCAAAGAATTGCTCACTATTGCGAGTGCTAACTAAAAAGCCAAATGTAGCACAAGCTGACGAAATCCAGCATAACCCTCGTGCTCGCTCCGCAGCACTCAACACTGACCCACTTAGGGCTCTAGTCTCGGGATGGGGCAGGTGCTAACAGTCCAGCCAAGGAACCTAAGGAACCAGTGCCAATCCCCACCAGGATATCAGGAACATCCTTACCCGCCACAGCTAGTCCGATGGCACCTGTTACAGTTACCAGCATGGTACCGCCCAAAGCAGTGACCACAATCCGGTAAATCCAACGGTCCGTTTCTAGAGGTGGACCAAGTCTACGGATAGTTTCCACTGGGTCTCTCTTGATTTCTTCCGCAAGTTCTGGATCTTTAGATACTCGTTCTACTAGTTCATTCATGGATTTAACTGGTTTGATCATAGTGAGTTTTTTGTGAATCTAAAACTAAATACAGCTCCATTGGTCTGATTTCCTGATGTTTAGGGATTAGACTTTGCAGCAGTTGTGGGGAATCGGGAATCGGGAATCGGGAATCGGGAATCGGGAATCGGGGAGAAGAATTGAGGCAAACAGTATGATAAAAGCGATCGAGCGACCTAGGGTTGTCACCCGATTACATCATCTCTCCACTCCCTCCAGTTAAACTACTACTGACACTAAAGATCTGGCACGAGTACAAAAAAACTTAATAACGGACGTGATAACAATCAATTTCAGTACTGAAAGCGTCAAATCTTATCACTACTCCCTACTCCCTACTCCCTACTCCCTACTCCCTATTTCCTATTCCCTATTCCCTTCCCTCCATGACTGATTTACTGGAAAACCTCTACAATGCCTTTGACCCCTCCCAACCGTTACCGGCAGGGGACCCGGTTTATGTCGATTGTCGGGAAGTGCGGGGGGATGGAGAGATCCAAGTAGATTTAGGGAAAGAGATGTTGCTTTCTAAGCGAGAGACCTATCATTTATATGGAGGTCATCGGGGGGCAGGAAAATCTACAGAATTGTTCCGATTGAAGCAATATTTGGAACAAAATAACTTCTATGTGGTGTATTTTGCCGCAGATGAAGAAGATGTGGACTCCGAAGATACTCAATATACGGATATTCTGCTGGCCTGTACTCGCCATTTGCTCGAAGACCTCAAGGACAGTGCTAATCCCAGGCCGTTGCTGAACTGGCTGGAAAGCCGCTGGCAAGAGTTAAAAGATTTGGCTCTGACTGAATTAACATTTGATGGACTAAGTGCAGAAGCAAAAATTTCTCAGTATGGCAAGCTAACGGCTAATTTAAGAGCTGTACCAACATTGCGTCAACAGATTCGACAGAAAATTAATCCCCACACGGTTACTCTCCTAAAGGCGTTGAATCAATTTATTACAGAAGCCAAACAGAACTTACCCGCTGGATGTACTAAATTAGCAGTGATTGCGGATAATCTAGACCGGATTGTGCCAGTTATCCAAGAGAGTAACCAAACTAATCATGAAGAAATTTTTTTAGATCGTAGTGAACAATTAAAAGGATTAAAGTGCCATATTGTCCTAGCAGGGCGACAGAGGTAGGGGAAAGCTAGATGTAGCATAAGATACAGCC
>WTKN01000230.1 GCA_011524395.1 Moorena sp. SS36440bin_2
ATTAAAAGCTGACTAGATCAGGCTTTGATACCAATTATCCTCAGAGAGGTAATGGAGGTTTTTGATGGCCCTTACTTTATTAATCACTCCGAAATCCAATTTTTACGCAGTTTTCTATAAAGTTTGGCTGAGGGGTTGACATGAGCCATTAAAAGCTGACTAGATCAGGCTTTGATGCCAATTCTCATCAGAATTGATCAACTCATTGACCCTCCTGTGATTTTATGAAAGCTCAAACCCTTATAACTACGTCCAAGGTCGGCCCAAAACAGCATGTATCTTTTAGGTGCGACCCGTGGCGAATTTAATAATTAGATGCGGAAAGAGCACCGATTAAGTAACAGATGGGCTGAACATATTCCCAGTAATGGTTTTGGCTTGCATCTCCCTCCAGGGCTACTTTCACAATCGGATTTAGTATCAGATGTTGATTTGCCTTGCTCATGACCATTGATCACGAATCCTTGTCCAATAGACCTCTTGCATAAGTCTGATCAAACCTGGGTGTTGACAAGGCAAAAGCCATGCATGGCTATTGGGATGCATGGCTAGATTTTGATTTCATATTTATTTTTACAAGAAGTTTAATTAGTGATCAGGGTAGTTTCCAACTTTTATGACAAAGGTACATGCCTGGGGCTTACAAGGGTACGTTTTTAATATTTCTGGAGCTACTGCCTTAAAATTGAGAATTAATCATGCCTAAGAGTCAAGCTGTCATCAGTAGGGATGGCTGATTCAAATCAAATCCTTACCTGGCTTGGGCTTCAGCTGCAATAATCCAGGTAGTAGGATGGTCAACATTGCGCCAAAGGGGTAATGGCTCCCCATCATATAGTTATGGAATATAAGCTATGACTGATTCCCCCATACCTTACAAGGACGGGCGTTGAATAGTAACCAGCAAAATGCCTCATTTAACCAAACCCCAAGCTGTAGTCTTGAGCATGGCTCGCAATGGGTACGCTATCCCCATTGTTGCGGGTTATCAACCGTATCAGCTTTTCTGGCACAACGTTGATTCAAAACACATTTGTTACAAATATTTTTTAAATATGCTATAATATAAATTTTTTTGTGCTATAGTATAAGAGTGGGCGCTGAGACGCCCAGAGTCAAGAGCTAGCCCGGGAACCGTCTAATCTCTACGGGCTAGCTCTGGCTCCCCTATAAAAGGAGATACTTTAATGATGACCTATTCTGAACGCCTTCATCCGTGGGTGGTCATTCGGTTATTACCACAAATGCAGCGAGTTGTTGTTGCTCGCTTTCGCAATCGGTCGGATGCGGAAGGACATTTATGGGCTCTGAAACGATTGATGCCGGATGCGGAATTTATAATTGTTTTCGATGTTGGTTATCGGATTGATGAGGAATCGTAGAGGGTAAATCTCATATAGCGGTTTGGGACTTAAATCAGGATTGGATTTCATGATCGATTTTAAAATGCTATTGCTATCAATACTTAATCCAATTCTCAGATATCACTCACCTTGGTTTCATGTTATGCCCTCACCCTAAGGTTAGGGATTCCAGCCACAGCACCTGATGCTGGGGTTGATAAGAAGCCCACACTAACAATGCTAGGAAGGTTTGAGTAGGTTATAGCACTACGCATTAAGGTGTTTGACATTGATACAAGCAGCAAAAGCTATTGTAGTAAACTGTTGCCTTTTGTATGCAAGTCTCTTGCCTTACGCGTAGCGCTATACCAGTGATATCTAGGCAGGGAAAGTAGGATTATGAATAAATTACTTAAAATAGCCCTCAGCACTACTTCCTTAGTCGGGCTGTGTTTGATGGCACTAGTTGTACAAGCCGGTAGCTGGGATAATTTCAAACTCCGTTACTTCCATCTCACTGGCTATCTCCACAACCAAGACCAAGAAATCACTGACCTCCAAAAACAAAACCTTAATCCAGCCAAAGTCACTCGCATTAATTTAACGGAACTCCTCAATGGTGGTCCCCCAAAAGACGGTATTCCTAGTATCGATAATCCTAAGTTTGATACGGCTACAACCACACCATTTTCTAAAACAGAAACTGTGATTGGTGTGGTAATTAATGGAGAAGCCAAAGCCTATCCTTTCGGGATCATGAATTGGCATGAATTGGTCAATGACACAGTCGGTGGAGTTAATGTTAGTCTATCCTATTGTCCCCTTTGTGATACTATAGTTGCCTTTAATCGCAGCAATACAACCTACGGTGTTTCAGGCAAACTTTATCAAAGTTGCCTAGTCATGTATGACCGTGCCGATGATACCCTTTACTCTCAACCTTGGGGGATGGGTATTATTGGTGCTAAAGTCAATCGTAATCTTAAAACAATTCCCGCTATCAAAACTACTCTTGGCGCTTGGTTAAGCAAGTATCCCAACAGTAAAATTCTATCCACTGACACAGGTCATAACCGGGATTACTTCAGTTATCCCTATGGTAGTTACTATACCGATAAGCGAATTATTTTTCCAGTCAGAAATCAACAACGACTTACGCTTCTTGATGCAGTCGCTCATGGGGAGGGGCTGTGTGCGGAACTTGTTTCCGCACCTTGTAAGCCCCGTGGAAACCACGGCAGTCGCTCATGGTTAGAAGTTACCGTAAGACAGTTGAGCCTTAATCAATAAGTTTTACCCCTTTTCTGCATAGCCTACCAACCATAAAGGCTCAACTGTCTAAGGTTTCGTCTCCGGGGGGACCCCCAAGACCGCGCTGCCTTCCCAAGACCGCGCTGCATCGCTTCATCCCAAAGCTATTGTTAGCTATGTGTGGGAAGCGGATCAACAAACCCCTAAAAACCAATTTTCTGGGGCTAGCTATCAATTTGTCCATGATCAATTAAAAAAAATGGGCGAAAAAGTTGTAGAATTCAATGATCGTCCAATTAGAGCACGTTGGGATAGCCAACTTCAAACTGTATTAGTAGAAGAATTCGATGGCACTCCCATCCCCAGTTCTACAGCTTTTGCCTTTGTGTATCCAGCTTACTTTGGTAAATAACCTTACAAACAAGGTACTTCACCCAATTAAAAACTGCAATAAATCATAACTAATATAGCGGTTTCTATCCTAATTAAGTAAACATGATTTTGTCCCTGTTCCCTGTTCCCTGTTCCCTGCTCCCTGCTCCCTACTCCCTAAAACCTAAAGATTTGTACCTCACCCAATTAAAACCGCTATAACCATGACTAATAACCACAATATCTTAGTAATTATCCCTGTTCTCAATGAAGAAACCACTATCACTGGGGTGATTAAGTCTCTTCAATCCTATAATTTGAACAATATTCGGGTAGTCGATAATGGCAGCACTGACAACAGTATTATTAAAGCAAAAGAAGCCGGAGCAGAAGTAATTTGTGAGCCTATTCCTGGTTACGGTCGAGCCTGTTGGCGGGGATTGCAGCAACTAGACCGAGATATTAATTGGATATTATTCTGTGATGGCGATGGGAGTGATGACTTAAGTTATTTACCCCAGTTTCTAGCTGAACCGCATAAGTATGACCTAATTTTAGGTAACCGCCGCGCCACAGTAGATGGACGTAAGGCGATGACCCCAGTGCAAAATTTTGGCAACTGGCTGGCTACCTTACTAATCGGTTGGGGTTGGGGACACTGCTATCAGGATTTAGGACCATTGCGCCTAATTCGCCGTTCAGCTTTGGATGAAATCCAAATGCAAGATAGAGGATTTGGCTGGACAGTAGAAATGCAAGCCCGTGCCATAGAATGTAGTTTGCGAATCTGTGAAATTCCTGTTGGTTACCGTCGCCGACAAGGGGGACGCTCGAAAATATCTGGTACCCTTTCTGGTAGTGTCCAAGCAGGAACAATAATTTTGATGACTTTAGGTCGTCTATATCTACGTCGCCTTAAGCTTACCCAGGCAGATGGCACAATCGGTACAAGTGTTAAAGAGGGAATAGGGAATTTCCATCAATACTAGTTTCACATCTCAAATGAAAACGCTATATATATGGCTTAGTTCTCTACTCCTGTTGTTAGGTTGTATCTTGATTGTGCCTCATGGGGATTTCCGAGAGGTGGAAGCTGTGCCTCGATTTTGGTTAGGTATCGGTGTAATCAGCTTAGGTTTTATCTTATCTTGGGGATTAAGCGTCTATACTAGATATCCTGCGAAAGTTGGCAACAGGAAACTTGGGATTTCCCAACAAGCAAAAAGAATTAACAACAGAATTAACAAAAACAGTATCAAGACAAGACTTTGGCAACAGGTCTATAAACAATTTACCAAATCTCTTAGTATCAAGTACTTCCGAAAAATCAAAACTCAGCACTCAGGACTAAATTTTTGGAGTACTACCATCCTAAGCAGGCTGCTACTGCTACCAATGTATCCTGGAGATGATGTATGGCGCTATCTATGGGAAGGGTATATTCAAACATTAGGGTTTAGTCCATACCATTTGCCACCTAATGCTGCTGAACTGATTCCCTACCATACCGAATGGTGGTCACTAATCAATCATCCTACTGTTTCTGCTATCTATCCACCAGTAGCGCAATTGGGTTTCCGGTTATTAGCGCTGATTGACCTTAAGGTTTGGTTGTTCAAAATTGCATTTATCTTAGCTGACTTATTAATCTGTTGGTTACTCAGTCGTCGATTTGGTTATCAACAGGCAATCTTCTATGCCTGGAATCCTTTGATAATTTACTCCTTTGCTGGTGGTTCTCATTACGACAGTTGGTTTATTTTACCCCTAGTTGCAGCTTGGTTAGTGGTTGACCGAAAAACAGAGAATTTAAGGCAGACAGAAATAAAAGAAATAGAGGAAAGATTGGACAGTGGGACAGTAGCAGAAGGCTCCTCATTTACTAACCCCTTGATGTGTTCATCAGATCACTCCCTGACTTGGTGGCACTGGATTGCTTCGGCTTTGCTGGTAGGAATTAGTATGGCAGTGAAGTGGATGTCTTTGCCAATTTTAGGCTTTCTGACCTGGCAAGCTTTCCGAAAAGTAGGGGTAAAACTAGCAATAGTAGTGCTATTGTGCGGTTTCTTACCTTTTGGCATCACTGCTCTCCAATTTTGCTCTCATGGAGAATGTCCTTTGATTCCTACTGGATCAGTGTTTGTATCCCATGGTCGCAGTGCTGAATTGATTCCTTATATTGTTAGCGAATATTGGGAACCCTCTCGCTGGGTTAATTGGATTTATGCTTTTCCCCTGGGGTTAACGGTAAGTTGGCTAATTTTGCGATCGCGCAATTTTCAACAATTCACAGAATGGTACTTTTTTTTCCTACTAATCCTATCTCCGATTATCCATGCTTGGTACTTCACTTGGATAATTCCTTTTGCTGTTCCTTCTATAAATCTGGGAGTACGTTTAGTCAGTATCTCTACTTTTATTTACTTTGTACTTCAGCATCGCATGGCTTTAGGTAACTACAGCTGGTATCTAACTCCTCAGGAGCGATTGTGGTTATGGTTACCCTTTGTTTTGGGTTGGTTTTGGACTCATTACCGCAATCCTAATGTTGCTCTCAACCAAAACTCAGATTGATTAGCTTTAATCAAAATTGCCTAGGTTAAGCATATTATCGGCTAAGTCATCTGAAGTACTATGAATACATCCAAGAGATTACTAACCCTAGTTCCAACCCTGATTATTCTGACAAGTTGTACACTTTCCTTACCGATAAATCAAGCACCAGCACAAGAGTCTGAAGTACAAGTAAATAGAGGTACTGACACGACTCTATTGAATTATGATGACTATGCTACTGTCTTAAAAACCCATGTCAACAATAAAGCGCTAGTTAATTACCAAGAATTGCAGAAAATTCCAGAGCAGCTGGAGACGTTTAATACCTCCTTAGGTGCTGTTGAACCTAGCACCTATCAGTCTTGGGATGAAGCAGAAAAGATTGCTTTCTTGATAAATGCTTACAACTCCTTTACTCTAGAATCAATTATTGATCAAAGCCCGCTCAAAAAGAGTATTCGGGACATTAAAGGAGTCTGGAAAGGACGCGAATTCAATATTGCTGGAGAATCTAAAACCTTAGATAATATCGAACACAAGACACTGCGAACGCAATTCAACGAGCCCCGAATTCATATGGCTTTAGTTTGCGCCGCTATCAGTTGTCCTCCCTTAAGAAAGGAACCATATACTGGGGAAAAACTCGATCAGCAACTGGATGACCAGACACAGAAATTTATAGTTAGTCCCCATGGCTTTCGTATTGACCGTCAAAAACGTACCGTATATCTTTCTTCCATCTTTAAGTGGTTTGGGGAAGATTGGAAAGAAACCTATGGTATCGATGACAAATTTACTGGTAACGCCAATCAACGGGCGGTGTTAAACTTTATCAGTGACTACCTTAGTCCAGAGGATCAGGAGTATCTTGAGCAGGGTAATTACAAGATAAAATATCTGAACTATGATTGGTCTTTAAATAAACAATAACTAATTAACCATAACCAACAACAATAACCAATTAAGCATAACTAGCTTGATTAATTGATTATTATAGGGATACGTTTAGGAATTATGATAATTTTTGTTCCCTGTTCCCAGATCCGCTGTTCCCAGATCCGCTGTTCCCTTTGCTATAAGGATTTGTTATGGTTTATTATTGATTGTTTAAAACGTCTTTGACGACAAGGCTAATCAAGTGGTATATTCCGCGTTAATCTTGACATAGTCATAACTCAAATCACAACCCCAAGCCTGACCAACACCATGACCATTGCCCACATTAACCTGAATTAAAACTGTATCTTCTTTAAGATAAGCACCAGCAGCAGCCTGCTTGAGATAATCACTAGCCTGTTGACGGTCAAACCCTAAGGGTTGACCATTGTCCATTAGCAAGACATCCCCTAACTGAATCCGCAGGTTTTCTTGCTCAAAGGGTACTCCTGCACGGCCAGCGGCTGCAGCAATTCTGCCCCAGTTTGGGTCTCGTCCAAAGATAGCAGACTTCACCAAAGATGACCCAACAATGGTCTTAGCAATTTGACGAGCGCCTTTATCATCCGGTGCGCCAGTCACTTGGACTTCAATCAAACAGGTTGCCCCTTCTCCATCCCGTGCGATCGCTTTTGCCAAATGCTGACAGACTGCTGTGAGCATCCCCTCCAACTTCACAGCTGCTGGTCCGATTTCTGTAATCGCTGATGTTCGGGACTGACCATTAGTCAAGGCAATTAGAGTGTCATTGGTGCTGGTATCCCCATCTACCGTAATTTGATTAAAACTTTTATCCGCTGCCCGCTGTAACATCTGTTGCCACAGGGAAGTAGACACTGCAGCATCACAGGTTACAAATGCTAGCATAGTCGCCATGTTGGGATGAATCATACCAGAGCCCTTAGCAATACCACCTATCCTGACCGGACGGTCATCAATCATGGTTTCCAGAGCAATGGATTTAGTGACTAAATCCGTGGTAATAATCGCTTGAGCTGCTGCATCGGAACCAGTTTCTGATGCTTGTGCTACCAATTGGGGAATGCCTGACAATAGAGCATCCATCTTGATGCGTTGACCAATCACCCCCGTCGATGCCAACAAAATCGAATTAGGGGAAACATTGAGTGCTTCACCCAAAGCGTTAGCACTAGCTAGAGCATCTTGCCAACCCTGCTCACCCGTTGCTGCATTGGCTTGTCCAGCATTACACAAAATAGCACGAGCACTAGCTTTAGACTGTAAGCGTTGACGGCAATAATCTACACAAGCAGCCCGGACATGACTGGTGGTGAACACCCCAGCTGCGATCGCATCCACCTCTGATAATATCAACCCTAAGTCTGGCTGACCCGAAGGTTTTAAACCTGCGGTAATCCCTGCTGCCTGATAGCCCCTGGGAGCTGTTATCCCACCACTAATCTCTTGCCAGTCCGACATGATGCCTCCATTTCAACCATAATTCATGCCCGATCCGGGATTATATCAACTCTTATGGACTTACGCACGCTTGCTGATTGATGCGTAGCTTGATGTGTAGCCGTAATTTCGATAATTGCTTTGAACCTCCCCACTAATCACGAGGGATGGGGATTCCCAGGCACAACCTAAGTGGCTGTTATTTCCATGGGCGTAACTTTCCCTCGCACCGAGGGTAGCTGGATGGGGTCAATACCCAGTTGTTTTAAACCCCTGTTCCTAATGTTTACACCACCGTTCACATCAGCATCATCGTGATATTCGCATTCAGTACAGAGGAACTTTTCCCCATGTCTATTGTCTGCACTGATGTGATGGCATTTCGGGCATTCAACAGATGTATGCTTAGGGTTGACTTTGATGATCGGTATGCCTGACTTCCCAGCCACGACTTCTACCTTCTTTACTAGTTCTCCCCAGGCGGCTTCGGATATTACACGATTGAGTGCTCTTTTGGCAGATTGTCCGTTGCAATCATATCCACCATCCTGATTGGGCTTGGGTTTGCAACGAGACTTCATACCCTTAATGTTGAGATCTTCAAAAACCAGGGCATCTGTATCATCGGTCAATTTTTTAGCCACTTCCCAATGGTACGCAGAACGCTTGTTGGCTAATCGTTCGTGTAACGACGCAACCTTACTAAAAGATTCTTTGCGGTTATTTGAGCCTTTCTGCTTCCGACTCGCAACTCTTTGTCTTAGTTTCAAGCGCCTTTTTTGACGCTTGAACTTAAGAGTGTTAGATGGGTTTGCAATAGTTTCGCCATCAGAAGTACTGACAAGTTTCTTGATACCTAAATCGCATCCTTTGACACAATTTGGGTTGATTTCATCAGTAGTTTTCACCGGAGGTAACGGAACTGATTTGTCCTCGATCTGAATACTGACAAACCAACCCCGTGACTTTCGACGCACGGTCACAGATTTCATCGTGAAACCTGTTGGGATAGGACGAGAATTATAAAATCTCATCCATCCTATTCCGGGCAAGTAAATTCGATTGCCGTCAAGTTTTACTTGACCTGGTGAGTACTTGAAGCTCCGGTAACGAGAAGGTCTTTTCGGTTTGGGATACCCTGCTTCACCTTTAAAGAATTTTGAGAAGGCGGTATCCAACTGTCTTAGCATTTGTTGCAGGACAGTTGAGTGTATTTTTTTGTACCAAGGGCGTTCTTTTTTTAAACTCGGAAGAGTAGAACTTTGAACCTCATAAACACTACGTCTAGGATTTTTCTGGCTTTTCTTCCAAGGATAACCAACAGAGGTTGACTTATTGACCGAGCAAGTCAACGGACACGCCTCTCCACGAGTCCTCAAGTCGCAGTAATTCCCCATTTTAGGTGACTTAACCTGCTCATAGGAATCATTCCTATCCCTTAACAGATAGTTGTACTGCGCTAAGAGCATATCCAGCCACCGATTCATGACAGTCATCTGCTGAGAACTTGGAATGAGCTTGTAGACGTATCCGTATTGCATGGTATCGACCTCTTTATCCGTGCTATCTTAATTATAGATTATAGAATCGTAAAGTGATCAGGAAATGGCTAAAACAAAAACAAAAAAAATGGGAAGACCCTGTATTCACGGGGAACCCAAAGGAGCACATACCATTAGAGTGACGGATACAGCATGGAACGGACTGAAGCGATTAGCTTCCGTTGCCGGTGTAAGTCTTTCCGAATATTTGGAAGCGTTGGGAAAAGCCGGTGTATTGCCTAGTTAACAGATTGTGGCTTACGCCACTTGAGAGGGGCAAGAATACCCAGTCCTCTTAGGTCGGGGATGAATTTCCCCTCTCAAACTGTCCTATTTTCGATAAAGTCTCAAAACTTTACAAAAAAACAAAAAAAGGGGTTACACCCCTCATACAAAATAGTGTATATTTTGATATGTAGATGCACCCTGATGATCGGGAGGGTCACGTCAGTGACTCTCCTTTTCTTAGTTATTTGTTATTTGTGATTGGTCATTAGTGATTTAGTGATCAGTAACACATGGCAAGCCCGTTACCTCAATCACCCTTGAGCTTCTTGCCCAAAATTTGGTTAGTCAGCTTAGGATCAGCTCGTCCGCTAGTTTTTTTCATCACCTGTCCGACAAAGAAACCTTGCAGCTTGGTCTTACCATTGCGATACTGTTCGAGTTCCTTAGGATTGGCGGCAAGTACCTCATCAATAATGGTTGAGAGTTGATCCGGGTCAGAGATTTTAATCAAACCCTTACGTTCCACTAGTTCCCTAGCAGAACCCCCTTGAGACAGTAATTCTGGCAAAATCTCCTTGGCAATCTTACCACTAATGGTGTCATCATCAATCAGGTTGATCAGTTCTGCCAGAGTATTGGGTTTCAGAGCAATTTCTGTAATAGCCAGTTTCTCAGTCTTAAGATAAGCAGCAATATCTCCCATTACCCAGTTTGCGGCTTGTTTGGGATTAGCATTAGCAGCAACACTTGTTTCAAAATACTCTGCCACTTGACGATCATCCGTCAACACCCGGGCATCATAGGCAGAAAGTCCCAGTTCACTTTCATAACGATGCCGCTTCTGGGCAGGAAGTTCCGCTAGCTCACTGTGCCATTGCTCTAATTGTTCCGTTGATACTTCAATGGGTGGTAAGTCAGGTTCAGGAAAATAGCGGTAATCGCTGGATCCTTCCTTAGTCCGCATACTAATGGTGCGTTGACTACCCTCTTCCCAAAGGCGAGTTTCTTGAATAATCGATTTTCCAGCTTCCACAGCTGCGATTTGCCGGTCAATTTCGTACTCAATCGCCTTCTGGATAGCATTGAAGGAGTTCATATTTTTGATTTCAACTTTGGTGCCAAACTCCTTCTGACCAACGGGACGTACAGATATATTGACATCACAACGCAGGGAACCTTCTTGCATGTTGCCATCACTGACACCGATGTAGCGTACAATCCGACGCAGCTCTTGAGCGTATTCTGCTGCCTCTTGACCAGAGCGCAGATCAGGTTCTGATACTATTTCAATCAGAGGTACCCCAGCACGGTTGAAATCTACTAGGGAGTAGGTAGAACCAGCCAGTCGGTCACTACCAGCATGAACCAGTTTCCCGGCATCTTCCTCCATGTGTAGGCGAGTGATGCCAATCGTTTTACGGATAGGATTGCCGTCATTATCGGACACTTCAATTTCCAGAGAGCCATGCTCAGCAATGGGCAAGTCGTATTGGGAAATCTGGTAGTTTTTGGGTAGGTCAGGATAAAAATACTGTTTCCGGTCAAATTTGCTGTAGGGAGCAATCTGGCAATTGAGTGCTAAACCCGCTTTGACAGCATACTCTAGTACCTTTTGATTCAGAACCGGTAACACTCCTGGCATCCCCATACAAATTGGGTCAATATTGGTATTAGGGGTAGCACCAAATTTTGTCGAAGAGTTAGAAAAAATTTTGGTTTCGGTACTAAGCTGACAATGGGTTTCTAAACCAATGATTGCTTCGTATTGAGTTTTAGCTGGTGCAGCAGTAGTCATTGGATGTTACAATTAAAGGTTAACTTTATTGATGGAACTTCGGGCATTTTTTGTCCACTATTCCCAATAATGTACACTATCTCATTAGCTACAGCGTTACTTCGTCCAATTACTGGCAGGATTTGATTTAAAAATTTTTCTGTAACTTTTTGTCTTTTAGGATTGGGAATTGTTCGACATTTTTACATACCATTATTATAGCAAATGTGTCTTACGCTATAATGTCGTAAGTGTAATGTTAAAGGGCTTTTTTTAACTAAATACTTACATTTAACGCCTAGGCTAGCTGATTAAAATTAGAGACTGTTTATAAAGTAAATCTTAAGACAGCGATTAGTCGCTGAATATTGGTGGGTTACGGCGGGCAGCTCTGTTAACAGGTGAGCTTTTCTCTTGGTGCGCGTTCACCGTTGTCGCGAAACCAGACCAGGCTCGCACCGCAATCAGCTGATCACCTTTCCCTTTTGTGATCAGGAGTCTGGTAGTATCACAGAATCATTCTAATGTCCAGATCACGCGGTCGTTTTTTAGTTAGCCATTTTAGATTAATGTGACTAAAGATTCGACAGGTGCGCTTGCCGTTGGCGAATTTAATTCTTAATGGTAAGAGCGCACCTAAGAAAACAAAGGTTTTTCATCACCTAGGCGATGGACGAAGTCCATCGCCTTTCATCAAGCAATTATCCAGTGCTCTTATTACTTCAAATGAGGGGTAAGCATGACTAATCGAGAAATTTTAATAACAGAAGACTACACTCGTCCTTGGGCACTTATGCGTCTACTGCCTAAATGCCAAAGGTACACAGTTGCTAGATTCTTTAATCGTCAGGATGCTGATAACCATCTCCGATTTTTGGATCGGTATATGCCAGAAGCAAAGTTTGAAGTAGTTTTCGATCTGCCTGTAAATCAGGATACTAATCAGCTGCTGTAAACACTCATTCTGAGCTGGCCCTAACCCTTAACATTAAATTCGAGTGTAGCTATTAATAAGATTGCAAAAATCCTGAAATTCTCTCCACTGCTCTTTCTAAAACGTCTGGTTCCTGTACTAAGGCAAAACGCACATACCCTTCACCAGCCTTGCCAAAACCAGCTCCTGGAGAAGCAGCCACCCCAGTGGCTTCTACCAAGCTAGTACAAAATTTCACTGAGTTGCCTGCCCAAGGTTCTGGCAATTTTGCCCAGACATACATAGTGGCTGGTGGCACTGGCACTGACCAACCAATGCGGTTTAAAGCATTAACAAAGGCATCCCGCCGCTGTTGATAGGTGGTGACTACAGGTTTAACAATGTCTTGAGAACCATTCAACGCTGCGATCGCACCATTGAGAATCCCCGTGTACTGGTTAAAGTCAATGGCGGCTTTCACCTGCCGCAACCCTCGAATCAATTGAGGATTACCGATAGCATAGCCAATCCGGAAGCCTCCCATATTGTAAGACTTGGAAAAGCTAAAAAACTCAATCGAGACAGTCTTCTCTGGGTCTGCTTGCAAAACCGAGGGAGCAACAGAGGTGGGATTTAGGGTTTCTGGGATTTTCCCGATCTGCTCCCCATTGCCTCTGGTATCTTCAAAAACGATATCAACGTAGGGAAAATCGTGAACTAATACCAGGTTATGACACTTACAAAACGCCACTGCTTCCTCAAAAAAAGACAAGGGTGCGATCGCAGTAGTGGGATTATGGGGATAACTCAACACCATCATCCGTGCTTGAGCTAGCACTGCCTGAGGGATATCCTCAAATACAGGCAAAAAATTGTTTTCTGCCAATAGGGGCATGGGATAAATCTGACCACTGGCTAGGTGGACACCACCGGAATGGGAAGGATAGCCTGGGTCTTGTAACAGAGCAAAATCCCCCGGATTAAGCACAGCTAAAGGTAAATGAGCTGTGCCTTCCTGAGAACCAATCAGTTGTAGCACCTCAGTTTCTGGGTCAACCGGAATACCAAATCGTTTAGTATACCAGCTAGCTGCTGCCTGACGAAAAGCTTTAGTACCATGAAACAGCAAGTAACCGTGAGTGCTGGGATCATACAACGAGGCTTCAATCGCAGCACACACATGGTTGGGAGCTGGTAAATCGGAAGACCCTAATGATAGGTCAATGATTTCTTTCCCAGCAGCTGCCAACGCTTTTGCCTGATCCATATCGGCAAATACATTTGCTTGCAGGGGTTGTAAACGTTGGGCAAACTGCATTTTAATCTTCGTTGTCTATTGTTTTCGAGCCTTTCCCATCGGTTGCGCTGGCATTGCTCCCATTGAGGCTTACTTCCCTAATTTAAAGGTTCTCATCCAGCATAGTCTCCAATTGAGCTTTGGTAATTGCTCCCTCGTGGGATTTGGTCAGCTCACCATTTTTAAACAGTCTTAGAGCAGGGACACCCTCTACCTTGCACTTGGCAACGGCATCTTTATTCTTGTCGAGGTCTACTTCCATCTTAATGACTTTTAAGCGATCGCTATAATTTTCCGCAACCCATTCCACTGATGGCGATACTAAGCGGCACGGTCCACACCAAGTTGCCCATAAGTATACCAGTACTGGCTTCTGGGCTTTTAAAACTTCGATTTCAAACTCTTGATCTTCGATTGTAATCACATTACTCACAACGGTATCCCCTCAAAAGACTAGATTAGACTGCATTCACACATTCTATATATTAAGCGCTTGAACTTTCCCCCAGCTCAAGCATGGGGGATTATAAAATCGAAATTTATACAATTGCATAAAAATTTGCACAAAAAAACGGGTTAACCCGCTATACAATTGGTCAACCCGTGAGCTTGGGAACGCCTAAATGGACTACTTTTGCAGCACCAACTTAACGTTGGCATTGTTTAGCCCACGCTGCTTGACTTCTGCCAAGGTCTTGTTAACGGCATACTTCTGGTTGATGGAATTGATCAACTCGGTTTGGTTGTGCTTCTTAGCTACACCCCAGAGGTCAGCAATCAGGTCAAAGGTGCCATCGCTGTTGCGAGACCAACCTAGATCATATTCGCCTTCGAGAACGGCAACCAAGTCAGCGCGAACCCGCTGACCATTGTAGCCACGAACATCAGCTTCTGTCTTAACAGTGATTCCCAGGTCACACAGGGAAGTTTTCAGGATTTCGGCATCGGAGATTTTAGTGCGCAGAGTGCTAAAGTGAGACATTTGGATTTCCTCCAGAAAAGGTATCAGAGAAACGACAACGTAGCGTTTTACTTTTATGGCTAGCCGCCCTCAACAATTACAAGCGGCTACTTATCAAACTGCTAGCAATGATGTTTTGCTAGCCTTTACTCCTGTTGGGAGCAGGAGAAAGCCTGTTAGAACTCCATACGCTGATATTCAGCTAGGGAGGATGCAGCAGGTCGCGCGCGTTGCCTAGCCCAATCCCTCAGGGCTGCAACCTGCTCTGTCATCGTGCGCGATAGAGGCTGAGTTGATTTAATCGCAGCAATAATATCCAGTTGAGTAAACTCTCGGTCTTGAGCAAATGCCTCGTACATGGCTGCCACCATAGCTTGCTCAATCTCAGCCCCAGAAAAACCGTCAGAAACCTTAGCTAACTGTTCAATGTCAAAGCGGTCAATATCTCCACGCCGCTTTTTCAGGTGAATTTCAAATATTTGCTGGCGTTCTTGGGTGTTGGGTAAATCAACAAAAAATATCTCATCAAAACGACCTTTGCGCAGGAATTCTCCTGGTAGGCGCTCCACTCGGTTTGCTGTCGCCATCACAAAGACTGGTGAGGTTTTTTCTTGCATCCAGGTCAGGAAAGAACCAAAGATTCGACTTGAAGTACCCCCATCAGAGTCAGAAGAACCGCTGCTACCAGCAAACGACTTATCAAGCTCATCTATGAAGAGAATAGCTGGAGAGATTGATTCTGCTGTCTTCAAAGCATTGCGCAGGTTGGCTTCCGAGCGCCCTACCATCGATCCATCGTATACTCGCCCCATATCCAAGCGCAATAGTGGCAGGCCCCATAAACGAGACGTAGTTTTGGCAATCAGAGATTTACCACAGCCAGGAACCCCTAGAATCAACATTCCCTTCGGTTGAGGCAAACCATATTCTCTCGCCCTCTCTGTAAAGGCATTAGAGCGCTGCTTCAGCCAACGCTTCAGTTCCTCTAACCCTCCTATAGAATCGAGGGTTTCATCTTCTTCGATATAGTCTAGGATCCCGTTGCGACGGATGATCTGCTTCTTCTCGGATAGAACAATATCGACTTCAGCTTCAGTAAGACGATTAGCTTTAACGTAGGCTTTGCGATAAACTTTCTCTGCTTCATCGCGGGTCAAGCCTAATGCTGCTTTCAGCAGCTTTTCCCTAGTTTCTGTAGTAGTTCGGCGAGTTTTACTCTGATCCAGTTGGTGGGATAGGACTTGGTTAAGTTCCTTAAGATTTGGTAGGGGAAAGTCAAGGACAACCACTTCCTTTTCCAACTCAATAGGAATCTGCTGAACCGGGGACATTACGATGATAGACTTTTTAAGAGACTTCTTAGCTTCCTCTCTAAAGCTTGCCATCGCATCCCGCAACCATCGGGTAGTTGCTGGTGCATCTATAAAGGGATGTAAGTCCTTAAAGATGTATATACCAGGTTCTTTTTGTTGAATTACCCACTGAACCGCTGCCTCAGGAGAGACCGTATTGTGCTGAGTGGTGTGGCGTGATTGACCATACTCAACAATCCCGTGAGTGACGGTCCAAACGAAGACTCGTTGCTGTTGAGACTTCCTTTGAGCAATCATTGCTATTGCCCTCTCTGCCCGCTCCTCCTCGGGAGTCACGAGGTAGATTAGAGGATATTGAGCTTGAATGAGAACGTTTATCTCTTCTTGCATAACTCTACCTAATATTAGAGACGGCTTACAACTGCCCAAACATCTTCAACTGAACCACTGAGCTAACTAACTCTGCTCTGCGAGTAGATTAATTTGTCTACCTTAACTTTGGCTACCTTAACAAGGAACCAATTCCTCTTCTCCGTGAGAATCGGTACTGGAGCATACTTGTGCTGTTACCTTTTCTACTGGGAGTTTTTCCGATATCACACCAGGTTGGTTTTTCAGAGCAACTAATTTTCCCTCTGAGAGAACCAAGTCACTAGAACACTCAGGACAGGGGTATACTTTATGGGTTTGTCCATATTGGTCTACCTCTTCAACCACATCTTGGTGTTCTATATAGAATACAATCGCCCTCTCAACCATAGCTGACATTGATTCAGAATCAACAGCCGCTTTAATTTTGAGCCGGCGGTGCAATCCTGGTGGAAGATAAAGAGTAACTTTTTGCTTGTCTTGCATATATTTTTTATATCGTTGTACCCGGGTATGTATTTAACCTTATCGGCTTCCTCTCTAGCTGTCAAGACATTTAGCTGGCATGACCGCTAAATTGTTACATTACTTAATATTATGACGGCAGGATGGATAAGGAATAACATAAGGCGCGCCTGTAGTTGGCAAGGTATGCAGCACGAAAAAGGAGCGATTGTGAACCAAAAGACTTTATCGAAGGGGCTTACAGCTATGCAGCAAGGGAACAGGGGAGGCAGCTCCTTCACGGGGGGGTTTCCCCCGGAGACGAAACCTTAGATAGGGTCGCCTTATTCAAAAATATTTAACCATGCATCTGCATAACCTGCTAACTATAAAGGCTCCACTATCTTACGGTAACTATCGCCTTTGGCGACGCTACGCGAACAAACCACTCGCGCTTTGCATGGGTGACAGCTGCGGACGCAGGTTCCGCAGGCAGCCCCTCCCCACTCGCGCTTTGCATGGGTGACAGGTGTGGACGCTTGCCTGGGCACACAGAACCCAAACCATCAGCAACTGCATCCAGAGGCGCGCACTAAGAGCGAATTTAATTCGATGACTGTAAGCGCACCTAACAAAAGCTGGGGTAGGTTTTTTGCTAAGGATGGAAAGGATGCTTTTATTACAGGTAATGAAGCGGAGTAATGACGCGGAAATGATCTAATTATGAACTATATAGCCACAATATAAACGCGCTTAAGCTAATTAATAACAGCTAAAAGTATCATAAATAACGATTAAGGACTAACGACTAAGGCATTACTTTCAATCCTCCACGACATATCAGTTGTCCAGTGCTCAGGGTCAGTTCTTGAAGCTCCACCTCTGGCCCTAAATTTATTAGAAACCCATCTAAACTAATAGGGGGGGCATCAGGGTCTATCTGAACTTGCAAGGGGTTAAGTTCCAGTTGGTTGGGGGTAGCTAGTTGGATACCAGCACGAATTACTATCAGCTTGGTACCAACATCAGAATTAGTATAAATGCCTCTTAATGTCAGCTGTCCTATATTGATATTAATCTTTTGCCAGCGTATTTGTGGCGGTTTTGGGTCGTCACCGGGTTGAATGATATCATCTGATTTAAAGAATGTATATAATAACTCCGTCAAAGCGTTAGATAACAAGGGTGCTTCAAGAGATGATTGCAGGTCTGGTTCTAGGAGTAATAGCTGACCCACTACGGGAACTGGTTCTAAAAGACGTACGGGTTTACGCTTAATTATCTGACCCAGGTTGAGTCTAATATTACTGCCTTCGAGCTGAATTTGGCTTAGATGCAGTCCTTGATAAACTGCTTGGTTGGCAGCAAGGGCAACCTGAGGAATGTAACCAGTCAGGATTTGGCGATCGCATCCCACAATGTTTAGTTGCAATGTAGCAACTTCCTCTACTTGCGATCGCAGCCACATCCGTAGCGCTGGGGAAATAACTTTGCTGATAATCTCGCTTGGCTTTTGCTTCGAGCTTTTCGGAGTTTTAACCAAAAGAACACCTTCTTGTACTATTTGTACATAGTATTTTGAAGTGATTGTCTAATGGAAATCAACTCCTGGGCACACTATAAGCATAAGGCAAACTAAATTCAGCATCACCATAGTCCAGAAGACAAAGCTCAAGCCAAATGTTAGGTCATGGAGGAAAGAGTACAAAAAATTCTTTCACAGTGGGGTATTGCGTCACGGCGTCGAGCCGAGAAGATGATAGCCGCAGGACAAGTGCGCCTAAATGGTAGGACCGTACATTTGGGGCAGAAAGCTGATCCAGAAACAGATGTAATCGAAGTAGATGGCAAACCGATAAACCCCTATCACCGACCTCAATCTATCTACCTTTTACTGAACAAGCCTGCTGGAGTGGTTTCCACTTGCCGAGATTCCCAGAATCGTCCGACAGTAATTGACTTATTACCGGATAAACTAACCAAGGGTCAGGGGATTCATCCTGTAGGAAGGCTGGATGCGGATTCTACAGGTGCATTACTACTGACAAATGATGGTGAGCTAACATTTCGCCTGACCCATCCTAGTCATCATATACCTAAGACGTATCAGGTTTGGGTACGGGGTAATCCCCCAGAATCGGTACTGCAAACTTGGCGTGAAGGTGTTAATCTGCTGGGTAAAAAAACGTTACCCGCTCAAGTCCGTGTACTTAAGCGTAAGGGTCAATCCACACTTTTGGAGGTAGTCTTAACCGAAGGTAGAAACCGACAGATCCGTCGTGTTGCTCAACTCCTAAGCTATCCAGTGATTCATCTACATCGTACTGCTATTGGCCCGATTAAATTAAATCTACCAGGAGAGCAAATTCTTCCTTGTGGTGACTACCGTGCCTTGAATCATGTAGAGGTGAGTTTTCTTACCAGTAAATCCACCATTGTTCAGTAAAAATGCCAGCAGATGTCGAGGAGTACCGTGTATGAATGAAAACAAAGTCCCGTTGCAGCAACAACAAGAGAAGAAGCTGGCAGAAATGGGTTCATACCTGTGTCAGTTACGCACTCAACAGTGTAAAACCATTGAGGAAATTGCCGCTTGCACCCGAATTAATGCACGATTTTTGACGGCAATAGAGCAAGGCAAGCTAGACCAATTACCAGAACCTGTGTATGTTCAAGGGTTTATCAAGCACTTTGGGGATGCACTAGGCTTAAATGGAGACGAGTTTGCCAAGGCTTTTCCCACTGGGGTAACTGTAAAAAGGTCAAAACTTTCCTGGGGTAAGAGTAAGGTTCCTCAACTGCGACCGTTTCATCTTTATTTGTTCTACATTTGCTTGGTTATTGGCTCAGTGAGTAGCTTATCTGTCTTAATCAACCCTTCTAAGCCACAAATAACGGATAAGGAACCAAACTCGTCTCCAGCTCAATCGTTACCGACACCCGGTAATTTAGATCAAACTAACTCGCAAACGCAGTTAGCCTTAACTAAGATACCGTCGGGTCCAAATAAACCAGTTCAGGTGGATATCACTCTCAAAGGTAGATCTTGGCTTCTGATCGTGGCAGATGGCAAGAAAAAATATGAAGGCATCCTAGAAGAAGGAGCGCACCAGACTTGGGTTGCTAACGAAAAACTATTTGTTAAAGCTGGCGATGCTGGGAATGTAATCGTTGAGTTCAACAACCAACAGGCAAAACAGATGGGGGCTCCTGGTGCAGTACAGGCATTAACTTTTGCTGCTAAACCTAGACCCTCTGTTCAGTAGTCAAGCTTTCTATGGTAAAAGCATTAAATTTATCAATCTTAAACATTAAAAAAGCATATAGTTGGGGGCAACAACCTATAAATGTTACTAAAAAAATCACAAACTTTAGAATAAAAAATTAAAAATAGATTCATGAAACCCAATGCTGATTTACCATAAAACTCTCACAATTTCATGCTACATTTATTAATGTTACCTATTAATTTTGTTAATCAATAAAATTTTAAGATATCAAATAAAAATGCTATAGCAACGACTTAAATTATATCAATTCCAGTTAATCCCTTGTATAGAATAGAATTGTGTAGGATTGTGAGTTTACGATTGTCAATTAATAATTAACATTTTTGTCAAAATATAAACAACCTATTATGAACTTAATAACATTAATTGTTGAAACTATTCCAATACAAGATAACTAGGCTTGCTAGTCATAACTGGGAGCACGACCGTAAGTGTGAGTGAGGATTTTGAGGCGATTAGCCAATTCTTCACTCAACGCATTCGGTCGATAGCGCCATTGCCAGTTACCTTCCACGGTACTGGGAAAATTCATTCGAGCATCTGTGTCCAGACCTAAAATATCTTGCACAGGAATAATCGCTTGGTTGGCAATACTACTGAGCGCTAATCGGATTAAATCCCAATGGATGCCTTCTTGGCTGACTGGTCCGCAGTGATTAATTATAATTTGCTTATCTTCACCAGAGAGTTTGTTAAACCAACCCACTGTTGTGTCATTATCATGGGTCCCGGTGTAAACCACACAGTTTTGGATATAGTTAAAGGGTAAGTAAGGGTTACTTGATCCCCCACTAAAGGCAAACTGTAAAATTTTCATACCAGGAAACTGGAAGCGTGAGCGTAATGCTTCTACTTCTGGAGTGATGATCCCTAAATCTTCGGCAATAATTGGCAAATTGCCCAACTTGTCTTGGAGTACTTCAAAAAATTCTTTTCCTGGTGCCTTAACCCATTCTCCAATGATGGCAGTTGTTTCTCCTTGCTTGACTTGCCAGTAGGCCTCAAATCCTCGGAAATGGTCAATGCGCACAATGTCTACATACTCCAAGATGGTTTGGAAGCGTTGTATCCACCATCGGAATTTATCTGCCTGTAACTGTTCCCAGTTATAAACTGGATTACCCCACAACTGACCTGTGGCACTGAAATAGTCGGGAGGGACCCCAGCCATGAGTGTGGGTTCTCCAGTGTGGTGATCAATGGCAAAGATTTCCCGATGAGCCCAGACATCAGCACTATCATGAGCCACATAAATTGGGATATCACCAATAATCTGGATCTGGTGATGATTGGCGTACTGTTTGAGAGCTGACCACTGGCAGAAAAACTCAAACTGTAGGTATTTGTAGAAATAAATTTCATCCTGCAATTTCTGTCGCCAATACTCAACTGCTTTGGGTTCAGCCATAGCAATGTCTGGTTCCCAAGTATGCCAGCTACTCTGGTCAAACGCATCATGAACAGCCATAAATAAAGCATAGTCTTCCAACCAGCTGGCTTTTGCTTGACAAAATTCTGTAAATTTCTGGTGCTGTTGGGGTGAGGCGTTGGCACGGAAGCGATCGCAAGCTTGGTACAACAGAGGCATCTTGGTTTGAATTACCTGATCATAATCCACTGAGTCGAGGGGAAACTCTGGTAGATTGGCAAAGTCTTCATCCTTTAGCAGTCCTTGCTTTTGCAATTGTTCTGGGCTAATGAGTAGGGGATTGCCTGCCATGGCTGAGTAAGAGCCATAGGGAGAGTTACCATACCCAATCGGACCCAGGGGCAAGATTTGCCAGTATTGCTGGGCGCTTTCTGCCAAAAAGTCAATGAATTGATAAGCCTGTAAACCTAAGTCACCAATACCAAAGGGACTGGGTAGGGATGTCGGATGGAGCAAAAGACCACTAGATCTCGGAAAAGGCATAAAAAAGCGATCAACAATACTAAGTAAGCCTTACCAAAAAAATTATTTATAGTTTAAAGCCCCGTCCTTTTAGGAAGGCTTTAAGCTATAATTTATGGTAGCGGTAAAGCGCATATATAAAAAGCGTAGTCGGTCTAGCGTACAGCTTCTGATCCGGAACCCTGGTAGCAAAAATCCTCGCATCTTGTACAAATTTGGAAGCTGTAATAAGAGAATTTAAAAATCTCTGCCTGTGCGCTTTGTGTAGGCGAATTAAATTTCCCACGGGTCGCACCGGTTGAAACGCCGCCGGGGAGACGGTGTATGCAATAGTCGGGCAAGTTCATTAGAACCCCTATGAAGAAAGAATCCTCGTTCTTCTAAGAAGAGGAGTCTCAAGACATTATCACAGTAGCATGAGTCAAAAAGGTTTAAGGGTTAGGGGTTGAACGCGCACCCGTGGCCAAACGCGCACGCGTAGCCTATTCGCTTAGCGTGGCCTAAAGGCCAAGGCCAAGGTTGTTCGGCCAAGGGGATTGGGTTTACGGTAGATTAAAGGGTGAAGGGGTGAGAAGCTACTTTTCACCCCTTCAGGTCAAAATCGACCGTGAGGGATCAATTACGAGTGGCACAGCGGCAACAACAACGTATCTTCTATTTCTTTGCGCACCGTCAGACTTAGCTGACAATTACTATTGAGGCACTCTACTAGCAAGTGATTAGCACGGCTATACTGCTCTAACCAATCTTGGCATGTCTTGCTCAAATGCCATTGGTGACCAATATTGCGATGCTCGATCATCAAGGCTCTTAATTGTGATACCCATTCCGAACCATGACTTTGCCACCATTGTTGAATACTATCTCGGTCGTCATCATCTAGGTCAGGTAGCTGATTTTTCAGCTTCTCTAGATAGTCTCCTATAGACTCAATACCAGTCAGGTGATTCAAGTCAAGGGCAAGGTAAAGAGCACTGAGTCGGTCGTAAACTAGTTCTGGTGTCATAGCTTGGGCAACAGCTAAAGCATGATCTAAAGCTAAATCTAGGGCAAGTTCACTACCCAACTCCCCTCCTAGTCTGTGATCAATAGCCAACGCTAAGGCTTGATTCCGGGAAAGAGGATGGCTAGGAGGAAGGGCAAGGGTCATGTAAAACGCACGCACTGCTGCTGGCTTGTAGGGAGTATCGATGTGTAGAGATTTGATCTCAATCCAGTTCAAGAACTTTGTTAAGTTATCATCTAAAGCCATAGCGCCTGGTGTCAGTTTGACTGAGTCAAACACGATTTCTGCACAGACTAACCGATTAACCTGTTGCTTGATCAGCAACAATAGCTCATCAGCATCTGGCAACATTTGTGCTGTGAGTAAAAATACTTCCCGCCAACGTTTCTCCTTTAGGTGTTGGGCTAGCTGTGACAAAGACATCCCAGTGCCGATCACAATCGCTCTGGCGGTAAAATACTCTTGAAATGTCAGATGAGAGAATGAGTAAATTCTTCGTGCCCGCTCTACCAATAATCCATGCTGCACCTCGATAGATTTGAGTACTGCTAAGCTATCTAATTCTAGAGCTGCCTGATTACTTTGAGTTGCTGGTAATTTCCCTAAATAATCAGCAATTAATTGTTGCAGCCGAATTTCTTCAAAAAAATACTCCCCTTGCTCAAAGGTGATAACTGCTAATTGAGAAAGTAATTCTAGCTTGTGAGGCAAGGATAAATTACGATAAATATCATCTCGCTTAACACCCCGGGCTTCATCCCAACGAATCAGCAGTAAGTCTAGTCCTTGCTGGTAAAGATCAGAGCGTTTTACAGGAAAGTCTGCTTTGGTTTGAAAAACCAGACAGGCTAGATTCAATAAGACTGGTGTTGTTGCTAGTTCTCTAATTTGCTGATTTTCTGGCAGCTTCATCTGCTCGATAAACAGAGATGCTTTCTCCAAACCTGATTCTGGGTCATTCCTTGCTACAGCCACAAACCACTTTTTAGCAAAGTGTTGAATTTGTGCTGGTTTGAAGTCAGCAATCTCAACTTCCGTAAATCCCTGAAATCGATACTGTTGAGCTGCAATGCGACATGTGATGATCAGCTGATTTTTGTAATACTTTTCCGAAATCTTACGGATTTGTTGAATAACTTGATTACTGGCAGTTTCCGGGACTTCATCCAAGCCATCCATTAAGATCAAGCCTCTCCCATAGCTGAGGATAGTTTCAATATCTTGTTCTGAAATACCACAACTTTGTAATTCTTGATTAATGTAGTTAAATAGGCTAAAACTACATTCGACCATAGCATCCTCGGCAAAGTTTTTCAATCGAATCAAAATCGGAACCCGATCCGATTGAAAATTTCCTTGATTGCACTGAATTGCCAGATATTGCAAAAAGGTGGTTTTCCCAGAGCCAGGTTTACCTAGCACCATCATTTTAGGATAGCGTTCTACCGCTTGCACTCCTGGTATGCTTTCCCGGCGGACTTTGCCTATACCCAAGCGGTCAAATTCCTCGGCTGGGAAGCCTTGCAAATCGTCAATTTCCAACCATCGTTGACTAGTTATTTCTTCAAGAATATTCACATCCACGTAGATATGATCTAAGCTCACCGGTCGAGCAATATCCAATAGGCGCAGAGTGCCACACTGATTTTGAATTTTGTCATGGTAGTGCGATCGCACTTTGGTGACGATGGCATCAACTTTACTTTTTTCCTCAGCTGCTTTCTTTTCGGCATCTATCTGAGCATATTCTGGTATTGCGACAATCTCTTCCATCTCCAAATCCAGATGAAAGCAGATTTCGCTAAAAACGCGGCGGTCAACGGGTTTACCGGCAAAAAACTTCCAAATCGGTTGGCGAGTTTCTATGCCGATTTCACCCGCAAAATATTCTTGTGTCCATCCCTTACGTTCAAAAGCCTGTTTGGCTTTTTTGATGCCGTCTGGAGATGCCTGGAGAGATCGCTTTGCCATAGCTCAAGCTTAAATTACTGAAAAATCTTTCGATACTCACCTATAGATTTCCCGAAAAATAGGTCAAAAGCCACAACGAACGGATCAGAATGGGAAATTTTTGATCAGACGGGGTAATGGGGTGATTGGGTGATGGGGTGATGGGGTGATGAGGTGATGAGGTGATGGGGTAAGAAGTATATGGAAATGCTCAATCATTTCTGAAAAATAACCCATAGTAAGATTGTTACTTCTGTTCATCCACTTCCGGAAGCGCGACCCCTTTTCTGGTATTTCACAACTCAAATCGAATTGCTAAGTAGTCGGACATAAATAAACGGTACTGTCTCGAAAACTGTAAAATGCTTGTAACCTTTACCCCACAATGTTTTACCTAGATTTACAAAACTTTATACAGCACCCAAAACTTTTGTCCGACTACTTATATTTTCTTCTATCCCACTCTCCAAGTCAGACCGTTGATTTTTCTCGGAAAAAAGATGATGTTAAACCTGAGGCAAGAGGATATCCATGTTGCCTGCAAGCCTTTTTCCTTTTCACCCTCTCCTATTTCTGGTGAGTGATTGGTATACATCAAATCAAACACAACAAAAACGCAATCGCAAACATCCAAACTTCATCCTGAAACTATAGCATCAATTCAGTTCAGTAATTTTTCGTACACTTTAAGCGTTCGTTGAAGAGGAATTGTAAGCATTAATAAAGCTATGATAACGACCGTAATTGATTAGTGATTTGCTGTCATACTAAGGCTTATTTCTATATTTAAATCAACTTAACTCTACTTATGAACCATCGTTATTGGAGAACCTTTATCGAAGCAGCTGCTTTCACTACCTGCCTGATGTTTGTCAATGGGATTCCCCCAATGACTGAAAATTTTATCTCTGGAACCCTTATGAATAATAAGGTTTTCCAGAATTATCAGGATGGCGTTAAGGAAGTAGTCGCTCAAAAATATACTTACCCCTTGAATATTTCATCACTATCATTCTTAGGGAGCGTAGACTTACCTGAAACCTTATGGAATGTCAAGTCTCACCAATTAACAGCATCAACGGTGAAGCAGGAATATTTCATTGATTCTGCCTTCAGCTTAGGGAGTTTTTAATGATGATATTCATAGGTTTATTAGACTATAAATAGATAATCAGGAGTTAAAATGTTACAAGTGTGTCTACAGCAATCCTGGCCCCAGGATAAACCAATTAGCAAAATTGTATTTCCAGCAATTTTACCAAGCAGCTTGGGAAATTTTGCCACCTTATGCTTGATGTTATCCCCACAAGAAATGCAGTATTATCTATTCAGCAAGCCCCACAGTCAATTTGTCTTCATCAATTCGCCTCATCCGATGCTACTATGGGTTACTGTACTTCACTCTACAGCACACGACTCTCGGTTACTCCCTTGCTATCTAGACTTGAAAACCTCGAAAGTTCAGACTATTACTCGTTGCTTAGCAGATAAAGGCTTCTATCGACTACTGTTGTTTTCCACTGAAGAACCACAACGCTGTAACCAGGTAATGACAGTAACACTTACACCCCAACAATGCCAAATGTTACAAGACTCGGCTAATACTAGTCAAACCTCACAACCTATAGCTCAAGCCATAGTCAGCAGACGCATACTAAAGCTTAAATTTGAACAACTCAAATCCCAAATGTTGAATAAATGGGATGCTCTGGACCAGTTGAATTCTCCAACCCAGGCAGAACTTGCTCATTCGATTTCCTAGTGCCCAGCTTTTTATAACCTTAGGTATGATGAGGTCATTGCTAGCATGATATAATTGGGCTTTGACTACTTATCATTGTGGCAAGCTGGCTGATTAGTCATTAGTTATTAGGTAGATATCACAAAGAACAAATTGCTAATGATTAATAATGACTAATTAAAATTTATTCACGATCGAGATTTTCCTAATTGTTCACAATTGGCAAGAACTCCTTTCTCTGTGATGAATATTCCCAGGCAATTCCGTCTGGATCTTTACTTTGACTCCATTGTGAAAAGTCTGCATCAGATTTACGTTTACCAACTGTGCTGGAATGAACATCCAGTCGCTTCGCTAATTCGGCTTGGATCAGAGGTTGATAAACTTTCTTATCCTGCTTCTTTTTGACCCGTTTTTTTTGTTCACCTGAAGTGTCACCAGTCAAGGCAGCTAGTTTTGAGGCCACAGATTCTTGTGATCTTGGAGTTTCTAGCAATTTTGGGATGTCACTGCTAGAGAACTCATCTTTTTGGAGCTGTAGTTCCAAAGACGGGGTTGCTTGACTGGTTTTGGATTCACTCTCAGGCTCCAAGGAGGATTCACTTTCAGGCTCTAAGGATGGTTCACTCTCATCAAAGATACTACCAAGAGCGCTAGCGGTCAGAAAGTAATAAACAGTGCCTTTGTCATCATAGGTTTGACTCTGAGCTCCAAACTCCTGTGCCTTTTTGTCTAAATACTGTTTGGCTGCAGTTCCAGAAATATCGGCCTTGATCGACAAGTCAATGGGTGTCAGACAGCCTTGGTTATCTTTAATCAGTTGATTGAAGAAGGGATTAACTTTCCGAGTCCACTTCTGCCATTGATATTGCTGCCAAAGCCTGATGATGATAATTAGGGTAAGTATGGCCAGTACTATTGGCCATGCCTTTAGCAAAAGAACCATCACCAATGCGACGGGGATGATCAGAATGAGAATTCCAGTGGCACTGCTATCGATTACTTTTCCAGTCATCTGACTTTACGGGGTAGGGAAACCGCGTCTGTCTTGGTGCGCGTTCCCATGGCGAGGTCTCTCGCCGGGGTCGCACCGCTTTTAAAGCGCGGAGGAACTACAAAACCAGCGGTTTTAACCGCCGTCAAACAACCCTTTTCAGGGTGAGGGATTTAAAAAATCCCCCAAAACTCCCATTTCTGGGGTTAAGTTTGCCTAGCCAATGTTATCGGTCGGTACTATCCAGATGGCACTGTCTTACCCCTCGTACAACTGTTTAACCACCCGGTTCTAGAGCTTGAGACTGGCACGCATCCCAAGGTAGGAACTTCAACGCTTGCCGATAACGTAGTCCTGGTAAGACTTAGGCTGGTCAGCTACCTAAAGAAAGAGGCTCGTTTGCGTAAGCGTGTGCTTCGCACAAGGCTCCGTCTATTCAGAGCGGGGTGCTGACATCCCTGTTGACGGATTTACTTGACCAACTCCCTCGCTCAACTGCTTGGGAGGGGGTATAGTTAATAGTTTATTCGTTTACGAGGCATTGAGGGGCTATCCACTCAAGTCACCGACTGTGGATGATTAATAATTGGTAAACATTTCTACCATTACCGATGCCCTATTCCCAGTAAGAGTCACCACTTCTTGCTAGTAGTCTTAGTTAACTCAGGTTAGTCAGGGCAAGACGTTTAAACATCGCCACCCGTGCCTTGGTTGCTAAGGTATCATCGAGTGGTTCTAAGGACACTGGTATATGATACTTTTGCTTGAGGGCAGTTTGGATCAGCCAATCAGCAAGAAAGGGGTTTTTCGGTAACAGCGGACCGTGGGAGTAGGTTGCGATCGCATTTCGATAAAATGCTCCTTCTGTACCATCTTCCCCATTGTTACCATATCCTTTGACCACTTGAGCTAGGGGTTCGACATTACCTAAATAGGTACGACCACCGTGATTTTCAAAGCCAATCACTACTGGATTTTTCCCGAGCATAGCCTTTAAGTCTTGGGCTAGGGGTGATGCAGTAATCTTAAATACCACATTCCCAATGCAACGGCGAGCATCTACGCCAGGATGCTTGCTGACCAAATCCAGCAACCCTAAGCCCTGAATCCGCTTACCTACAGCTGGTTCATAGTAGTGACCTAGCAATTGAGGTGAGCCACAGGTAAATACCCCCGGTGTACCTCCTTCAATTTTCTCTTGTAGCGCATTGGCTTTGCTACCTTGTAAGTCTCGCATAACAATTTCTTGCTGTCTATCTTGAGCACCACCACCCATTAAGATATCCACTTTATAGAATTGCTCAGTAGGAGTCTGCTGATCCAGGGGGATTACATTGACTCGAATGCCTCGCCACTGGGTTCGTTGTTGTAAGCAGATGACATTACCCCGATCGCCGTAGGTACTCATTAGGGTAGGGTAAAGCCAGCCTATAGTTAATTCTAGTTGTTCGGAATTCATCTTGGGTTGAAGGTGATTTGGTTGTTCGCCTTTGGCATCCCTTGTCGGGTAGGTTTAAGGTCAGAAGGTTGTTCGCAAAGCGTGACCGAAGGTCAAGGTTGTTCTATGGACAAGTGACTTGCCATAATCGAGGCTGTTACAGGAATTTATTGACAGCTTTGACAGCTATATAGTCTATTTATACTTTCTTACAGCAGTTATGGCAGAAGCTTAACAAAGTCCCGATACCTCGACCAAGCACTTGATCAGAATATTTCTATCACCATTACACCCCATCATCCCATCCTCTCATCACCCGATTATCAATTGGCCTAGTTTTGTGATCACTTAACTGATGCTCTAGGAGACTACAATGAAACTTGTGGTTTGATGCCTATCGATAAATCAATGCTGCAAGCAATCTCTGCTCTAACCCTAGGGTTCCAATTTGTTTCTCCTGGGCCAATAATCGTTGAACTCGGACCCGTAACAATCCGCTGGTACGGACTATTGATTGCCTCAGCAGTGTTAATTGGAGTTAGCCTTTCCCAATACCTAGCCAAGAGTCGTAACGTTAACCCAGATTTGTTGGGCGACTTGGCTATCTGGCTGGTGATTTCTGCGATTCCTGGAGCCAGACTTTACTATGTCTTGTTTCAGTGGGAGCAATACGCCCAGCGTCCAGACCAAATTATTGCGATTTGGAATGGTGGGATTGCCATTCATGGCGCTATCTTGGGTGGTATCTTAGCTGCAACAATTTTTGCCCGCCTCAATAAACTGTCTGTCTGGCTGTTAGTTGATCTAGTAGTTCCTTCTCTGATATTGGGTCAAGCAATCGGACGTTGGGGGAATTTCTTTAATTCCGAAGCCTTTGGCGCTCCCACGGATTTACCTTGGAAATTGTATATTCCACCACTACAGCGTCCCCCAGGGTTTCAGAATTTTGAATATTTCCATCCCACCTTTCTGTATGAGTCTTTGTGGAACTTATTGGTCTTTGGGTTACTGATGACTCTGTTCTTTCGGGATTTACGCCGCAAACCCCATCTGAAGGTAGGGACGATGGCTCTAGTTTATATGGTGGCCTATAGTACTGGTCGCTTCTGGATTGAGGCATTGCGGATGGATAGTCTGATGCTCGGTCCATTACGCATTGCTCAAGTAGTTAGTTTGGTTGCGATCGCATTGGGAGTTGCTGGTTTAGGGTGGCTGTATTGGATGGGTCGGTCTTTGCCAGATGTTGTTCCAGTCGATAATCAGCAGTGGGATACGGTATCTAAATAAAAAAAGCCCCAGAGTTTAGCTCTAGGACTTTACCAGGGTGCATCTACCACTTTCTTTTTACTGGGTAGATCAGGTTAATCCGGACAATTTTGGAATACAGGAATCTGTGATCAGTTTTGATAGTGGGAAGATGGGGCAACGGATGCTTCGAGCCCATGTCACCGGTAGATAACTGTCTGGTAGTTGACCCAAAATACTCGCAGCTAAAGGGTCATTGGTAAAAGGTCGGGATTAATCACAAATACCAATTACCCTTTACCAATGACCAATTATTCAATTTTGACAATATTCATGTTCTCGTAAATTATAGGGAACCTCAAATTCCAGAAGTTGCTCCAACTTTGCTAGCTTCTTCAACCCAGCTATCAAACAACTTTTGATTCTTTTTAATCCATTCTTGGCTATGGCGACGGATATCTGCTGGGCTATTTTCCCCCTTTTCGGCCCGTAGGCTTTCAGCATTAATATCCTCAATCGGCATCTTAAATCCCTCAAACAATTTTCTGGCTGCTGGGTTGGCTGCTATAAATTTTTTGTTGGCCACAAAGCGAACCCGATCCACCGCAAATCCCAGATTTTTCCCATCAATTGAAGTATGTTTTTCTGTCAACCCTTTCTGGGGTCCTGGTAGATTGGTTTGGGCAACTTCTAGCCAAACCACATCCTCATCCGGTTTTAATACCGTAGCCAGCCACAGGGGAGTCCAGGTATAGTATAGGATTGGTTTTCCTTGTTTGTAGCGAGCAATGGTATTGGCAATTAGGACACTATATTCTCCTTGGTCGTGTTCCACAGTATCCCTGAGCCCATAAGCATCTAAGTGATGCTCAATAACTAACTCACATCCCCAACCGGGAATACAACCAGCTAAATTTGCCTTACCATTGCCATCAAAGTCAAAGAGTTTGGCAATTTTAGGGTCTTTGAGTTGCTCCAAATTGGTGATATTGTATTTTTCAGCAGTTTTTTTATCAATCTGATACCCTTGCAACAGATCAGAAACAATAACTCCAACTCGCTCTAATTTCTTGTCGCCACCATTTTTTTCAAAGAATTCTGTGTGCAGGTTTTCCCAGTGGCTAGCGGTAAAATCAAGGTCGTTATTACCCAAAGCAATGTGGCTGGTGGTTGGTTGGAGTTGTTTGGGTTTTTCAATCTCGTAACCAAGCTTTTCCAGAGCCGTGTTAACGATGTAGGTCATGAATTGTGAATCGGCTAGATAACCATAGGTAGAGCGTACCTTCACCCCTTTCCCAGGTAGTCCTATTTCTGATGCAGTTAATTCGGTTGTAGATTGGGGAATTTGTTGCCAGCTGATGAAACCCACAAGCAATGCCACTAAAACCATTGCAGCAACATTAGCCCCAGTTAGTGGTTTTTTTGTTAACCTCAAACGCACAAAACCAATGGGTCCTCGCTCTAGCCAAGGGATTTGGTTGTTGCCTTGACTCACCACTTGAGTGATCCGGTCGAGCATCACCGCAATCAGAACGATGCTTAATCCTCCCACAGCAGCTAGTCCGACATTCACCCGACCGAGACCTTGTAAGACCATCTGTCCCAATCCCCCGACACCAATCATAGAAGTCACCACGGACATCGATAGTGCTAATAGGATGGCTTGGTTGACTCCAGCTAGGATAGTTGGCATGGCTAGGGGAATTTGCACTTCCCAAAGCATTTGTGTTGGGGTTGAGCCAAATGCGATCGCAGCTTCGACAACTTCTGTAGATACTTGTCGGATGCCTAGGTTGGTCAGGCGAATCAAGGGGGGGACAGCAAAGACTAAAGTAGCGATTACTCCAGGGACTGCACCAATGCCAAACAGCATTACCACTGGGACAAGATAGACGAATGACGGGAGGGTTTGCATGGCATCAAGCAGGGGTCGCAGGAATTTCTCCACGCGATCGTTACTAGCACAGGCAATGCCAAGAGAAATGCCAATCAGCACGCAAAAAACTACAGCTGTCACCACTAGCGCCAGGGTAGTCATTGCTTGTTCCCAAGCTCCAAAAAAGCCAATCAAGGTCAAGGCTATAAGGCTATAAATACCAATTTTACCACCAGCAATTTGCCATACTATCAAGCCCATAATAATCAAGAAAATTAGGGGAGGAATGGATAGGAACAGCGATTCTATCCCTTCCAGAGTCCAGGTAATGGGCAAGCTAATTGCTTGAAAGAAGGGACGGAAGTTGTCAACTAGGAAATTAACTACTGCGGTAATCCACTCGTCCAGGGGTAAGGTATAAAGCTCAAAGGGATTCAAGATAATATCTAGACCGACTTGGCTTGTTGCGATATTATTAAGGGATAGAATTAAATAATTGAACACAATACTATTCCGAGGAACCTTCTTATAGTATAGATTGTCGATTTATCTAGATATTTTGTTTTTCAGCATTCAGCTATCAGCATTCACCTTTCCGTAACTAAGATTAAACGAATGCTTACCTCTTTTATTTAACAGCTGTTGGCTTAGCATGGGCGTAGGGCATCAGCTGATAGCTGATACGCGACACGCTGATAGCTGATAGCATTTAGTATTCAGCTACCTTGTCTTGGACAACCTTTTGAGGTTTGCCAATACTAGCGATAAGATCAGACTGTTCGACCATTCCTTTGAATGTACCGTCAGTATCGACTACAGCAACAGGAAGTCCATCTCGGTAGAGGTGAAATATATCTTCTAGGTGGGTGGAAGCGTTGACTGTGGGGAAGTCTGTTTCCATCACTTCAGTAATATCTTCGGTTCCTTTTTGGAGGACTGCTTCGAGCCATTGTTTCTTGACAATTCCAACTGGTTTGCTGTGTTCATCGACAACATACATTTGTTGGAGGTGATGGTCTATCATCTGTTCCAGTCCAACCTTAGCAGAGTTTTCTTTAAGAACTAAGGCAGGAGTTTGACGAGCAATTGACCCAGTTTTTAGGACTTGGGCGCGGTTAACATCTTGGATGAATGCACTGATGTAGTCGTCAGCTGGTTGGTTAATCAGTTCTTCTGGTGTGCCAATTTGGACAATATAACCGTCTTTCATCACTGCTATGTGATCGCCCATCTTTAGGGCTTCTTGAATATCATGGCTGATAAATACAATGGTTTTGTGCAGTTCTGTTTGGAGTCGCAGTAATTCATCCTGCATGTCCCGCCGAATCAGGGGGTCGAGGGCGCTGAATGCCTCATCCATAAGTAAAATCTCGGCATCTGTGGCTAAAGCGCGGGCTAAACCTACCCGTTGACGCATTCCACCACTCAGAGAAGAAGGTAAATAATCTGCCCATTGGGATAAACCTACCACTTCTAAGGTTTCCAAGGCTTTTTTGCGGCGTTTGGCTTGATCTATTCCCCGGACCTTGAGACCATACCCTACATTTTCTGCAACTGTTTTGTGGGGAAATAATCCAAATCGCTGAAACACCATTGATACCTTGCTCTGGCGAATCTCTCGCATCCGCTTCTCATCAACATGGGCAATGTCTTCATCATCGATATAGATATTGCCGCTGGTGGGATTAATTAAGCGGTTAATACAGCGAGCTAGGGTAGATTTTCCGGAACCGGATAACCCCATGACCACAAATAATTCTCCTTTATTGACGGTCATAGAAACATCAGCAATACCTAAGACTTGACCGGTTTTTTCTAAGATAGAATCCCTACTCCCACCTTGGCGAAATAGTTTGAGGGCAGCTTGGGGTTTTTCGCCATAAATTTTAATCAGATGTTCAATACGAATTTTGGGGTTTGAATTAGTAGTAGTCATTAGTAGTTGTTGAAAATTGGAAAAGGTTACTTTAAAAAAATGGTTACTAAAAACCCCTAGTTTATAAAAGTTACTCAGCAGACTTATTACTGAAGCACTCAGCACTTGTTATTGCCATTCATCTTAAATTTTATCTGGATCAATCCCTGCCTGTCGCAGTCGTTCTGCTAATTGCTCAGCTCGTTGCTCAGCTGTTTCAGCTCGTTGCTCAGCTGCTTCAGCTTCGGTCTTGGTTATGGTGCTATGCAAAAAATCTACTGTCACGTTTGGAAGCCTGGTATCTAATCACTGGGAAGAAAAAATGCACTAAGAGCGCGGTGTTAACCGCTAATATGAAGGTCTTTTCCCTAGACTAGTATATCTGTTCTCTTTACTCCCATTAACCAAGCACAAGGTACCTCACCCATTTAAGCACTATTATATTCTATTTGTGATTTTGTCAACTTCTATGCCAAGACGAACATAGTTTTATGGCTGGCTAATGGGTTACCGTAGCGGCTCGTACCGAGCATCATGTTTACTAATCATGGTCACTGATAGGGTTCTGAGCATAAACCACGAACCCTCAACTCGTTTCTGCTCGAATAGTAATCAACCAAAGCTTTAGAAGTTAAACTGGGTTCGGAGTACTCCAATCCCAATGGTGTCATTTTCATCATTGTGTTCTGGATCGACAATCACCAAAACACCTGGAGTGATAAAGATTCTATCAGTGAGTGGGTAGCGATAAGACAGTTCGAGATGGTATGAAACATCGCGATCGCGACGACCAGCAACATCATTACTAGCTAGTCTTGGAGGCATGCCAACAATGAGATTCAATTGGCTGCCTAGTTTTCCAATGTCTGGGAAAGCGGCGGTAATTGCCCAGCTCCAAATGTCTGCATCTGATCCGGTTGACCCATCGAAACCATCGTTACGGGGTGAGGATTCTGCGATCGCATTGCTATAACCAACCCAACCTCCTAGGGTAAAGCGATCGCTAAATCGATAGCTAGTCGATACACCCAAGCTATTTGATGAGGTGGCTGTATTTGAGCCAAAGGGAGATTGAGCGAATTGGCTACCGAGGAACGATGCCGTATTGGGTTGAGGAGAGTAGTAGCGGACATAGGTCAAGGCCATACCAAAGCGATCAGATGGAGTAAGGGTCACCTGAGCCAAAGCACCAAAGTCACCATTGAACAGTCCAAAGTCTGAATTAGAGGCAGAACCAGTGTAATAGGCTGCTCCAGTAGCAAGCACGTCATTGAATTGATAGTATATCCCAGCACCAGCACCAAAACCCAAGTCGTAGATGTAATTATTGAATCCAAAACTGGAAATGGAAAATGCTGGATTGAGGGTGGGAATCAAAGCAGTTGCTCCCTGACCTGCTGCTGCTATAGATACCAGACCTTTATTACCTAGGGGAAACCGATAGAACAGCTGGTTTAATCTCACATCATTGCCGGTATTAGTGGCAAAACCAAACTTTGTCATGGCTGTGCCGGTGAAACCAGTGCTAAAGTTACTGGTATTCCCTGCCCTAAGTCTAGTGCGCAAAAGGTCTCGACCAGTGAAACTGGTGTCAAAGTTGAGAATTGCCCGGCCTCCCAACAGAGTATTAGTATCATCAAAATCTTCGGTTGGGCTTTGACCAGAAGGAACTGCTTTTTTCCCGCCAAAGCCAGTAGCTAGAGCAATATCTACACTCCCACGCAATATAGTAGTAGTAGAAAACTGATGGTCTTCGAGGAAAGTCACTCGCCCTTCCAAGTTATCGACCCGAGCCTGTACAGTAGCCAATTCATCACTGAATTCTTCTTGTAGCCTTTGCATTGCTGCTAAATCAGCTTCCGTTACCAAGTTTGCTGTTTTACCAATAATCATGGCATTGACCCGATTTAGGCAAAAATTCAAGCCAAACGCAAACTCGTAGCGAGTCAGAGCGCGGTTACCGCGATAGGTGTCATCCTCGTAACCAGTCAGGCATCTATAGCGCTTTAATAAAGACTGTAGTGCTTCGTAAGCCCAATCCGTAGGTTGGACATCAGACAGTTCATAAACTGGTGTTATCCGCCCCATTGGTGCATTATTCAAGGGGTCTGCCACACCTAAGTTTTGGGATATATCTAAACTATTATCTAGACTATTATCTAGACTATTGGAGTTAGTCTGAGTAGATGGCATGTCTAATAGTTTAGAAATCGGTGCTACCTGACCCATAGAGGGATTAATCACAGTGTCTGCCACCTCTAGGTCTGGCGGTGACTCCAGACTAGTCAACCTAGCTGTGGATATCCCAGAATTAGGAATAGACGTAGTAGTCTTAAACTCTAGTTCATGGTGGAATTGGTCGGTTAACTGAGGAGTTTTTGGGGGAGTTTTTAAGTACTCTCGCGCTAGATATTTAGGGCTGGGATTAAGATCTGACCAATCTGGTGATGGGTTAGGGTCTATAGCGGTCAAGGTTTCTGGCTCGCTCTCAGCCATGGCAGGGGTAATGGTTACCAAATGGACACCAAGTACTATCGGTGTCAGTGGTAATGCACCGCAAAAGTTTTTCACAATTCTCCTCACACAACAAAAATAAAAGGTAAAAGCTCGAAAGCCATACCACACCGATAACAGCAATACACCGATACCAAAGTACTTTTGACTTTTGTCGTTCTATGGAACAACCCTGATGTTGTTATTCACAGCTTCGATAGCTCGGTTAGCAACATCTTCCGGTATCCGAGTGTACTGTAGATCTTCGTTCAAGTCTTGACCCTCAGTCAGAATCCAATTTATCAGGTCTTTAACCCCTTGGGCTAGTTCTGGTTTAGGATACTTTTCGTAGACAAACAGCCAAGTTATACCTACAATTGGATATCCCTCTTCTGGGTCATCTATATTTTCGATGGTGAAGTCATCATTGAACTGCACATTGGCTAGGGCTTTATTGGCTTGATCAACCGTAGGCTTGACGTAGCGACCAGCTTGATTTTCCAGCCTGGCCATCGGTAAGTTAAGCTGTTTAGCATAGCTCGCTGGTACATAGCCAATGGCACCGTCAATTCGCTTAACTTCGCTAGCTACTGGTCCATTTCCCGGAACACTAGAGAAGACCTTAAAACCCCAATTAGGTCTTCTACTAGCTCGGATTCTACCATTAGTAATTTCATTCAAATATTTAGTAAAAATAAAGCTAGTACCGCTAGTGCCTGAGTGAACAACTACTTGGATCTTCCGGTTCGGTAGGCGGGAGTTTACTTGCTTCCAATTAGAAATTTGACCTGAGAAGATTTTACCTAGAGTATCTCGAGATAGCTTAACATCGGTGGTTATCCCTTGAAGGTTATAAACCACAGCCAAAGACCCCCCAGCCGTTGGTACCATCAACAAACCCCGTTTCATGGAGTTTCTTTCCACAGGAGTTGGAATCACATTGCTCGCTCCGAAGTCAACGGACTGATTGAGAAATCGTCTAATTCCACCACCACTGCCAATGGCACTGTATTTGAGCTTTACATCCGTTGTTTCTTCTTGATATTCTCTAAAGTAACGGCGATAAAGGGGTTCAGGAAATGTAGCTCCCGCGCCAGTGAAGGATTGAGCGATCGCACCACTGATAGAACCAAAGCCAACGGTTAGAGTTACTGCTGTTGCTGTTAAAACCTTCTGCAAAAAAAATTGATAGCCAATCATTAATTTATCCTTAATTTATTCTGTTTTTTATTTAAATTACGCGTTCGCGTCAATAACAATATAATTTATATGACGACCATTTCAAGTCTAAAGTTTCGCCAACTTTACTGGCGTTATAAGTGGGCAATCAATAGTGGCTAATAAAATTTATATCATAGCGATAGTGTACTAGAAAACTATAAGCCAAGTTTAATGGTATTTTACAAGAAAGCAAACTTTTTTTTGGTGTGACATGGAGATGAGTTTACTGCGAAAATTTAGCTTGACACTGGTTTCATTCCTTGCACTTAGTCTCCCAGCTGGCAAGGCATTAACCCAAAGCTTTGGGGGGATATATCAGGAGATTTCTATCTCTGAAGTGCCAGCTCCTGCTATCACTGCGGCCACTGTTGCTTCTGGTGTTTCACCCACGGATGCAGCTATCGAGATTGGGAATGATGGCAAGCTAATCTATGGACTGAGTGGTCAGAACTCCCAGGGCAACCGCTTTGAAGTGGATGTCAATGCAATTGGGGAAATTCAACAGGTTGAAGAAGAAATTGACCAAAGTCAGGTACCGCCAGAAGTACTCAAAGGTCTAAGAGTCTGGCTACCTGACTTCCAGCCTACTGTGATTAGAAGGAGCGTCCGAGCCACAGACGTTATATACGAATTCAATGGTAAGGATGTGCAAGGCAACAACCTTCAAATTGAAATGCCCTCTAAGGGTGGCAGATTGGTGCTATTTACCTATTGAAACAAAGACTAACTCTAGTGTGGTTGCTGTAAACCGGGTGCATCTGATTAAAGGTGTTTGACCAAGTGGCTGGAACGGGCATCAGGGGTGGAACGGGCATCAGGGGTGGAACGGGCATCTTGCCCGTTACAACAAAGCACCCTAAGCCACTACTATGAGCCAACAGTTATGTTTTGATTCACTGCTTGGATGGCTTGGCTAGCAATACCGTCTGGAATCCTGGTGTACCCCAGTTCCCCGTTGAGGTCCTGACCTTTAGTGAGAATCCAATTAACCATATCTTTAATCCCCTGGGCTTTGGCCTGAGTGGGGTACTTCTCGTACAGTAGTAGCCAAGTTAGACCCACAATTGGATAACCATCGGCTGGATCGTTAAGTTTTAGGGTGAAGTCTTGGTTAAACTCCACATTGACCAGCCCTTTACTGGCTTGGTCAAGACTAGGCTTAATATAGCGACCCTCTTGATTTTCAATCCTAGCGCTAGGGAAGTTGTTTTCTACAGCATAATGAGCTTCTACATAGCCAATGGCACCATCAATCCGCCGCACTTCTGCAGCTACTCCACCATTTCTAGGACGGCTTGAGAAGACCTTGAAGCCCCAATCTGGTTTTCGGCTAGGTTTGATCAGACCATGGGTAATGGCACTCAAGTACTTGGTGAATATGAAACTGGTACCGCTGCTATCTGAGCGCACAACAACTTTGATGTCTCTTCTGGGGAGGTAAGTGTTAACTTGCTTCCAATTACTAATTTGACCTGTAAAGATTTTGCCTAGAGTCTCGCGAGATAGTCTAACAGAACTCACTACACCTTGGAGATTGTAAATAACTGACACAGCTCCCCCCGCTGTTGGCACCATTTGCAACCCCCGTTTCATCTGACTTTTTTCCTCATCGGTTGGGGGCATATCAGTGGCAGCGAAATCCACAGACTCGTTAATGAATTCCTCAATACCACGACCACTGCCAATGTTACTGTAACTTACATTAACGCTGGTTTCTTGTTGGTATTGGGAAAAGTAACGCTGGTAAAGGGGTTCGGGAAATGAAGCACCAGCACCAAACAATGGTATTGCACTTGCTGCCTTGAGTGAAATCAATACAATGGCAACTGTAACAGTTAAGGTTATCAATGTCCGACGGGACTTGATTAGAGTTAAACTCATTTGTCTATAAGGATTCAGGATAATTCAAGGGATAAGCTATCAGCTAATGGGCTACGCGCACCCTATGGGAATAGCTTATGGTTATGGGAAAACCATGACATTTAAATTTTTGTTAAGTGATTTAGCATTAGCTGCTCCAGCACCTGAAGTGACGCAGAGATGACAATTGCTGGAGTTATGGGATTGGCCGTAGGCCACGCTACGCGAACGCATCCCCCTCCTCTACCAGATGTTTGTGATCGGGAAAGAGATAACAGCTGAAATTATCAAAAAGACTGGCATGTCCAGTAAGCGATGGGAAAGAGTAGTGAAGTATATCCTTTCACGACTGAAGTTTTCCTAGTGAGCCTTTTTCATAACTATGAGGTTCACAGGATTGTTTCCCTGCTCCCTTGCTAAAGTCCCACTACCTTTTTTTTACCATAAAATGGTACTACCTTTACATACCAAGCATTTCAGCTTGTTTCGTCACCCCTTCAGGAATGTTTGTCTGAACTAATAACATATGTAAAAATATGGGCTTATCCGGTGAACAACGCAAAATACTACAAAAGGCTTTTACTGATGCTTTCCCTAATAAATCATCATTAGAGCAAATGGTATCGTTTCAATTAAGTAAAAATTTAAACACACTTGCTGGAGAAGGTAACTTAAACGACATTGTTTTTGAATTAATACAAACAGCAGAAGCTGATGGTTGGGTTGACGAATTAATTTATGCTGCACGTAGGGCAAACCCTGGAAGCCCAAGCTTAAAAGCAATAGCTATTGCTGCTATTGCTGAAGCAGCAACAACTGAACAAAGAGACATCAAACAGACAAATCCAGGCTCAATGGGTGATGGACAAAAAGCTGGAATTGGGAAGAGTATTTTCCAGTTCTAGTGGTTTGTTAGTTGGGTTAGTCAAAGTTCAACTCCTCGCCAAGAATACCGCAACCGTCAGGCATTACTCACTAAAGTCAAGAACTATTGGATCAAAGGCATTCTGGAAAAATCCCTCTATCGCCAGGTACTGATTGAATTGGGATTAGAAGAGAGACCCGATGCTATTACTAATCCTTTGAGCGAAATTCTCGAAATCGGTGACGACTCACCTCAACCCTTCCCCGAAGGGACTAAAGTAATTGATATTTTTGACCAAATTGGGACAGGAAGAACCCTACTCATTTTAGGGGAACCAGGGTCAGGAAAAACTACAACCTTACTGGAACTCGCCCGGGATTTAATTGGTCGTGCTGAACAAGACACTAATCAGCTAATTCCTGTAGTATTTAACCTTTCCTCTTGGGCAAAAAAACGACAGACGATAGCACATTGGTTAGTAGAGGAACTGAACACTTTATATCAAGTTCCTAATAAAATTGCACAAGCTTTGGTAACGCAACAGCAACTGCTACCATTGCTTGATGGTTTGGATGAAGTTAAGGCAGACTATCGAGACGACTGTATCCTAGCGTTGAACAAATTTAATAAGGATTATTATAATGGCGATTTGGTAGTGTGTAGTCGGATTAAAGACTATCAAACCCTATCCAATCGTCTAAATTTTCAGAAAGGAGTTTGTATAAGATTACTGACTTTAGAAAAAATATATCATTACTTGGATAGTGTTGGAGATAATTTAACGGTATTGAGGACATTAATTGCAGAAGATACAGTATTACAACAGTTAGCCCAATCGCCCTTGATGCTTCACATTATGACTCTGGCTTATCAGGGAGTAGCAGTTGAGGATTTACCTAAAACTGAGGTAATAGAGGAACGGCGCAAGCAGCTCTTTAATGCATATATCGAGAAAATGTTTAAGCGTCGTAAGACTAATCAGCAATACAAGAAAGCGCAAGTAAAGCACTGGCTAATTTGGATGGCGCAGAGGATGGTTGAGGAGTCGCAAACAGTATTTTTAATTGAAAAAATGCAGCCATATTGGCTAAAAAATAGAAAGCAAAAACAAACTTACATTCTGATGTTAGGGCTGATGTTAGGGCTGATGTTAGGGCTGATGGGAGTGCTGATCGGAGGGCTGATCGGAGTGCTGATCCGAGGGCTGGACGAAGGGCTAATGTTCGCGCTGATGTTAGGGCTGATGGGAGTGCTGATGGGGCTGATGGGAGGGCTGATGAGAGGGCTGAGGGTCATTCTGGATCAAGAGGTAACGGAAGAAATCAAAACAGTTGAAATACTTCAAATTAATTGGAAAAAAATTTTGATTTACCTGCTGATATTCGGGCTGATCGGAGGGCTGATATTCGGGCTGATCGGAGGGCTGATATTCGGGCTGATCGGAGGGCTGATGGAAGGGCTGATATTCGGGCTGATCGGAGGGCTGATATTCGGGTTGATGGAAGGGCTGAGGGAAGGGCTAGAAATTTCAGAAATTGAAACAAAAACAACTCCAAATCAAGGAATTCGGAAATCAGCTCGTAATGCTATAACTGTAGCGCTGGTGTTCGGGCTGGTGTTCGGGCTGGTGTTGGGGCTGATCGGAGGGCTGATCGGAGGGCTGATCGGAGTGCAGAGCGCAGGGCTGATATTCGGGCTGATGTTCGGGCTGATGTTCGGGCTGGCGGGATGGCTGAGGAATGGTGGTGAAGCCTGCATCAAACACTTCAGCCTCCGCCTTATCCTCTACCGTAACAATTACATCCCCTGGAACTATGCCCGCTTCCTGGACTATGCCGCTGATCGCATCCTCCTACAAAAAGTAGGAGGAGGTTACATCTTTATCCACCGGATGCTGATGGAACACTTTGCCGATATGAAGCTTGAGAGTTGATAGATTACTATAGAGTCTGCTGTATTAATTAGTCATTAGTGAAAAATCACGATTCAGGATTATACTTAACCTAGACACAAACCGTTATATCTCGAAAACTACTTCTGTCCTATTCCCTTTTGCCTGTTAAACACATCTGGCACAATCTTTAATTATATCAAATAAAATCACTAACGATTCCAAAAAAAGTACCCTCAAGGGTACTGTCAAAGGATTATTGTATTGCTGATACTAAAAATAGTACTGAAATCTTATTGCACCTAAATAGTTAGAGTGGGCAATGATTCCACTCTAAGATTAAGCTAGGGATAACTTAATATAGCACTACGCATCAAGGTGTTTGAAATTGATATAAGTAGCAAAAGCTGTTGTAGTAAACTTTTGCCTTTTGCCTTTTGCCTCTTGCCTTGCGCGTAGCGCTATATTGCCGAAGCTACGGCTAGTGACAGTGGTGCAAGATTTCAGGGAAAGCAACTATAGTAAACCCTTGAGTTAGGTATATATCCTAAATTTATAGTTATGAAAGACTATAGCAATCTTGAATCAGAACACACAGAAAATGCAGATTTTTGTGAAGATTGTCACCAAATTAACCTGATAGATAATCAACTTGAAGCCCTGATCCAGACACAAGCGATCGCAAAAAATCGATTAACTACTGTTCGACAGGCTCCTGGCTGCTCTACTTCTGTGCTGGGGGGACTAGACCAGCAGCTGATTGATGAAATGAATAGCATCGCACCCAATAGCTTGGTAAGTTTTGCCGACCTAGATGTGGCTAATGGTCCAGCAGTTCACCCTTTCCTTCAGGCAGCAGCTAAGCAGTCCCTGGCACGGGCAATTAAGGCTCGTGGTCGGACTCTTTCGGTCAATTCTGCTTACCGAACTATTGCTCAGCAACTAATGCTATTCAATCATGGTAAAGTTAGACGCTGTGGTATTAATTTGGTTGCCCGTCCTGGTAGAAGTAATCACCAGAGTGGTTTAGCCCTAGATATTAATGACGAGCAAGGCTGGAGACCCTATCTAGAGCGAGAGGGTTGGAGGTGGTTTGGACCTGCGGATAGGCCTCACTTTGACTATAGGGGCACAGGTAGACGAGACATCGGTCCTGTTGCAGTTAAAGCGTTTCAGCGACTCTGGAACCGATATAATCCCGACAAACCCATTGCTGAAGATGGGATTTACGGAGGAAATACTGAAGCGCGACTGAATCAAGCCCCTATAGTTGGCTTTGGAAAAACTAACGAATCTATTCCAGACAGAAGACTGAGCCTGACTCAACCCTATCTCGAAGGTGATGATGTTCGCCAACTTCAGGAAGCTTTAGTTAAAGCAACTATTACTGTCAAGGTAGATGGCGTTTTTGGTCCAGGTACTGAGGAAGCTGTTAAGAAATTCCAGAAGCTAAAAGATTTAACAGTAGATGGAATCGTTGGACCTGCAACTCGCTCGGCTCTGGGATTGTAAGCTTATTTGTGAACTTCTTAATGTTAGAATATCTCTTCTGTCACTCTAGACAGAAGAGATATTTTATGAGTCTCGTTAATCACTTAGTATTAAGCTTAATCGTTAACTATTCCCAATTCTAAATTCCCAATTCTAAATTTCCTGTTTCCGATTCCCGATTCCCTAATAATTTCCACTAGACTTTTCACTACACCTGTGAGGGGAATTGCGAGAATTACCCCTAACAATCCTCCCAGTTTAGCTCCCAATAGCAAAGAGACAAATATAATCACTGGCGATAAACTGGTCAAGTTACCGAGAACTCTCGGAGCAATGAAGTTGTCTTTGATCTGCTGTAGTCCTACGGATACAGCCAATACTTATAGGGCTAGCCACCAGATTTGACTGATCGAGTTATTAAGATTAGTAGCCCAGTGATCAGTAACTGTTTAATTGGTGAAACAATAGAATTCATTGACAATCGGCTCAGGTAATAGCAGTGCAAGTATTCAGGTATCAGCGGTCAGTGGTCAGCTATCAGGTTTTGAATAAAATAAGCTGAAAACTGTTAGCCTAGCCTGTGCGTAGCGCATATGCTTACATAGCAGTGACTGCTAGGAGCAGTAAGCTTACCTAATGATTATCGGATCTACCAGTCAGATTGTGAAGTGCTATACTATACCTGATATTATGGTTAATTGTCAATATGTGTTCGTAAAAGATTAGCTCAATAGTCGGGAGCATCATCTATTATCTATGGAAGACCAAAAGAATCAAAAGGCTCAAAAGAATCAAAAAAATCAAAAGACTAAAACTAGAGTCTCCAAAACCTTGAATCTTGTCAGGAACTTTGGCTTAAAGGCCATTCCAATTATGATGGTAAGGAATTCTTTGTTTGAAGAATCCGAACTTACCCTCAATTTCTTAGTCTTAATCATCAGCTCTTGTTTAATTGCTACCTTTGGACTAGTACTCAACAGTGCTGCGGTGATTATTGGAGCGATGATTATTGCTCCTCTGATGTTGCCCTTAAGAGGATTGTCCTTTGCTACCTTGGAAGGAGATTGGGAACTATTACGGCGGAGTTTTGTTTCTATTGCTGTAGGCACCCTACTGGGTATAAGTTGTTCTTGGTTGGTTGGTACAGTTATCGGATTCCCTGAATTTGGAGCCCAAGTTTTAGCTAGAACTAAACCCAATCTAATTGATTTACTGGTTGCGATCGTGGCCGGGGGAATTAGTGGTTTCTCTAAAATTCGTCCCTCTTTAGAAGATGCGGTACCAGGGACAGCAATTGCCGTAGCCCTAATGCCTCCCCTTTGTGTGGTTGGATTAACCCTATCCCAGGGAGAATGGGCTTATAGTCAGGGCGCATTTCTCCTTTATATTACTAACCTGATTGGGATTAACCTAGCTTGTATGATCGTTTATATCTTTAGCGGGTATGCTCAGAGCACTGAACTGAGCCGGTCTTTAAATTGGGGAGTCTCTTTAGTGCTGATTGCTGTGTTAGTGGTGCCCCTAGGACTTACCTTTTGGGACGTGCTTGAGCAAGGAAGAGTTGAAGAGCCAGTTCAGGAATTGATTAACAGTTCATTGTTTAACAAAGAAGGTGTTAGAGAAGTTTCTGATTGGAAGATCGATCGGACAAAGAATCCTCCTGAGATCGAAATTGCTATGCGTTCAATAGAACTGATTACACCAGAACAGGTTAAGGAGTTTGAAGATGCGGTTGAGATTAAGCTAGGTAAACCGTTTAAAGTGAAAGTTGACGTTACTCCATTTATACCAGTGGAATCCCCTAAGCTTAAAGCTAATTAACTGTAATTTGACCTAACCAACTATAGCAATTATCAATTCGGTAGGGAGATAGGGAGATGGGGAGATGGGGAGATGGGGAGATAGTGCCCACCCCACCTCCCTTTCACGCCTATTAACCTGACTTTTCTTCTGATTAATGAAACAGCCCTGCCCTTATTAAGGGAGGAATGCAGCTTCGGAGTAGGGAGACGTTGCCAAAAATATTGTGTACCTAAGTTCAATGCTGTGCCAAAGGTTCCTGTTTCGTAAACTTCAAGCGAAGTACTTGTTTTCCCGTTGGCTCGTGATGCTTTTCTTCTAAATACTCAAAACCATAACTTGAATAAAACTTACGACCAATCGGATTGTCCTTGAATACTTCGACTTCAAGATTGCCATGGAGTTCTTGGGCTTTATTCATGAGTGCCCAGCCTACTCCCGCGCCCTGAAAAAATGGCTGTACAAATATTGCTCCAACTTCAGAACCAATTAGAGCTATAAAACCAATAACTTGTCCGTTATTCTCAGCTACCCAGGTATCAGCATTGGGTAAATACACATTCGGAATGTTGTAACGTTCTAGTTCTAAAAATTATTCTGTTAAAAATGGATGAGCTATCTTTGATGCATTTTCCCATGAAGACATGACATCATTTAAGTCACTATCTTTATAGTGTCTAATGATCAACACAATGGAGGATTCCTTTTCAAGTAACACTCCCTTTAATCCTACACAAAATACTATAAGCCGCCCAGGGAGTAATACAACTTTGTTATTCGCGGCACGACTTTAAAGGATAACCCTGCTGCTTCAGCTTTTTTCTTTAAACCTTACTCCATTGCTTCAGCATAGCTGCCTTATCCCCTCTGCCTTCGATACACTTATATTATGGGTATTCAACCGGACTTGATATATATAAATTATATATCCCATAAGGTACAAATTGATCCCCCTAAATCCCCCTTAATAAGGGGGACTTTGAGGTTGAAGAGCGTACCTCATAACTGCAAGAAACGCTATAAGGGAGGTTTTTGTAAATGATTAGTACAATCAGTAATACTGGAAAATTATTCACTATTGGTCATTCTAATCTTAGTATTGAGGATTTTATTGCTTTACTAGAACAGCATGGAATTACGGCGGTGGCTGATGTGCGATCGCATCCTTACAGCCGTTACTTACCTCATTTTAGTCAAGCCCCCCTCAAGGCTGAACTATTGTCGGCAGGAATTCGCTATGTATTTCTGGGTAAGGAGTTGGGAGCAAGACCGGCTGATCTCAGTTGTTATGTTGGTGGTAAAGCGTTATATGAAAAAATTGCCGCCACTGACCTGTTTTCAGCGGGTCTTAAACGGGTAATTCAAGGGGCTGAAACGTACCAAATTGCTTTGATGTGTGCTGAAAAAGACCCGATCACTTGTCATCGGACAATTTTAGTCTGCCAACATTTAGTGAAATCGGGGTTAGAGATTAATCATATTCTCAATGATGGCAGCTTAGAGTCCCATCAGGAGTTAGAAGAAAGGCTGCTCAGCTCTCATGGGTTAAATGATTCCCAAATTAAACAACCGAAGCAACTTTCCCTATTTGATGATGCTACATCTATGGATAACTGGGAAAATCGCTCTCGCGAGGATAGACTTAAGGAAGTTTATCATAGGCAAGGGGATACTATTGCTTATCTAGCAAAGGGAATAGGGAGTAGGGAGTAGGGAGTAGGGATAAAAAAAATGAGTGTACCTCATAAGTAATAGATATGAATCAAACTATTAATTTATTTACAATTGGGTTTACTAAAAAGAGTGCTCAACAGTTCTTTGAGCTTCTGATTAATGCTGGAGTAAGGCGAGTTATCGATACGAGACTCAATAATAAATCTCAATTAGCTGGTTTCACTAAAAACAAAGATTTTGAATACTTTTTGCACCAAATTGGGAATATTGACTATACACATCGTCTAGAATTGGCTCCGACTAAGGATATCCTAAATACCTATAAAAAAAATAATGGTGATTGGGAAACCTATGAAAAACAGTTCTTACAATTAATTACAGAGCGTGAAATCGAAAAGACGGTATCACCAGATTTATTAGATGGTAGCTGTTTGCTCTGTAGTGAACCTACTCCCCATAACTGTCATCGCCGTTTAGTAGCAGAATATCTGAGTCAAAAATTGGGAACTATAAAGATAGTTCACCTATGATTTATCCCAAATCCCCTTTGCTAAGACCATAGAAAAATATCAAAGTCGTTGCATAACTAAACCGGATTTGGCGATCTAGGTCAGTAGTCTAAACTAACCTTACTTGGGATTAGATAGCAGCATGACTCAGATTATTTGCTTGGCTAACTCCTGGAAGCGTGGCGATAGATGTATCGCTGGAATTAATTCTCTGAAATGTCAATGGATTCGTCCTGTATCTGATTTACCGGATGGTCGCATTCCGAAACCAATGCGTCAAATTGCGGGAAGGGAACCAACGTTACTGGATATTTTAGATATTCCTTTGGCTAAAACTGGACCCGACTTTGGCTTTGAGTGTGAAAATCTTTTGGTATTACCAGGACAATGGCGACGAGTAGGACAAGTTCCCGCTGGATATCTGAATAAGTTTTGTAGCAGGGAAAAATACATTCTCCATAATAATGAGCGCTATGTAACGGTGAGTTTCTTGCAGTCATTACCGGTAGAGCAACGCTGTACACTCCAACTGGTGAAAGCTGTGGAATTCTTGGTTCAACCTATTGGTATCAGACGTGAGGGTGTAGAAAAATGGGAAGGTTCACTGGTAACAGATTTTGGACAAGAATTGACTGCTACGATTACTGATCCGATATTTGTGAGGTATTTAGAGTTAGGGTATCGACCGCAAAATCAGTGTTTGGTTACGGTTAGTCTCAGCATGCCTTGGCTACCTGATCATTGGACAAAGGATGGTGACCCTTGTTGGAAGTTGATAGCGGGTGTTATTGAATTACCTAACAAATCCGGGAATAAACTTAGACTCGGAATGGATGATGAGCTTCCTTTTTAGGAATAAAATTTAAAGGAATAAAACCTGGGTTGATGTTAGTCCATCATGGATATATTTGCCTAGCAATAATGAGAGTTTTATTTATTTTTGCTACAGAGGATACGGGAATCAGGTCATAAGGTGATAAACTGATAATGTAAGGCGGTGGAATAGGAGATTAAGGTGTACTAATACTTTGTGTAATTGGTATTACTAGTAACAGATGCAATTGCATCTCTATTAACTAGCTTCCTATAATCAACTAAATCATGGCTTTAGCATTGTTTACTATTCACAAAAATTAATGGATAATCCCTAAGTAACCATGGGAGACCCTAGTGATGCTAGTTGAGTTCAGCGTAGAAAATTATCGCTCATTTAAAGAGCGCCAGACCTTGAGCATGGTGGCATCTAATAAAAAAACTGGGCGGAATAGCAATAGTTTCCCGATGCCTAATGTCAAGTCTCTGCGCCTACTCACTAGCGCTGTGGTCTACGGTCCTAATGCTTCGGGGAAGAGCAATCTGGTGCGTGCAATGCAGACCATGCGTCAGATTGTGCTAGAGTCCGCTACTGGCATGCAGCTTGGCAGTAGATGGAATATCGAACCATTTCGCTTAAATGTTGACTGCCAGCAGAAGCCAAGCTGTTTTGAAATTATTTTCATTCAGGATAATATTCGCTACCAATACGGATTTTCCTTAGACCAAGAGCTGGTGTATGAAGAGTGGCTAATCGCGTATCCCAAAGGACGTGCTCAAACTTGGTTTGAGCGTAACTATCGTTCAGAAGAACAGGAGTATGATTGGTATTTTGGGCGAGGGCTGAAAGGCGAGAAGGAACGTATTAAGGGTTTTGTTCGCTCAAATTCTTTATTTCTATCTCATGCCGCCCAAAATAACCATCCTCAGTTAGGAAAGATATTTATCTGGTTTAGCTCTAAGTTAAAGTTAATTCCATCAAAGTTTCAAGGCTATTCTAACTTTACGGCTTTAAAATTTGATAGATATACTAATTATAGTGACAATTTTTTGAAATTAATCAAGGGAAATGATTTCGGAATCTCAAATGGTATCCAACGATTATTTGAAATTGGAGGATATTGGATAAATGCTTTGGATAATGGAGAAATTTTAATTATTGATGAACTAGACCGCAGCTTACATTCAGAAATATCAACTTATTTAATCAAGGAGTTTAATAACCAAACAGCTAATCAAAATAATGCTCAATTGATCGTTACCACCCACGATACGACTTTCCTAGATCGAGACATAGTAAATCAAGACCAGATATGGTTCACAGAAAAAGATAGTAACAATAGCACTCACCTCTATTCCTTACTAGATTTTAAAATTCGTGAGGATGAATCTCTACAGAAAGGCTACCTCAAAGGTCGATATGGAGCGGTTCCCTTTGTTAGTGGGCTGGATAGTTAGATACCTACAAGACCAGTAAAAATTGATCTGACTACAGCATCAAGGGTCAGGTAACGAGAGTCAGTGAG
>WTKN01000175.1 GCA_011524395.1 Moorena sp. SS36440bin_2
CTATACTAATCAGGCAATTTGGCATTGTCAATTTTAGTGCTTTTGATAAAGTATTGACATGGTTTTTTTAGGTGACTATAATTCAAGCTAACTCTATTAGTTTAAAAGCGATTATGATAAATCCTAATAATTTATCATAACCAAAAAATCCTGTTAACTATTTCGTAAGCATTCAGCCGTTGGCCGTTGGCCACGCTACGCGAACAGCTGTCAGCTTTCAGGCCTAACTCAGATTAAACGTTACCGTAGCGTGGGCGTAGCGCATAGGCTGATAGCTGAATACTTAAATTATTTCCTACCGTTCCCTGTTTCCTATTCCCTGTTCCCTGTTCCCAGATCCGCTGTTCCCTATTATTTTTTACATACTGAACGAGGATACTTGCTGTGACTAATCTTTCTCACAAATTCGCTCTTGTGACTACTGCTGTCGCTTTAACTTCTGCTACTGTTGCAGTTTTACCGGCTGCTGCTGAGCAGATAATTAACCAAGAATTCAGTGGCGAACTTGAATTGTTGGATTTTCCTGATTTTCTGCCAGAGCCTCCTCCTAAAACTAGAGATTACGAGGGGTTTGTTGAGTACAATACTGAAGGGGAATTACTCTCTTGGTTTCTTGACGTAGAAGGGTTAGAGCAAGTCGGTTCTGATATTACCCTTGAACCGTTGCCTTCTCCGTTTCCTTCTCCTCTTCCTCTTCCTCCTAGAAACTTTATTACGACGTTTGACGCTACCCCTGATAGTTGGATTCTAGATATCGATTTTGGTAGGGCTGTTGATGCCGGGGCTTATACCCTTACCTGGGACAGAGAGTCAGGAATTACCTTTACTCTTGGAGGTTCCCTATTACCTCCAACTACCTATGTTGATCCCAATCCTAATTTTAGCGAAACCATTACCGAGGATCCGTCAAAGCCAGATGCAACTAGTGTACCTGAACCGGCTTCTGGATTAGCGCTAGTGGGACTTAGTGCTATAGGTGCTGGTTCATTGTTGAGAAAAAAGGATAAATAAGGCTCTCCTAGGGTGGCTATGATAAATTATGCTAAAATAATAGCTATAGCCCTTATTGAGTAAGGCTTTGAGTAATTTAAAAATGCAATTTTAATAAAAATGTATTTTTAGTTTGTTGAATCCCTTGCTATTTAAGGGGTTAAGCTGATTTAAACTACTCATTTACTATAATCAGTCTAGGAGAGCCATAAATAATTTGGAAAAGCCCCCTAAATCCCCCAACTTTGGGGGACTTTTATAGTTTTATTCCCCCCAAAATTGGGGGCTAGGGGGGCAGTCTAGCGATAAATTTGCATTTACAAGTCCTATTTTATAAAAATAAGCCATAAGTCTAGAGGAATTTAAGTCCATTTTTATGGACTTTTTTTTGTTTAAGTTTAGCATTAATTGCAAGTATAAATGCCTATCATGGTTAACACAACTGTAAGTGACTGGAGCAACATCGCGAAATAAAAAACAAAAAAGCCAGAGGCTATCCTAAAAAAAAGCAGTCAGTAATTTGGCGTATAAGTTAATTTAATCTTTACACTATTGTCATTTATTGTGATAGTCTAATTTTAGCAAAGGTGATCGAGTTATTTTTTGTGGCAGAAGAATAATTCGGCATAAAGGTTAAAGTTTTACCATATTAAATTGTCTGATCAATTCTTCGGTGCTTGAGTTTTTTTGGAAACTATCAAAAATATTAATTGCCCACTTTGTGGTGCAATTAACTCAATTTATCTACTTACTCAACCAGGAGAATTCCTTTGATTAATTTTTCTAAACAATTAGGTGTTGTTACTACTGCTATCGCTTTAACCTCTGCTACTGTTGGAGTTTTCCCGGCTGCTGCTTTCCAGATAATCAAGCATGAATTCAGTGGCACTCTTGAATTGTTATCTTCTCCTATAATCTATGAGCCTACATGGTTATCTATCATCCCTTTTACTCCTATCGATTTTCCTCTGATAGAGTTGATTCCAAAAACTAAAGATTACGAAGGATTTGTTGAGTACACTACTGAAGGGGAATTACTCTCTTGGTTTTTTGATGTAGAAGGTTCATTGCCACGAGGTTCTGATACCCTTGAACCTTTGCCTTCTTCTCCCACTATTACTTCTCCCACTATTACTTCTTCTACTATTACTTTGGTTCCTATAGACCCTCCTTTTATTATTCCTTGTTTTAGCATTGACCCTTGTATTCCCGTTGACCCTCGCCCTAGTATCCTTTTTTTCTCTACCCCTGATAGTTGGACTCTAGATATCGATTTTGGGAGGTATTTTTTCGGAGGTGGTCAAACTCTTACCTGGAATAGAGAGTCAGGAATTAGGTTTACTCCTGACTCAGGCTCATTTTTGTCAACTACCTATGTTGATCCCAATCCTAATTTTAAGGAAACCATTACCAACGATCCGTCAAAGCCAGATGCAACTAGTGTACCTGAACCGGCGTCTGGATTAGCGCTACTGGGACTTACTGCTTTAGGTGCTGGTTCAGTTTTGAAAAGAAAGGATAATTAATAAGGGATTATTATTCAGGATTATTTCAAATTTATAAACCCTAATTATAGAGCGAGTTAAGTCCATTATTATGGACTTTTTTTTGTGTTATAATCTATCCTATTAATTGGAATTATACTTATAATGGTTCCTAATAATTACAAAGACTGGCTAGATATTGCAAATGAACGGGCGGCAGATGCAGACGCTATACTCAAAAATAGAAGTCAATCAATTGGATCAGTTTATATGGCAGGCTATGCCATTGAATCTAGTCTCAAAGCTTTATTACGATCTAGAAATAAATCATTTCCGAAACATGGCAATCAGGGGCATAATCTACGGGGTTTATGGGAAGCAGCGGGATTTCGTCTCTCCGATATCCATGACTCTACAGGTGCAAAGACATTTTTTATAGAAAACTGGGATACATCCCTACGTTATCAAATAACCTGTAATAGTAGCTTGACAATGGCGGAGTTGGTAGATGGAGCAAAGCAATTAACAAACTTTATAAAGTTTAAAATTAGTCCTAAATCCGGGAGGCGCAGATGAACCATTCAGAAATCAAAGAGCGTATTCATCAAAATATGTCACGGGCAGCTTTAGATATTACAGATTTGCGGGTTAAACCCGATCCGTTTCTAGGCTGGCGTATTGCTGTCATTTCCCGAGGATTTGATGGCAAATCCAAACAAGAACGTAAGAACATTGTTCTAGAGGGGCTAGAAGAATTGACAATTCAGTGGTTAGATCTACTAACTCCTGAAGAGCAGCAATGGGCTGGCCCTCTTCCCATTGATTCTACCCTGGAAAACGTACCCTTTTGGCCTGAAGCTCTGGCTCGCTCTGGCTCTAGTAATCCTGAAGCAATCCTATTTCCATCGGATCTAGACGAAGACCTTGAGCGACCGATCGTTGCAACATTTTATTCCCTCAGAGGAGGAGTTGGTCGCTCAACTGCCCTGGCTTATACTGCCCGAATTCTTGCTAGTCGTGGACGCACTGTGCTCTGTGTTGACATGGATTTGGAAGCTCCAGGATTAGCGGCTTTGTTTGGAAAGGAAGACGAGGTTAAGGATCAACAGGGGTTAGTCTTTGTTTTACTAAGTTTGGAGCAAGGGGAAGAGCCTGACATCCGTAATCATATTCTGAGGGTTTCTGAAACTGATGAGATTTACTGTCTTCCGGCAGGTTTGCCCAATGCCAATTATGCGCGTTTACTGAGCTTTATGGAGCCTGGAGCTTGGTATCGGGAAGATAGAAATCCATTACGTCAACTGATTCAGATTTTAAGTAGTGATCGTCTTCCTTTCAAACCTGATGTTATTTTACTAGATGCTCGCACAGGAATGACTCCTCTCAATGGACCGCTGCTGTTTGACTTGGCTGATCTGGCAATTATTGTTTTCTTTCCTCATCCTCAAGCTCAAAGGGGTACGGGTGAACTGGTTCGTGCATTGCTTGCTGCTGAGACTAGACGAACTGAAACTGACCAGCGGCTTACTCCAGAGCCACGATTTATTGTGTCTCCAATTCCTGCTAGTAAAGCATCAGAAGTTGTGGAACGATACCAACATAGAGCTATTGAATGGATTGGAGATTGGCTCTCTGTGCTGAAGGATAAACAATCAAGATCAGAGCCGATTAAAGAATCAGATATTACACATTTTATTCCCTATCGAGAAGAGATTGCCACATCAGATAAAATTTTATCTAATCAAGAAACGTGGCGTGACTTTGAGCCGGTTGCTGAATGGTTAGAACGTTTTCTCCCTACAGCTAGTGAAGAAGAGCTACCGGATAGTTTACCCGATAGTAAGGGGCAAATTTTACAGGAATTAGAATTTTCTGCAGGAACAGCAGAATACCAAGATAATTTTCTGGAAACCTTTGTAGAAACACAGTTAGTCAATCGCGCCCTTAAGCCTAACATAGTTCTAATCCGTGGTCGTAAAGGTACTGGTAAAACGGCTATTTTCCGCCGTCTGAAGGAAGATTCTCAGCAAACTTCGATTGTAGTTTTATCTCCCAGTCCTCTTAAAGAGGATCGCCCGTGGGTTATCAACTCTGAAAGTTTCAAGGCCATTGATGAGGCTTTAGAAACTACAGGAAAAAGCTGGCGTGACTTCTGGTTACTCCAGACTTGTCTTGCTTGTCACCTATCCTGGCCTGGAGAGAAGCCTCAACCAGATGAGGCTCTCTCACAAGTTCTAGGGACTGATCCTACTAGGGAATTAGAGGTTGTGCGATGGTTTGAGAGTTTACTACGACAATCTCAAGTAGGTTTATTGGCAAGAGATTGGCTAAAGCGTTTTGATAGTGCTGCACAATCTACTATTCTTCTTCTTTTCGATGGACTGGATACAGGCTTTGGCAATACACAGGCAGATCGAGAAAGACGGACTAAAGCCATTGAAGGACTGCTTTCGCTAATTACTGATTTAGGGGACGATCTTAAAAATTTAAAATTCAAAATTCTATTGCGACAAGATATCTGGCTTAGCCTTCGCTTCGATAATAAAAGTCACTTCTTCGGACGCTCTGTAGTGCTTGAATGGGTTTATCAATCAGATTTCTTGAAAGTTATAATTAAACAAGCTCTCAAATCGGACAGATTTAAAGAACTTGTCGTAAATTCAATTCAGCAAGGTAGTTTGTTATCAAGTAGTGACTACTTGAGTGAATCACAGGTCTTTGAAATTTGGAATCTTTTGGTTGGTGAGCGGATGAGAGGGGGGAAATCTGCCTTTACTCGGAACTGGGTCTGGAAGCGAATTGCTGATGGCAGTAACAACCATAGTCCCCGTGCTCTGTTACAACTTTTTGCTGAGGCGAAAGATTGGGAAATAAACGAACAAGAGCGAAATCCTTATCAGAAAACTATCATCCGACCACGGGCTTTGAGTTCATCTCTTGAAAAGGTATCAGAAAAAGCATTAGATGCTTTGATAAATGAAGAGTTTAGTGAACTTCAAGAGTTGATTGATTGTCTTAAAGGAATAGGACGTTCGCCCTTCTATGCAACTGATGTAAGTGAATTATATGATGAATTGAGTTTTGCTAGAGAAGTGGGTTTGTTATCTATTTATGAAGGGACTAAAGATGATGTTAAACGTTATAAAGTTCCTGATCTTTATCTCTCTGGTATCGGTATGACTCGAAAGGGGCAAGCATAAAGAAGATATTGCAATAATTTTAAACTTGATCTGTAAAGGTAGAGAACAAGGAACAGGGAATAGGGAATAGGGAACAGGTAAAAAAATATGTTTACCTAATTAGCCTACAGACCGCTATACAAAAAAAAGCGATTGGCCGTAGGCCACGCCAAAGGCGATCGCATAATTTTTGCGATGCTCTGAGCCGCTACGCGAGTCACACAATCGCTTTTTTTTACCCTTAAAATACCCCTCACAAAAAAAATATGAAAACCCTTGACAAATTAATATTATAATCATTACTATAATCATATAAGCACAATTCAAATCTTGAGCTATGTCACAAGAATTTATCCCTAACCCCGACAATAATCCTGAACATCAAAGTCCTGACATTAATCTTGAAGATCTTTTCCCAAAAGAACAATATGTTCAGCACATTTTAAAGGGGCCTCGTCAAGGAGTAACTAATACTATTCATACCTTGTCTGCCATGGGCTACGCAGAGGCTTCGGAGTGGAGTCCTCTGCAACCTACCGGCATGCCAGGGCAGGTGATTACTATGATCACTAAGTATTGGATGCTACGTTAACACGTTAGTTTTTCGGGGGGTTTCTCCCCCCCTTGGCAAAGACAAAGGTTCCGGTATGATAAAACAGGATTACTTCTCGATGGGTTCGGGAACTGAGTGACATAGCGATGCAGAGGTGCGACCCGTGGCGAATTTAATTCGCCTACGGAAAACGCACC
>WTKN01000398.1:0-4495 GCA_011524395.1 Moorena sp. SS36440bin_2
ATAGGCAATAGGCAATAGGCAATAGGCAATAGGCAATAGGCAATAGGCAATAGGTGAAAAATATTGTATACCTCATAACTATGAGAAACGCTATAATAATGTATAATTAAGAATTGGAAATTAAGAATTGGAAATTATGCCTTAACTATTCACCATTCTTCATTCTTCATTCTTCATTCTTCATTCTAAATTCTTAATTTTGCTGGTAATCTCTCTAATTGCAGCTAAATCGGGATAGGGCACTGCACTATTCATTGCTAGCCAAAGTAAGTACTCGATATTCCCGGCGGGGCCAGTAATGGGAGAGGAGATTAATCCTTTGTACTGCCAACCTAGCTGTTTGGCGGATTCTATAACGTTTGCGATCGCATCCGCACGGTGATGGGGGTCTCTGACTACTCCCTTTTTCCCGACACGGTCACGACCAACTTCAAACTGAGGCTTGACTAGCAACACTACCTCACGGGGAGGGGATAGCAGTTGCCACAGAGCAGGAAGAATTTTGGTTAAGGAAATAAAGGAAACATCGACTACGCCTAAATCAGCATAGACTTGACTCTGATTCGGGACTAGTGAAACACCGTACAAGTCCGCTGGCTGAAGATAGCGTAAGTTGGTACGTTCTTTCAACACCACCCGCTGGTCATTCCGCAGACTCCAGGCTACTTGTCCATATCCCACATCAACACCATAAACCTGTTTTGCTCCAGCTTTTAGCAAGCAGTCGGTGAAGCCACCGGTGGAAATCCCACCATCTAGGCAAATGCGTCCTTCTACTGAAATTCCAAATACCTCTAAGGCTTTGGCAAGTTTTTTCCCTCCTCTGGATACAAAAGGGGGTTTCTCTTTGACCTGAATCTGAGCGGTGGTGTTAATTTCAGTTCCCGGCTTATCTAATATTTGTCCATCTACCATGACTTCACCGGCACGAATCAGCACCTGAGCTCGCTGTCGGGATTCACACAGGTTAAGGTCTACTAATAATTTATCGAGTCGTTGTTTAACCAATGGGATTGGAAGGTTAGGAGGTTAGGAGGTTGGAAGGTTGAAGGTTGAAGATTAGGAGGGGGGTTTTTCCAATAGCCTTATGCCTCGTGACTGCTATTGTGATCTCTTTGCAGTCTACCACTGAGATACTGTGGTTTCGGTTGTTGTGTGACCTTCCCTGGTGCATAAACTGGAATTGAGTACTAAATGCGATCGCATAAGCGCGGAAGCTTGGCTTCATCGCGTAGCGTAGCCCAAAGGCTATAGTCACCCACTTCGATAACTGAGTCGAACGTACCTAAGCCAATTCATGGATGTTCATTTATTTTATCAGAGTTAATCTGGATTACAAATCATTTTTCTGTATTTGTTCCTTGTATTCCTAGTTAATTTCGCCTATTTTTCACTCAGTAATATATGGAATCTCTGTCTGCTTTAGCTATTGTCACTCTTGCTTTTATCGGTACGAAAGCTGCGGAAACTACAGTAGAAAAGTTCACTGAGGCAGCCCTAGAAAAAGCCCAGCAACTGCGCCAGAAGATTATTGATAAGTTACGTGGTAATCCCAAGGCTGAAAAAGCTTTAATTTCTGCTGAAGAAGTTGTATCTAAATATTTAGAAGAGGCTATGGCAGAAGATGATAAATTTGCTCAGGAGATTAAAGCATTAGCAAAAGAAATCCATAATTTGAACCAAGTGGAAGGGGAAAAATTGCAAGTATCTTGTGGTGAATTCAATTACAACAAGGTATCTGGTGGTGAAGTCAATTATAACAAGGATAATAAAGCTCCTGTGTTTCAAGGTGGTAATATTAATACTGTAAACTTTACCAACTACAATAATCCTCCTGAACATTAGCCGAAGTCGCCTGGGGAGCAGGTTAAACAAATCCAAATTATCAATTACTTTTACCACAAGAAAAGCAGCACTACTTCCAAAGATTTAGATCAATCTACAGCAAGTGACAATCTACCATGCCCTTATCAAGGGTTGTTTCACTTTAGTCCCAAGGAAGCCGAGTATTTCTTTGGGCGTGATGTTTTTATCGAGGAACTGTTTCAAGCGACTCAAACTCGTAATTTTATTACGGTATTAGGGGCATCAGGTAGTGGTAAATCCTCCGTAGTTCTAGCGGGATTAGTGCCGAAATTAGTAAAAGCCGGACATTGGCAATTTACCCATTTTCGTCCTGGAGAAGAACCTTTTCTTGCTCTAGCTCAAGCCTTGGTTCCTCTATACGTGAAGAACCAGAATGAAACTAAACGCATGGCGCAAGCTCGTGAATTAGCGGGATATTTTCAAAATCGTAAAATTCTATTATCCGATGTTTTTGCCACAATTCACCGGAATCATCCTAACCAGAGAATTTTACTAATTGCTGACCAATTTGAAGAACTCTACAATCCATCTATCGATGAGCAAACCCGTCGCCAATTTCTTGATACACTCGTAAACACATTTCAATCAAGCCCCGAAAAAAGGGTGTTAGTCGCCACCCTGAGGATTGATTTTTTGGGTAATGCCTTATCTTATCCACCCCTGGCTGATGTCCTACGTGATACGGATGTAAAAATCCGTTCCATGAATCCAGAGGAACTTAGAGAAGTAATTGAAAAGCCAGCTCAAAAATTAGGGGTTAGTTTTGAAAGCGGACTTGTGGAACGCATTCTCAAGGATGTGGATAAAGAACCAGGGAATTTACCCCTGTTGGAATTTGCCCTCACTGAACTTTGGAAAAAACGCACCAGCAAACAATTAACCCACCAAGCTTATCAAGAAATCGGTGAGGTTTCTGGTGCATTAACCAGCTATGCTGATCGGGAGTTTAGTAAACTCAAGCCAGAGGAACAAGAACGGGTAAGGCGGATATTTGTCCAATTAGTACGTCCCGGTGAAGGTACGGAAGATACTAGACGAGTAGCTACCAAAGCAGAATTAAAGGAGACCAACTGGAAATTAGTTAAACGATTAGCTGATGCCCGGTTAGTGGTTACCAGTCGCACCGTTGTTACCAGTGCAGAAAATGCTGAACAAGAAACCGTGGAGGTAGTCCATGAGGCTTTAATTCGTAACTGGGGGCAACTGAAAGCATGGATGAAAGAAGACCGAGAATTCCGTGCTTGGCAAGAAAGAATTCGATCAGCTATGGGTCAGTGGCAGGAGATGACCAGGGAGAAGGGACAGTTATTGCGGGGAGCTGCTTTGGTTCAGGCACAGGAAAAACTTCAACAACGTCCGGAGGAAATATCTGAAGCTGAACAAGAGTTTATTGGTTTGAGTCAGAAATACCAAAAACGTCAGTTTCAAAGCATTATAGGATTTGTAACAATAGTATTTGTAGCAATTTCTGGACTAGCAGTAGTTGCTGTTTTCCAAAGAGATGAGGCACTTATCGGTGAAAAAAATGCAAATATCAAAGCTGACATTGCAGGGTTAAAGGCTCGCTTAGTCTCAGGAGAGGAAAGCTTAGATGTTCAGTTGGATGCAATTGAAGTAAATCGAAAGTTGCAGCAAGCAAAGAAACCAAGGAAAGATATTCTGATTCAAGGTGCAAACTTGCTACGAGAGGCTCTCTCTCAACCAAGAGAGATAAACCGCTTGAGTGGACATAAGGATGATGTCCATCATGTCATCTTCAGCCCAGATGGTAAATACCTCGCTTCTGCTAGTAGTGACAATACCGTGAACTTGTGGACAGTACAGGGCAAATTGGTGAACACCTTGACTGGCCATCAGGGTTCGGTCAATCATGTCACCTTCAGTCGAGATGGAAAATACCTGGCTTCTGCTAGTGATGACAATACCGTGAAATTGTGGACAGCACAGGGTAAATTGCTACACACCTTGAGTGGCCATCAGGATGGTGTCCATCATGTCAGCTTCAGCCGAGATGGTAAATACCTAGCTTCTGCTAGTGATGACAATACCGTGAAATTGTGGACAGCACAGGGCAAATTGATGCACACCTTAACTGGCCATCGGAGTAATGTCAATCATGTCACCTTCAGTCCGGATGGTAAATACCTCGCTTCTGCTAGTGGTGACAATACCGTGAAATTGTGGACAGCACAGGGCAAATTGCTGCACACCTTGACTGGGCATCACACAAAGGTCAATCATGTCACCTTCAGCCCGAATGGTAAATACCTGGCTTCTGCTAGTGCTGACAAGACGGTGAAATTGTGGACAGCACAGGGCAAATTGCTCGACACCTTGACTGGGCATCACACAAAGGTCAATCATGTCACCTTCAGTCGAGATGGAAAATACCTCGCTTCTGCAAGTAGGGACAATACCGTGAAATTGTGGACAGCACAGGGCAAATTGCTGCACACCTTAACTGGCCATCGGAGTAATGTCAATCATGTCACTTTCAGTCCGGATGGTCAATACCTCGCTTCTGCAAGTAGGGACAATACCGTGAAATTGTGGACAGTACAGGGCAAATTGCTACACACCTTAACTGGCCATCGGAGTAATGTCAATCATGTCACTTTCAGTCCGGATG
>WTKN01000398.1:4595-4890 GCA_011524395.1 Moorena sp. SS36440bin_2
GTCAATACCTGGCTTCTGCAAGTAGTGACGATACCGTGAAATTGTGGACAGCACAGGGCAAATTGCTCGACACCTTGACTGGCCATGATTATCATGTCAATCATGTCACCTTCAGTCTGGATGGTCAATACCTGGCTTCTGCTAGTAGTGACGATACCGTGAAATTGTGGACAGCACAGGGCAAATTGCTGCACACCTTGACTGGCCATCAGGGTTTTGTCAATCATGTCACCTTCAGTCGAGATGGAAAATACCTCGCTTCTGCAAGTAGGGACAATACCGTGAAATTGTGGAC
>WTKN01000398.1:4990-5114 GCA_011524395.1 Moorena sp. SS36440bin_2
GAGATGGAAAATACCTCGCTTCTGCAAGTAGGGACAATACCGTGAAATTGTGGACTGCCGAGGGGGAATTGGTTGAAACCTTGAGGGGGCATCAGGGTGATGTCAATCATGTCACCTTCAGCCG
>WTKN01000398.1:5214-6395 GCA_011524395.1 Moorena sp. SS36440bin_2
AGATGGTCAATACCTCGCTTCTGCAAGTTATGACAATACAGTTAAATTGTGGACAGCACAGGGCAAATTGGTGGACACCTTAACTGGCCATCAGAGTTTGGTCAATCATGTCACCTTCAGCCGAGATGGTCAATACCTCGCTTCTGCAAGTTATGACAATACAGTTAAATTGTGGACAACACAGGGCAAATTGGTAAACACCTTGACTGGCCATCAGGGTTGGGTCAATCATGTCACCTTCAGCCCGGATGGTCAATACCTCGCTTCTGCTAGTCTTGACAATACGGTGAAATTGTGGACGCGAGAGGGGAAATTGCTGCACACCTTCACTGACCATCAGAGTTTGGTCAATCATGTCACCTTCAGCCCGGATGGTCAATATCTCGCTTCTGCTAGTAATGACAAGACGGTGAAATTATGGGCGCGAGAGGGGAAATTGCTGCACACCTTCACTGGCCATCAGGGTTGGCTCAATCATGTCAGCTTCAGTCCGGATGGTAAATACCTCGCTTCTGCTAGTAATGACAATACCGTGAAATTGTGGACAACAGAGGGCAAATTAGTGGAGACCTTGAGTGGCCATCAGGGTTGGGTTAATCATGTCACCTTCAGCCAAGATGGTAAATACCTCGCTTCTGCTAGTCGTGACAATACCGTGAAATTGTGGAACTTTAACCGAGATGAACTCCTCAAATACGCTTGCAATGGGCTGAGTGGCTACCTAAAAAATAACCCTGATGTCAGTGATAATGAGCGTGATCTTTGTGGGGTGGAAGCTTCTGCAACAGCTTTTCTTTTAGAAGGGGAAAAACTAGCATTTAATGGTAAGATTGATGACGCTGTTTATAAGTTTGAAAAAGCATTAGAACTTGACCCTAGTTTAGAGTTTGAACCTCAAGCTAAAGCAATCAAAGAAGCATTAGCAAGCTACAAAAAAGCTCAAGAACTAGATCCTAATTTACAAATTTCTGCTTATGATTGGAATAAACTTTGTAGGCGGGGTAGTCTGTATAACCAAGCTGATCAAGTAATGTTTGCCTGTGAAAAAGCCGTTGAACTAGAACCTGATAATGCTGTAATTATAGATAGTCGGGGTTTAGCTAGGGCGTTAATGGGTAATCGTAAGGGTGCGATTGAAGACTTTGAGGTGTTTATCGCCTGGACAAATAATGAGACGAAGA
>WTKN01000146.1 GCA_011524395.1 Moorena sp. SS36440bin_2
GCAGGGACTGAGGCCGTAGGCCACGCGGGGCGCGTTCGGAGCAGGGAGCAGGTAAGAGGAACCCACCCCTAACCCCTGCCAAGAGGGGAAGGCAAGAGCCAATAGTCAAACAATTCTGTGTATCTCATGAGTCCTAGAAACGCTATATCAGTAGGAAAAAACTGAAACGCGATCGCTACTCAGGTAATCCCTCACAGCTGACAGCTCATATCATGTCCCCCTTACCTGAACTATATTGGTGCTAACGCCATGGTATTTCCTAGTTTAGAGTACTGTTATATGAAAAATGGGTACTTATTAAAGTGAAACTAGTACTAGTTAGCGAGAAACGAGTACTGTTATCTAACAAACGGGTACCGATTTACCCTTAACCAGTACTGTTGTGTAATAAACGGGTAACCGTTTCTCGTTAACGGGTACCGATTTACCCTTAACCAGTACTGGTGTGTGAGTAGCTGGAACTTTATTTGCTGCACAGAGGTCTATTGGTTTGTTCTCTGAGACATAGAAATTAAGTCCATGAATCGGAAGCAATTCTTGAGAGTTGTTTATGTCGGCTTGGCAACGATAATTCCTTTGGGGATAATCAATAGTAACTCAGTTATTGGGCAAACAGGAATAAACTTAAGTACATTGCGCAACACAAGTTTGTCTAAGCACAATACTTATCGGAGCACCCATCGTAGTCCTAATATGACCCTGAGTAGTTCTCTCAACAACAGTGCTCAAAGCTGGGCGAATCATCTGGCCAGCAATGGCATTTTCCAACACAGTAAAACCAAGAATGTGGGAGAAAATCTCTTTGTCTCCTATACCACAGCATCCTCTGTAGACACAGCTACCCTAGGGAACCAAGCAGTGACTAAGTGGTACCAAGAGGTTTCTGACTATGACTATGCCAATCCAGGATTTTCTGGAAAGACCGGGCATTTTACTCAGGTGGTGTGGAAGAAGAGTACCCAATTAGGGTGTGGTGCAGCGCAAGGCGTCAAAACTATTCAAGGTAGACAATATAACGCCTTCTATGTCGTCTGCCAATATGGGCCTGCGGGTAATGTGCTTGGGCAGTTTCCTGATAACGTTATGGCACCTTAGCTTACGGTGACCGTGCCACTATTTTTGCTTAAGCTATCAGCTATCAGTGGTCAGCTGATAGCTGATAGCTTAGATTTACCCTGCTTGAGATTTAGTCAATAATTTCAGAATTTCTACAATCTCCCCCTGTCGGTTAGAAAGTTGTTCTTGTCGCTCATCTAAGTTGGCCATCATCCCATACATTCGGGATTGATTTTGAGCTAAATCTGCCATCAAAGAGTATGCTTGAGCGCGATCTCGTTTGAACTCATGGACAGTATTGGTTAGAGCTTCAATGGCACGAGCATTAGAATCGATCCTGTGACCAAGCTGTTCAATCTTTTGGTTGGTTTGATCGATAGCACGAGCATTAGAATCGGTTCTGTGACCGAGCTGTTCAATCTGTTGACTGATCCGCTCGAGAGCAGTTAGTAAAAGATTGAAACGGGTATCAAACTGATCTGAGTTTGTCATTTGCTTTGCTGCAAGATAATGTTTACGATAGCAGTTATCAATTGCTTGAAGTACGTTTTGGATTTTAGGTAATAGGGAACAGAGAATAGGGTCAAAATTCTGTGTAAATCCTAAGTAGTATCACCGCTATCATTCTGATTAAACTAGTGCAGATTCTGTTTATAGTGTGATTTTTATGGTGTGATTCGCGATTACACGCTGTGACGGTTAATTTTTAGCATTGCTCTATTATAACGGGTTTTTACTACTTATGATTTACCAGATGATTCACCTTTGCCAAAAGGCCACGCTACGCGAACAAGTTTCTTCCATGATTAAGGGAAGTATTTGCGATTTAATTGACGGTAGCAAGGAGCAATTATTACTCCCTAATCCCTACTTCCTAAAACCCAGTAATTTGTCCTTAAAATAATTGATTAACCATCTACAATTATACACTATACTTGTCAATATTTACAAGTATTAAACTCTAGCAATTACTAATAGATAACTAACGGCAATTCTGAGTTATTATAAAACCAACAATTACTCGTAAAATTGTAACGGGCAAGATGCCCGTTCTACTCCCGACTCCCGTCAGCTGTCAGCCGTGAGCTTTTAGCTCACGCGTGCGCGTTCAGCTGTCAGCCGTCAGCTGAAAATAAAGCTCCTTTAGGATTGCTATAACTGATAACTGATAGCTGATAGCTGATAGCTGATAGCTGATAGCTGATAGCTGATAGCTGATAGCTTACCTATTCATTATTTCTGTAAACTATAAAGTGGTGAACAAAAATTTGCCAGCAAGATAATTGTCTAAGATCAGTAAAATTGGTGGATTCTAAAACTCCGACAGTAGTTGCCCTGATTCCAGCCCGGGCTGGTTCTAAACGAGTACCTGGTAAAAATATTCGTCCTTTGAAAGGGCATCCGTTAATTGCTTATACTATTGCTGCTGCAACCCAAAGCCAAGTGTTCTCAGCAGTGATTGTTTCCACTGACTCAGAGGAGGTGGCGGAAATTGCTCGTTACTATAACGCTGAGGTACCATTTTTGCGTCCGCCAGAGTATGCTACTGACAAATCACCAGATATTGAGTGGATTGATTACACCCTTAGGCGTTTGAGTGATATGGGGCGAGACTTTGATTGCTTCAGCATCCTGCGACCAACCAGTCCTTGTCGCCAACCACATACCATTCAACGAGCTTGGCAGGGGTTTTTGGCTCAAGCTAATCAAGTAGACTCCTTACGGGCAGTAGAGAAATGCCAGCAGCATCCTGGTAAAATGTGGGTACTCAAGGGCAGCCTGATGAAACCGTTGCTTGAGCAGAACACTTTGGCGACAAGGCCACGCTACGGGAATGAATTAGGCAATTATCAGGTTAACCATAACCTCCAACCGTCAACCCCCCATACCCCCTGGCATAGTACTCCGTATCAGGCCTTGCCAGAGGTCTATGTGCAAAATGCTAGCTTAGAAATTGCTTGGTCAAACGTGGTACTGAAAAAGTATACAATTGCTGGAAAGGTGATTATGCCATTTATTACCCATGATCATGAGGGATTAGATATTAATGACTTGAAGGATTGGTGGTATCTGGAATATTTAATAGCACAGGGAGAAGCTCACTTACCTATGGTCTCCCAGAAACCAATTTAGTTTTTTAAATTTGGTAGGGAGCAGGGAGTAGGGAGCAGGGAGCAGCGAGTAGAGAAGAAAGAAGAGGGAAGTTGGAAGTGGAAAAAGATCCTGTGTACATCGTTATTATGAGAACCGCTATTTTCTGTAATTATTAGTTATAATTACTTATTTATTTGATCAACAATGCTAAGTATAATTTGTTTAAAGGTTAAGCAAGTAAATAAGTAACCGATTAAGCGCTTATGCAGTTAAATTGGATATGATTCAGTGATAAAAAAACGTCAAACCTTATCTACCGATTCCCGATTACCGACTCCCTAAAACATTACCAATAACCAACAACCCCAATCACCAATAACCAATGACAAATCTATCTCTAGTCCCGTTTCGGGAGTTTGAACGCCTCAAGGATTTAGACATTACTCCCGAAACTCATACTGAGCTTTTTGCTACCTACTGTCGAATCAATACCTTATATATGATAAAACAGGCGGGTTCAGGGCATATTGGTAGTAGTTTTAGTAGTTTAGATATTGTTTGTTGGCTGTTTTTAAATGAATTACGGGTTAGGAAAACTAACTCTAATCAACCACGGGATATTTATTTTTCCTCTAAGGGTCACGATGTACCGGGTTTTTACTCGGTTTTGATTGGCCATGGTTTGCTGGAGTTTGAGCGTATCCATAGCTTGAGGCGGCTAGATGGACTACCTGGCCATCCAGATATTTCAATTCCGTTCTTGGAAACGAATACTGGTTCCTTGGGAATGGGGGTTTCTAAGGCTAAGGGGATGATTAGCGCAAATCGGCTGATGGGTCGAGAGGGAAATGTTTATATATTAACTGGGGATGGGGAGTTGCAGGAGGGTCAGTTTTGGGAGTCTCTCCAACCAGCAGCAAATCTGGGATTCCATGAGATGACTGTGATTGTGGATCATAATAAAATCCAGTCCGATACTTGGGTCTCCCAAGTGAGTGACTTGGGGGACTTGGAACGGAAGTTTGCGGCCTATGGTTGGTATGTTGACCGCTGTGATGGCAATGATGTCAAGGCTTTAGGGAATGCGATCGCAAAATTGAAAGCAGTCACAAAAGGGCCCAAAATCCTGATTGCTGACACCATTAAGGGAAAAGGAATCTCCTTTATGGAACACACGGCCATCAAAGCAGAAGACAACTTATATCGCTTCCATAGTGGCGCACCGGATGATGAAGCCTACACGACCGGAGTCGCAGAACTAATTGCTGCTGCCAATACCCAATTGGAACAAATTGGAGCATCCCCCTTAGCATTGGAGATGGTATCCTATGGCAAACCTGCTGTAGGTGATGGGGCGCAACGACTGGTTAGTGCCTATTCCAAAGCTTTGGTTACCCAAGCAGAACGGAATCAAGACCTGGTAGTACTAGATGCCGATTTAATGCTCGATTGTGGGTTGATTCCCTTTAAAGACAAGTTCCCGAAACGGTTCTTTGAGTGTGGCATTGCCGAACAAGATATGGTATCCCAGGCCGGGGGGATGGCACTGAAAGGGTTACTGCCCATCGTGCATTCCTTTGCTTGTTTCCTATCCACCAGACCCAATGAGCAAATCTATAATAATGCTACCGAACGGACTAAGATTATTTATGTTGGCTCCCTAGCTGGGTTGCTACCCGGTGGTCCTGGTCATTCTCACCAATCGGTAAGGGATATTTCTGCCCTAGGGGCGGTACCGAATATGGTGATGATTGAACCAGCTAATGAAGCAGAAGTATCCCTAGCTCTAGACTACTGTTTGCATCGAACTATCAGTAGTTGCTATATCAGGCTAGTCTCGATCCCCTGTCAGATTCCCTATCAATTACCAGAGGATTATCAGTTGGAGTTGGGTCAGGGGATTGCCTTAACTGAGGGGCAAGACGCTATTTTATTTGGTTACGGTCCCGTGCTGCTACCACAAGCCTATCAAGCTGCCCAGTTATTGGCTCAGAATCACGGTATCACCCTAAAAGTAGTGAATTTGCCTTGGCTAAATTTTGTAGATTTAGACTGGTTGGAGCAAATCCTCCAAGGTTACTCCTGGGTATTTACCCTGGATAACCATTATGTAATAGGAGGACAGGGGGATCGGATTGTAAGTGGCTTGGCAGAATTAGGATTGTCTGGACAATTACAGGTAAGGCAATTTGGAGTATTTGAGATTCCGAAATGCGGTCAAAATCAGGAAGTGCTTCGTGCTCATCGGCTAGATGCTGAAAGCTTAGCATTTGATATTCATAAAAGTATGATTTAGCATTGTTATTTAAATTGTGAATATACTCCCTCAAGCAAAGGCAAGAGCCAAGAGCCAAGAGTTACAATTGATAAATGTTATAATAATAACTGGTAATTAACTAACAACTATTACCTCAGTCTATAGTACCATGGGAGTGTCATGACTACCGTTTTATTTTGGGACATTGACGGCACTTTATTAACCACAAAACGAGCCGGGATATTTGCCCTAGAAGAGGCTGCCAGTGAAGTAATTGGTGAAACGGTTTCACTGACAAATCTAGAAACTGCAGGAATGACAGACCCAATAATTGTCGCTAATATTCTCAAGCAGTACGGTTTGTCCCCAGAACCGAAATTGGTGGATCAACTGCTGAAATACTACGTTAACTACTTGCCTGAGAGTTTGCCCCGCCGAGAAGGATATGTCCTGGAGGGGGTAATTGAAATTCTAGATGCTTTGCATGATCGAACTGATGTGGTGTCGATGTTGCTCACAGGAAATATCCAAGCAGGAGCAAAGGCAAAATTAAGCTATTATGGCTTGGCTGATTACTTTAGTGGTGGTGGATTTTCCGATAAAACTGAAACTAGAGTTGATATTGCCCAACAGGCTTTAGCGATCGCATCGGAAAAGTATGGCGCGATTCCATCGGAAAAAACTTACGTGATTGGCGATACTCCCCATGACATTAACTGTGGCAAAGCCATTGGTGCTCGTGTGATTGCAGTTGCCACTGGTAAATATGACCAGGAGTCCCTAGAGGAACATCAGCCCTGGTGGACTATACCATCCTTGCCATCATCAACAGTGTTTATGGAAAAGATTGGATTGAAAATTAAGAATTAAGAATTAAGAATTAAGAATTAAGAATTAAGAATTAAGAATTAA
>WTKN01000007.1 GCA_011524395.1 Moorena sp. SS36440bin_2
GCAGGGGGGCAAAAGCAACTAAACCTGGTCAGTCCTAAATTCTTAAAACAGGTTTTAGGGCAGATATTAGACGCCGAACCATTACATCCAACCTCCCTAGCATTCACTGAAGCTTGCTTAGCTTACCTGCCCAATCCTGAGGTTTGGTTTTTGCCATTACTCTCAGCCTCTATGAAAATTGGGCATACCTTAAAGCAACCGACCATCGCTGCTCGTTTTCTGGAACGTTATCGCTCCTTAGATCCTGAGCATATAGAAATCTTACGATATCTCGCTACGTTTTATCAAAATGCTGGTAAGTATCACCAGGGCATAGAAATCGCTAAATTGTGCTATTCCTTATCGGAATCTTTACCAGACCAAATATCCGGAATTAACCTGGTATTGCGGGGGATCATGAATGCTGGGGGCTATTGGCCGGAAGTGTCTGCAGCTTGCCAGACTCTAGAATCACTGCTGCTTTCACTAATTAAGGAACAACCAGCTAACTTGTCTGATGTTGAGACTCTGCGTCTGCTTACCCCATTCTTTCCTCTGGCTCATGTTAAGGACGAGCCCAGCCATTTCAGACCAATTTTGAATCAAATCGCTGAGCTGTTCCAGAGGAAGGTTCGGGGTTATGTCAAGGAGAAAGCAGAGTGGTATGGATCTGTTAATCAAGGGAGTAGGGAGCAGGGAGTAGGGAGTAGGGAGCATGGATCCCCCCTCCTTAATAAGGGGGGAATTGAGGATGGGGGAATTGAGTTAAAGTCCCCCAGAATTGGGGGATTTAGGGGGCTTGCACCGGTCGAGCATGGATCCACCCTAGCCCCCCTTAATAAGGGGGGAATTGAGCAAGAATCCCTTAATAAGGGGGGAATTATTGAGAATGGGGGAAAAACTACTAGACCCTTAAAAGTCGGATACTTGTCGGGTTGTTTAAGACGGCATTCCGTGGGCTGGCTAGCTCGTTGGCTGTTTGAGCATCATGACCGGGAGCAGTTTCAAATTTATGGCTATTTCCTAGACTACAAGCTAGTCAAGGATAACCTCCAAGATTGGTATACCAATCAGGTAGACCATCCTCGCAAATTAGGGATTCATGTTCTAGAGGCGGCTGAGAAAATTTATGAGGATCAACTGGATATTTTAGTTGACCTGGATAGCATCACCCTAGATATCACCTGTGCAGTGATGGCCCTGAAACTGGCACCAGTACAAGTGACCTGGCTAGGGTGGGATTCCTCAGGATTACCTGCTATTGATTACGTGATTTCTGACCCCTACGTATTACCGGATTCCGCTCAAGGTTACTATTCCGAGAAAATCTGGCGCTTACCCCAAACCTATATTGCAGTGGATGGCTTTGAAGTGGGTGTACCGAGCTTACGTCGGGACCACCTGGATATTCCTAACGATGCCACGGTTTATCTGAGTAGTCAGAAGGGATACAAGCGCAATCCCGATACCACAAGGCTGCAAATGAAAATTATCAAAGCCGTCCCCAATAGCTACTTTTTGATTAAAGGTAAATCTGACCAAGACTCGATCACACGGTTCTTTAACCAGATTGCGGAAGAAGAAGGGGTAGAGTGCGATCGCCTCCGGTTTCTACCAGAAGTACCTACGGAAGCGGTTCATCGTGCCAACTTAGGCATTGCGGATGTGGTGCTGGATACCTATCCCTACAATGGAGCCACCACTACCCTAGAAACCCTGTGGATGGGTATTCCCCTAGTCACCAGAGTGGGAGAACAGTTTGTTGCTCGCAACAGTTACACCATGATGATGAATGCCGGAATCACCGAAGGCATTGCCTGGACAGATGATGAGTATATCGAGTGGGGGATTCGCTTAGGCAAAGACCCTGCCCTGAGACAACAGATTTCCTGGAAACTGCGACAATCTCGACAAACTGCCCCCTTGTGGAATGGTAAGGAATTTACTAGGGAAATGGAAAAGGCTTATTTGGAAATGTGGAGGAATTATCAGGGAACAGGGAACAGGGAACAGGGAACAGGGAACATCTAAGGCAAGAGGCAAGAGGCAAGAGGCAAAAGTGTGTGGGAGATAGCAAGGGAGTAGGGTGCGTTAGGGGCGGGCTTGCCCTCATGTTCAACCTCATAGCCAGCGTTGAGATAGTCCGCCCCGTAACGCACCAGCTATCAGGTATTAGAGGCAAGAGGCAATAGGCAATAGGCAATAGTTGAGTATCTGTGAGCGATCGCGCTTATCAACGCCCTTCGGGCTAATCGCATAAGCGCGGAAGCTGAGGACGAAGGTCAATCGCTGACAGATACTCAACACGCCCAGCCATCAGAAATTCTTTACAAAAATTTTCAAACTATGTTATAATATTATGTTTTTTGTGATATACTAAAAAAGTGGATGGAAAACGTCCACGGGAAGAGCCAGCCTACTTAGGGTCTACAAGTCTAGGCTGGCTCTAGGTTCCCCCCATTAAAGGAGACAACCCAATTATGACTTATTATCACCGGCTACACCCCTGGGCCATCGTTCGCCTGTTACCAAAGATGCAGCGAGTTGTTGTTGGTCGCTTTCGCAATCGTTCTGATGCGGAAGGGCATTTAAAGGCTCTAAAACGATTAATGCCTGATGCTGAATTTGTGATTGTTTTTGATTTAGGCGATTCTCGAATGTAGAATTAAGAATTAAGAATTGAGAATGTAGAATTGAGAATTGAGAATTGAGAATTAAAAATCTAGACTTCCAACTTCTACATTTTTAATTCAAAATGGGAATTATCAATAGGTTGTGGTAAGTTGACGAAACGTGATCCTTGTTATACCTAGGATTAAAGGTGATCACTGTTCACAAATCATTTATGATTGCTATATAATTCCCAATTATAAATTCTTAATTAAAATAAAAATACTATGCTATTACAAGATAAAAAACGCTACTACACAGCAGAGGAGTATTTAGAACTAGAAGAAGCTGCTGATTATAAAAGTGACTATCGGGATGGAGAAATTGTACCGATGGCTGGAGGCACTACAAATCATAATAAAATTGCTCTCAATTTTGCAGCTAACTTAAAGTTTGCTTTAAAAGGACAAGACTACGATATATATATCGGTGATGTGCGATTGTGGATACCTGATTATAGCCAGTATACCTATCCTGATCTTATGGTTATTCAGGGTAAACCCATCTATACCGGAAAAGGGAAGACTACTGTCATGAATCCCTTGCTAATTGTTGAAGTCTTATCCAAATCTACTAGAAACTATGACCAAGGAGAAAAATTTCTCTACTATCGTTCAATTCCACAGTTTAAGGAATATATATTGATAGACCAAGCCAGATATCATGTGATTCAACATACCAAAACCAGTGAAGGACAATGGTTACTCACTGAGCAAACATCAGAAGCAGCAATTCTGGAGTTAAATAATATCGATTTTACCATTAACTTTAGCGATATTTACGTAACCCCCAAAGCTGAAAGACCCGTGTTTTTAAACCGGGTATGAAAGCTAATAGCGACTTTATTTGCCGTGAAAAATGTTTGAATATAACTTATTTTTTGCCAAATATACTAGCGTAATATTATAGAATAATAGGTCGATTTATGATGATAATAATAGAGTTTAAGGCATACGGTAAACCTATCCAATATCAAGCTATAGAAGAAGCAATTCGGACAGTCAAATTTATACGCAATAGCTGCATCCGTCTATGGATGGACAATAAAGGGACGGGGAAATATGACCTTAGCAAATATTGCAAGATACTTGCTAAAAAATTCTCATTTGCCAATGAATTAAACTCTACGGCTCGGCAAGCTGCGGCTGAAAGGCCATGGTTAGAAGTTACCGTAAGAATAGTGGAGCCTTGTCTTGATGCAGTCGCTCATGGGGGAAACCCCCAAGACCGCGCAAATCACGCTATTACAAAAGTTTTAATCCTTTTACCCATAGCCAGTCACCCATAAAGGCTCCACTATTCTAAGGTTTCATCTCCGGTCATCAATTTCTCGCTTCTTTCAAAACTGCAAGAAAAATGTACCAGGAAAGAAAGGTTTTCCTCGCTTTCAAAAACACTGTAGGTCGGTTGAGTATAAGCAATCAGGATGGAAGTTATCCCCTGACAAGAAATCAATCACTTTCAGTGACAAGAAGGGAATTGACCTTCGGTCACGCTACGCGAACGGAAAGCTAAAGCTCAAGGGTACCTGGGACTTGTGGCGCTTTGACAAGAAGCAAATTAAACGGGTTCGCATTGTAAAAAGGGCTGATGGGTATTATGTTCAATTTTGCATCTCTGCTGATATAAATGAACAATTGGAACCGGTTGACGCTACTGTAGGATTAGATGTAGGGCTAAAAGATTTCTACACCGATTCTAGAGGTAACACAGAACCCAATCCCCGATTTTATAGAACTGGGGAAAAGCGTCTGAAATTTTATCAGCGTCGAGTATCTCGAAAAAAGAAAGGCAAGGCCTTTGGCCACGCTTCGCGAACATCTAACCGTAATAAGGCCGTTAATAGACTAGGCAGACAACATCTCAAAATAAGTAGGCAGCGCGTTGGCGTAGCCTGCGCGTAGCGCATAGAACATGCCAAGAGACTGGGAACGAAGTTACCGCAAGAAGAGTGCAGCCAAAGCAAGTTGGTAGGCTATGCATCTGCATGTGACAGATTTTGTTGTAAGGCTGCACTCTTCTAAGGTTTCATCTCCGGCACGTTGCGTAATCCGGTCTAACGACCTGGTAGCCTAGGTCGATTTGATAGTGAAAAACCTGGTTAAAAACCATTGTCTAGCTAAATCTATTAACGATGCAGGTTGGTATCAATTCAGAAAATGGTTAGAGCACTTTGGCCAAAAATTTGGTAGAGTCACCGTTGCGGTAAATCCTGCCTATACAAGCCAGAATTGTTCAGATTGTGGCGAAGCGGTTAAAAAGTCACTGTCAACTAGGACTCATGTCTGTAAGTGTAGGTGCCAGTTAGACCGAGACCACAATGCTGCAATCAATATCCTGAAAAGAGCCTTGGGTACGGTGGGGCACACCGGAACCTGGATCATTGATCCAAACTCTTGTGGAGAATCGACCTCTACTCTTCCTGATTCCGGTCTGGAAGAGCCACGTTGGCTCTATGAAGCAAGAATCCCCGCGTCTTTAGACCGGGGAGTGTCAAGAAGGGGTTAACTTTGAAGACCATGATGAAAGTTTTAAAGTTTAAGGTTAGGAAGTTGAACGCGCAGGGGTGGCCAATAGTCCAAGGTTGTAAGTTGTCAAGTTGCCTCTTGCCTCTTGCCTTTTGCCTTTAGCATGCATGCCTTTTGCCTGTTCCCTGTTCCCTGTTCCCTAAAACCAACAAATTTGTACCTCAACTAATTCATAATAGCTATAGATATGTATCTCACCCATTTCGGCGCAAACAGCTGGCTACTGGAACTGCCAGAGCAACGAATTCTGATTGACCCCTGGTTAGTGGGTTCATTGGTCTTTGGCAACCAACCTTGGTTCTTTAAAGGGGACAAACCCGAAGCACTTAATAGCATTCCCGATAAAATTGACCTAATTTTGCTCTCCCAAGGCTTAGAGGACCACGCCCATACCCCAACCTTGGAAAAATTAGACAAAACTATTCCAGTGGTTGCCTCTACTAGTGCAGCAAAGGTAGTCAAACAGCTAGGTTATACCCAGGTAACTACCCTTACTGCTGGTGAAACCTTTCCGTTAGGAGATCACATAGAAATCCGAGCCTTGCCAGGAGCACCCATTGGTCCATTCCAGCAGGAAAATGCCTATCTGATCACCCAGTTGGATAGTGGTACCAGTCTTTACTACGAACCTCATGGCTATCCCCCTGCTGAAGTCAAGGATTATGCCCCAGTTGATGTCGTGATTAGCCCAGCCGTGACCTTAGAATTACCGTTACTAGGGCCAGTGATTCAAGGCCATAAGACAGCACTGCAGTTGGCGCAATGGTTGCAACCCCAAGTATTTCTGCCCACAGCAGCCGATGAAATTGTAGAGTATCAAGGGATTTTGACTTCCGTGCTGCGGGAACAGGGCAGTCTCGAAGAATTGCGATCGCAACTCCTCCAGCACAACCTGCCCACCAAAGTCATCACTCCCAAAGTAGGAGTTTCCTTGGAGCTATAGCAAGGGAACAGGGAATCGGGAATCGGGAATCGGGAATCGGGAATCGGGAATAGTGAAAAAATCCTGTGTACCTGATTAGATTAGAAAGCGCTATACTTTCGTGATCTCCCCATCTCCCCATCTCCCCATCTCCCCATC
>WTKN01000378.1 GCA_011524395.1 Moorena sp. SS36440bin_2
CCATCACCCCATCACCCCATCACTGCCCTAAAATCCTCGTAGGGAAAAGGAGGTATTTTGGGCTACCTGTAGGGCTTGGACTAGTTGACCTAAAGAATACTTCAAATGGGAGCCAGCATCCACTGCTACCCAGCCTTGGGGAGTGGCATGCCGCCATTCAAAGTGTAGGTGGGGACCAGTAGAATTACCGGTGCTGCCAACGCGCCCAATTACAGTTCCTTTTTGTACCCATTCCCCAGGTTGGACAAAGATTTCTGATAGGTGAGCGTAGCGGCTTTCTTGGGTACCTTCCTCATGGCGCACCATAACGGTCAAACCGTAGCCACCTAAGAAGTCAGCTGTTACTACTTCACCATCAGCGGCAGCAACAACTGGAGTACCTAGGGGTGCTGCTATATCTGTACCAGCGTGGAAACGGCGATTACCGGAAATCGGATGAATCCGCCAGCCGAATAGGGAGCTAATGGCAGAAGGAATGGTTACGGGGAACACAAAGCTGGATTGCCTGAAATTGGCCAATCCTGAGGGTCGTTGGGTAAGATTGTAGTAGGCTAAGGCTGTAGGAAGTTTACGGACAGACCGATTCCGCCGAGCAACGCTAATCCCACGAGGAACCCATTTAGCTGGACGACTCTTGACAGGTTTGACTCGATTAAATCTGACTGGTTGAACTGAATTATATCTGAGTGGTCGAACCCGATTATATCTAGCAGTTTGAGTACTAATTACTCGTGGTCTGGGTAATTGAGTTACTCTACCGTTCCTTCTACTTCCAGAGATAGCAATTGGTTGACGCCTCGGGGCAATACCACAATTCCCCCTGAGTTGGCCATTTCTGGCTACGGTGCGACAACCCCTTGACCGTTCAGTTAAAACAACTGCCGAGGGGGGAGTGTACCGTTTAGTGGCACCAACATTGTAGTTTGTGCGGTCAATATAGCTATTTTTAGCAGCCGCTTTTGGAACACTAGCCTGTAATGCTACTGGATTGAGCTTGACTTTCGGTGGCTTGGCTACAGTGGCTTTAGCTGGTACAGAAAATTGGGTTCTACGCTGTACTGGTTTGACTGCGATCGCTTTTGTCGGAACAGATTTCCTAGCTGGTGGAGCAATCGGTTTCCTGACCTGGATTGGCACCGAAGGAGCTACTGATTTCCGGGCAACTTTTGGTGCTGGTGGGGCAATGGGTTTAGTGACTTTGGTTGCTGATACTTGTTTTGAAGCAGCTTTTGCTGGAGCTGGTTTTGCCACTGGCACAGCTGGCACCGGAAAGGAGGTTGGGGGTGTAGGTTTAGGCAAAGCAGCAATAAGAGTTGGATCAAATGCTGCTTCCGTTATAGATTTGGTAGTCGTGTTTACTGATACAGCTTCTATGGGTGACTGAGTTTTTGCCACAACCATACCGCTGCTGAGGACACCAATACTACTCATCACACTCAGTCCATGGATGAGTTTTGGACATCGGTAGAAAATGCTATACAGGGTGCTACCAGGGGAGTTTTCTTTGGTCATTTACGACTCACTAAATAATTACTACACAGTTATACTCGCTCGGCTCAGCCATCAGCCATAATTCCGGCGTTGCGTCAGTCTTGGAATGAATAGGACTAGAGTGGGCATCCTGCCCGCCGGGAAACTGTAACAGGCAAGATGCCAGTGTCAGCCATGCAAAGCGCGAGTGGGGGAAACCCCCGCGTGAAGGCGCTGCATCGCTTCCACGCCTGATGCCCATTCTATAGGTGCGCACCTGTGGAACGGGCAAGATGCCCATTCCACAAAAATTTTAAAATCATTCCATTATTAAGCAACGCCATAATTGCTGTTTTGTTGATCAGTTGATTAACCTTAATCGCTGTTTGTTGATGGTTAACCTTTAAGATTTCACCCTTAACCGTAAGAGTTCTCAACAACTACGATAGCCAAGACTGATTGTACCGGGCTTGAGCAAAATTTCTTTTGGGGTCGGAGTATCGTGTAGATGCACTCGCAGTTCGCCCCTAGGGGTTACCCCTGTTATGATGCCTGGATTTCCTTCTACCATGACCTGGCTTCCTTGATAATTGAATAGCGCTAGATATCGTGGTAGCAAACTATTCATTCCTTCCTCTGACCAGAGTTGATATCCGGACAGTAGTCCTTGTAAAACAATGGCAGCGAGCATTTCTATAGACGTCACAGTGGGAGAGGGCTCGGGTTGCCAAAATGAGCGCAAATTGATGCCAGATTCCGGCACCTGATTGCTCCAGTTGATTCCGACACCCACGACTGCTTTGGTAATTTGACCCTGTTGGACACGGGTTTGTGTTAGAATTCCTCCGAGTTTACGTCCTTTAAGCAGTAGGTCATTGGGCCACTTCAGAGACACTGGTATGGCGTAAGCTCTCAGAGCTGTAGCAATTCCCCAAGCACTACACATAGTTAGCTGGGAGCTTTCCAATGCCTGTAACTTGGGAGCTAAAGCTAAGGATAAATAGAGTCCACCTTTTGGAGATTGCCATTGTCGTCCCCACTGTCCCCGCCCTGCTGTCTGTTTACCAGCAATAACCATGGCGGGGACTGTTACACCTTGGTTGAGCAATTCCCAAAGGGTTTGGTTGGTGGATGGGAGAGTATCAAAGATTTGTAGGGGAATTGGTGGGAATTGCCCCATGGCTGGGGAGTTGAGGGGCAACTTTTCCCTTACTGCTTCCAGAGCAATTTCAAACGCTTGTTGATTAAATGAGCTTTCATGCATTTAAGTGATAAGCTCACGTACATGAGTATTTAGGGTGAAGGACATTTATCTCGGCAATAGACTTCTACGGATTTAATTGTCGCTGAGTCGCGATAGTTCTTGGTTTGGTTATATTCTTTCAAGGGTTTAACATAAATGCCAGAAAACTGATTATTAGTATCATTGGCGGCTACTCCCATGCGAAAGGCTATATCTTGTGATAGGTTGGCAAAATTGACGTATTCCCTAGACTCGCTGGCATAGTTAAAGGACAAGGTAGCATCACCGTAAGTTTGCTCAGCTAGTTTGAGGGGTGTGCCAGGACCAACACCATTGCTGGTACGATAGTTAGGGTTTTCGGTAAATAACACTTCCATTACGGTTGAATTACCCATAGGTGTTCCCATCGGGTAAAGAATATAGTATTGGGGTTGTCCTGATTGCATAACTGCGATCGCATCGAAACCGACAATAAACGGTGACTTGACCTCAAATTTTGCTTTATCCCCTAGGGATTGTTTCAGCTGTCCCAAGGTCATTCCCAACTTAGCCGGTCCAATTCCTTTAGCAGAGATAGTAAAAGCATCTGATGCCGGAGGAGACAGTTTGGCTTTAGATGTGTCCTCTAACTTAGAGGGAGTTGGCATCGGTTGGGAAACCGGTTTTGTATTAGATGATGGAGTAGGCGACGGGCTACAGCTCATCAGCACCATCAGCAAACTCGTGATTAACCATCGAGATTTCATCAAAAATTCACGGCTGGATACTCCCCTGACACCCCATTGGGGTTAAACCTGAGAGGTTGCGCCGCGCCTCCTACAAAGATCAGTTCATGAACATTTAACCTATATATTTTAATTGATCGGTGTTTTTTGACGATTGACGGTTAACTGTTAAATCTCAAGAGTAACTCTCAACAAAAACATGCTTGTGCGCTCTTACCATTAAGAATTAAATTCGCGTGATTGTCGCACCTATAACTATTTTCCTGACTCAATTACTTCTTTCAGAATTAGTTGTGCTGTAGCCGGAGCCAGGAGTACACCATTGCGATAATGACCTGTTGCTAGCCAAACATTATTGTAGCCAGGCAGTTGATCAATGACAGGGGCAGGTCGTCCTTCTGGACGAGGGCGTAACCCGTACCATGTGTGGATAATCTCTGCTGTGGCTAGAGGAGGGCAATATGCGATCGCATTCTGTCTGACCACCTCCAGTAACCCTGGTTGTGCTTCCACATTACCGGCATCATCGGGAAACTCAACCGTTGCCCCCACCCAGTAGTCTTGCTTACCCACTGGCAAAATATGAACATCATCACGAGTAATCACTGGCTGAAAATCTTCATATCCCATGGGCTGGGGCAGCCGCAATTTTAATGCTTGTCCCAGTACTGGTTTGAGAGTCAGAGGCAGATCTTGACTAACTTGCTGGTTTGGTGGTTGGAGCATCTTAATCAGCCCAGATGAACCTAACCCAGCAGCCACTACTAGCCAATCTATCTCTAGGCTTCCAGCATCAGTATAGATTTGGGAGCAATTGAGACAATTGTTGAGATCGGAACCTATGGATTCAAACCCTCTAACTGTGACTCCCAAATTAAACCTAACCCCATTGGCCTCAGCACCAGCTACTAATACTTGGGTTAGGATGCTTGGATCAATTTGTAGGTCTTGGGGAGAATAGATTCCAGCAATAAATTGATCTTGACTTAGCTGAGGACAGCGATGCTTGACTTGGGGAACATCCCAAATTTCTAATTGCCAACCTTGGGTGAGGCGAGTTTGTACTAGTTTTTCCCAAGAACCCAAGTCCTCTCCACGCAAACACAGCTTCAAGATACCGTTGCGATTGACTGGAATCTGGTACCCGGTGAGTGCCTCTAATTCAGGAATCAGGGTCTGATAGCGCTGGATACTGGCTTGGCGCAGCTGCCACGCCCTACCCTTGACTTTCTTACTAATGGCACCCATCAGTACCCCTAAAGCAGCACCAGTAGAGCCTTGTGCTGGCATATGCTGGTCGAGGACAGTGATACTTAGCCCATTTACCCGACTAAGTTCATATGCGATCGCTGCTCCAACGATACCGCATCCAATAATAGCGACTTTACTCACAATTTTATCGATTATGAAGTATGAATTATGAAGTATGAATTATGAAGTATGAATTATGGTTATGGATAACCCTTGTAGTCAACCTGAATTGGAATGGTACTGAGTTAAGATTCCTGATACCCGTGCCTAGTTAAGCTACATAAACTCAAGCTGTGTACCTAGCCTCGGAAACATTGATTTTATCTTTATTTCCCAAAGAGCGAATTTGGTTTTTGTAGCCCTAGGATATAAGCCTTCAAGGTCTAAAGCACGAGCCATTTACCATCAGTGAGCCACCAATAACCCCATTTCACAAGTCACACTTCATAAGTCACACTTCATAGCTTAAACTTCATCATTCATACTTCAGTGACATCCTCCCGACGCTGACCCTACGGGTACAGCGCGGGCTTCCAAACCTCACAGTTTGGCATTCCTAGTTTTTCTCTTGGGAGGTTTTGCCTCTGACCTAGACGGAGGAAACTCCGTCCCCGGCAGACCGACTGCATAGGCGTTTTCTCTTCCGCAGAGTCCCTGCGTACTAATGAGTTCTAGACCACGCAATCTGATTACTTCCGATGCTGCATGATCTCGATCTGTTTCATATCCACAAACATCACACTTATGCACTCGTTCGGAAAGTTTTTTCTTTCCCGTGTGCGTACCACACTGAGGACAGGTTTGAGACGTTCCATCCGGGTTGACACGGGCAAAGTAGACCTGATGCTTATGGGCTACCCATTCGAGCAAATTGAGAAACTGACCGAAAGCTGCATCCAAGGTATGCTTTCTCAGCATACCTCTCGACATAGCCTTCAAGTTCAAATCCTCAACAAACACCATCCCAATACCTTCCTTAGTACACAGATGGTTAGCCAGTTTGAACTGCCAATCTTTCCTCACGCTGGCAATGTGGTTGTGGAATTTGGCCACCTTGATTCGAGCCTTTTCGCGGTTCTTAGAGCCTTTCTTCGTTCTGGCATACTTGCGTTGCAGCAATTCCAGCTGGCGGTACAAGCATCTCAGGAATCGGGGCCTAGCAATAAAGTCTCTATCCGAGGTTGTCAAAAACTTCTCCAATCCCAAATCAATACCTATAGCTTCTCCGTGAGGTTGAGGGTCTGGTATCGATATGTCAGACTCTATCGTCAGTACTACGAACCACCTATCTGCCTTCCTCAACACCCTTACTTGTTTAACCACAAACCCGAATGGAATGGGTCGGTGCAAGTTGATGGGGATCTTCCCCACCTTGGGCAAAGCAATCTGCCAACCCGTAATCGGATGGGTTTTGAATTGAGGAAACAGCATGGACTTGATTTGTCCAAACTTCTTGAAGCGTGGAAAGCCAAACCCTCTTTGTTGGAAATAATTCCAAGCGTCGTGCAGTCTACGAATTGTAGTTTGCAGAACTTGAGAAGGGGCTTGTCCCAATTGAGGAAATTTTTTCTTCGCTTTGGGAAGTGCGTTTTGCTGGTTGTAGTAGGTGGGAAATGGCTTGTCGGCTGGAATGATGTATTCTCGTTTGAGCGAACAATAGTCCAAACTACATTTGCGCGAATTCACCCAATCTTTGATTTCTCGCAAAGCATAGTTGTACACCTGGCGAGAGATTTCGAGCCAATGCAGCATTGTCTGCTCTTGGTTGCTGTCGGGGTAAATTCGGTAGCAGTAGTTGATGATAGTCGCCATACTAGTAATTCTAACACAGAACTACTGTTATATAAACTTACATCTGTTGCCGATTTGACCGGGATTGACCGGATCAAATCGGCTTGGGGGAGCGATAAGTCCCGCGCTCATCTTTTGAGATAGAGCGCGGGACTTATCGCTCCCCCAAATCCCCTCGACAGTTAACTTTTTAACTAGTGGGAATTAATTCCAAAAAGTCATCAAAGTTTTTCAACGCTGCTGTGTAGTTTTTGAGTGCCAGCTGGGAGTTGCGCTCTACAGAAGCTTCGTCAATTTTAACCAAAGATTTCAACAATACTTCAGCCGCTTCCTTGGCAGCTTTCTGGTCTTTGGGAAGGAGTTGACCACTCAGATAGTTACTGCTGCGCCCTAGATCTCCTAACGGACCATGGATAAATGAACTAATATCTACCCAGTTTTCGTCTTGAATGTTGGCTTCGAGAACTGGCATTTTCTCGCGAAGCTCAAGCACTCTAGTAGCACTTGTCTGGATTTGGGCAATTTTTTCAGGGGTGTAGGTAGGAGCTGTGGTGGCACTTGGGCTACCACAGCTGACCAAAAAGGTCATCACCATTGCCAGAATCACAGTCAGAATAGACCGATAACTTCTCATCATCATTGTTTGTTCGCTAGCCAACCGATCGGGAAAAGGAATTAAGGTTCGTCAAGTACTATAACCTAATATTGGTTACATCAAACGCAAAGTTCACTACCCAATAGGGCAGCTTGACCACTGATTGTGTCGAAGCTTACCCACCCAAGCACTACTTTCAGCAAGATCTTGGTTGGCGAAATACTAATCAAATCACGAGCTGCTCAGGTAGACGCTGCTGGGAGCATGTCAACTTTATAATTAGGACTATATTCAGGAAGATACTCTAACTCTAAATGAATATTCGGCAGTTTTTATTATAGTTTTTATTATCTGCTTTTTTGTGAAAACTTGCATTGTATAAAATCATGAGTATTTTAGTTTTTTTTTAGCAAAATGTTCTTTTTTATTTACCGCTCATCCTCATTTATTAACTAGTTCTCAATAAAAAGCTTTTAAAAAAAACCAAATAAGTAATTTCACTCAATTACTGCATCTTAAATTTTATTTCATACATGAGTGTTGTCACTATTGCTATTGCTAGTCAATTTTTCTAAATTAATAGAAAAGCAAGTAATTATTTTGCCATAGTTTAGAAGCTACAGGGTGTTTAACAGGTTTTAAATCTACGCAAACTACAAAAACTTTATCCCTTTTTAAAAAAAAACATGACTAACATTTTAAAAAAGTTATCTTTGGTTGCAACAAGTGCAGTTGTTGGCTTCACTGTCCTTCAGGCTAATCCTGTTAATGCAGCTTCCATGATTTATGATTTGGAAGTTAGTATAGATTCAGGTTTTTTAGATGGTGAAACCTACTCTGGATTTTTTGAGTTTGATGATTCAGGATTAACGGGAATAGGTGAAGAATTTTTATCAGTCTCCAATATCAGTTTTGACTTTGGTGGTGTTAACTACACTGAAACTGATGGTTTAACCGATCCTGAAGTTGTATTTTTCAATGGTGATTTCTTAGGGTTGAGTTGGTCAGATGATCAATTCTTTTTTATAGAGGGTTTCTTTGACCCTAGTGACGCTTTCTTTGCATACGATATTCCTCAAGGAGCTGGTGCAGGAGACATTGCATACACTTTACGTCCAGATACCCCAGTATCTACACCTGTATCTACACCTGAACCAACTGCTCTTTTTAGTTTGTTAGCTTTGGGTGCTACAGGTTGCAGTGGTATTTTGAAAAAGAGAAAGTAAACATCGGTAGTTATAAACGGCTCTTCCGGCTTTGCGTTGATAAGGCAAGCTTATATCAGGTAATTCTGCCAGTTCCAGCCACGTTTATTTTCGATTTTGTGCCTTTTGATACGTTTTCAACCACAGATCCGGAAGAGCCATGGGCTTTCAAACGTGGGTGTTACAGGAGCGCGAGTAGACCCACGTGGAACCAGCCAGACTTGTCCTGAGTGTCAGATCACAGTAAAGAAAGATTTGAGGGTTAGAGAACATAAATGTTCTGAATGCAGCTACACGACACATTTTGCTGCTGATCGCAACATCTTTTAATTGCCAACGATACTAAACAATTCAAGCTTTGCGTCGTAGAAACGGCACCAGGATTTCACTAATTTCCTTCGACCAATGCTCCTGAGGATAATGTCCAGCTTCCTCCAGCTTCACTAATTCCTTATTCTTAAGCTGATTAGCAAATTGCTCAGCTTGCTCAACGGGAAGCCAAGGGTCTTTGAGTCCCCAAACAATTAAGGTTGGCTTGTCCCAGTTGCGGAAACCTGATTCAATTTCTGCCATAGACTTGTTCATCTGGATATTCTTGATAGTCGCTACCAGAGAACGTCCAGGATCAGAACTTTTTAGGAAGGGCTTGCGATAGAGATCTAAATAGTTGTCTTCAATGCGATAGCGCGACCCCCCTTCGAGAGTTCGGTCAACTAACAAGGGGTCTTGGGTTAACATATCTCCGATGAATGGCCATCCCCATTGCTGCATTTTGCTGGGTAACTTGGCAGCCGAAGAGACAGGTGTATTTAGAATCACTAGACGCTCAATCTGGTCTGAGTGACGCAAGGCATATTGAAGTCCCACTGAGGCGAGAAAGCCTTGGACAACTAAGGAAAACCTTTCGATTTCCAGGTGTTTAAGGAAATCCCCTAAGGCTTCAATAAAAGCATCTGGTGTGTAGGGAAAGTCAAGCCGATCCGGTTTTGCGGATAATCCAGAACCGAGCCAATCTGGTGCGATCGCATCGTAGCCTACTTTAGCTAAATCTGGCATGATCTCACACCAGCAAAAACTCTGGGATGGTAAGCCATGAAGCAGTATTACTGGCACTCCTCTACTATCGCCAACTGCTTTAGCTTCCCGATAGAACCATTCCCAAGACCCGACTTCTATAGATTCTTCACTGATTGACACGGTTGTTTTGCCTTTACGCTGTTGCTTGTAGTGTGGCAATCCTCATCGATTGGTGAACAATACTTCTGTTGAAAATAGTTCGTCAGTCCTGAGTCCTGAGTTTTGAGTAAGAACTGTGATTGTTCACTTTTTAGATCGGATTGCCATATGAGCTTACCGCGCTCGTGGGAACTTAGGCAACTTAGGAGGATGATTTATCAACAGGGGAAGGCAAGTAGGGGACGTGGGTATCTGATTGGCCTTTTGGCCTTTTGGTCACGCTACGCGAACGGAAATGCTGCTATCTCAGAAGACCTGGTTCTGATATTGATTAAATATTTAAATTATACTACGAAAGTCTAAATTATTATAAATAATTGGGTACATTTGTTTTAGGTTGTAATAAAAAGATACAAATTACGTTACTAGCAGTAGGAGATTAGGCGTGAACGCAGCTGAACAAGCAATCGGCTTAGAAGTCACCACCAAAATTGCGGCTGTTGTCAATTTGTTTAAGTTTGAGTTCCCTGATGCCAAGGCTGACCTCAAGCCTTGGACAAATGACCCGGAAACCCGAGAACTCGTGGATCCTAACTCCATTGACATTGGGTTTCACTTCCCTGGCTGGAGTAGACGCTTCCAAAGTCGAAGTATTTTGTTACAGATTCGGTTTCATAAAGACCACTTGGATCAATCTCATCGGCTGATTGGTTTGGAAGCGACCGCCTTTAACCATCAAGGAGAAGCTTGGCGACTGTCCACAGTAGAGCGTTGGCAAATTATCGGTAATTGTCAGCCATCAGCTGAAGTAGGCGACAAGCTAAAACATTTCTGTCGTCAGGTGTTTGAGTTGTTTCTCTGATTTAACTTGCCAAATCTGCTTTCAACCAAATAACCTTAAACCTTCAACCAAATAACCTTCAACCTTGGCCTTTGGCCACGCGTGCGCGTTCAACCTTCAACCAAATAACCTTCAACCTTCAAGCCGATATCCCCGTGGTGTAATCATCCAATCCTGATGAACATCAGTGGTTTGATTACCAATCAGCACCATAGTCAGCATATCAATGGGTATTTCTAGCATTTTGTCAAGGGTTGTGAGAGTGACTTTTTCATCCTCTCGATAGGCGGAAACCACAATGGCTACAGGGGTATCAGGTTTCCGATGCTTGAGAAAAATCCGTTGTGCGATCGCAATCTGTTCAGTCCGATTACGCGATCGCGGATTGTACAATGCAGTCACAAAATCTGCTGCGGCTGAGGCTTCTAGACGCTTTTCGATTACTGGCCAAGGGGTCAATAGGTCACTCAAACTAATGGCACAAAAATCATGCATCAGGGGTGCTCCCACACGAGAGGCAGCAGCTTGTAAGGCTGTAATACCAGGAAATACTTGCACCTGGGGTGTCTTACCATCCCAGCCTGTAGAGCGCAATTCTTCTAGCACTAACCCCGCCATACCATAGATACCGCAGTCACCAGAGGAAACCACTGCTACCGTTAATCCCCACTTAGCCAGTTCAATGGCACGTTTTGCTCGTTGGGTTTCTTGGGTAATCGGTAATGCTTCGATAATTTGTCCTGGACGTCGCAAGGTTGCAATTAAATTGATATAGAGGGAGTAACCAATCACAGCATCAGCGCTGGATATAGCCATTTTAGCTGCTGGGGTTATTTGGTCAAGATTCCCCGGACCGATACCCACTAGCAACAGTTTCCCAATACGTCCAGTGTATTCTACTGGGGATTGAGCGATCGCTACAGTTACTGCTCCTACATGATTCGCTGATTTGACTATTTGTTTGGGAACTAATAAAGGTTGTTCGGGAAGCGTGGCCTTTTGGGCAACGTTCGCGAACAACTTGCTAACTTTCAACTCTTGAGCGCTATACAGAGCTGCTGCTTCGGCAACGCTGGGAGTACCAACTTCTGCCGCCACCACATCCGATGGGTTGGGTACAGTTACCGAACGGAGTACCTCAGCTGGGAAAGTCCGTAAAGGCCAATGGCGCTCTTGGCACAATTGGACTATACCGACTTCATCGGCTTTCAGGTCAATAGTCGCAATTCCTGCGATCGCATTTTCTGATAAACCATAACCCTCAAAGGTCTGCCGAATCGCCATTTCAATCAACTGCTTCGATGTCCCTCGCTCACAGCCAATTCCCACCCACAGTACCCGTGGATACCACTGCACGTTTGGTAAATCCGATTCTCGGGAAAATTGCTGGTGGGTGGGACTAATCCAAATCTTGGCTTTGGGTGAGATCGACTCGGATTCATTTGTAGCGCTATCCTCTGGAGATCCGAAATAGAAAGGATGTCCATCTCTAAGATGAGCTTGCCAAAGAGTGGAACCAGCCTCTTGAATTACCTGTACTATTTCCCCACGGGCAACCACAGCACTTACTCTCGTCCAATCCCCTTCTCCCCGATACCAGCCAAAGGGAATACCTAAGACATCAACTCCAGGTAGACCTAAATCCGCTGCTGCTCCCGTTAAAATAGGCGTTGAGTCGAGTTGGGAAGCAATTAACCGTGTCAGTTGATCTGCCCCCCCTTGATGACCACTACACAAACTAATTACAAAACCTCCCCCTTGATCAACTACCACCACCGCTGGATCACTGGATTTATCCGTTAACAAAGGAGCAATTAAGCGCACCACTGCTCCGGCTGCCAAACAAAACACCAAAGCACGGTGGTTTGGCCAGAGGGAGGCAATGTGGTCTTTGAGGGAACCCTTGTAGACAGCAACCTGTTCTAGGGTGCTCAGAGAATTCGGTACCCAAAGGGTTGCACCAGTAGTTTCACAGAGGGGCTGCAGGATTTGAGCCCCAGTATAAGTGGTAGCGATCGCAGCTAGGGGTTGGAAATTTTTAAAAACCGATGCCATCATGAAAGAAATAAACGTTAACTAGGGCAGATCAAGATACCCTGCTTTACTATTAAAATAGACTATTTGCCCTTGCTGTTTATCGGTTTCTCGATTACCAAACAAGCCTAAAAATACCCCGGCTACTAATAACTGATTTCCTGACCAACTTAGTCCTATTTTTTGTCATTAGTTTACCGTTAAATTATTGAAATAAAAAGCACATAAAAATATAATATAATTATAATTTATTAAAATTATTACAATTAAACCGCCATCATCTAGATAACATTTATAACTCTATCATGAAACCTAATGCTAATTTATGATCAGACAAAAAAATAATCACATCTCTTTACTAAATAACAAGCTGCTAACCTTCAAGCTATTTTAAAATTAGATTTTATATTATGTCAGTTTCTATTGCTTATCTCGGACCACCAGGAACTTATACAGAAGGCGCTGCCACAGCTTATGCTGAGCGACTCCAGAAACAACAGGGTCAGCAATGCTTATTGTGTCCTTATCCCAGCATTGCCCAAACCTTACAGTCAGTAGCTAACCAACAAGCTGATCTAGCAGTGGTACCTGTAGAGAATTCCATTGAAGGCAGTGTCACCATGACACTAGATCGGCTTTGGCAACTAGATCAGCTACAAATCCAACAGGCTCTGGTTTTGCCAATCAGACATTTTCTGATGTCACGGGCATCAACCATGGCAGACATTAAAATTGTTTATTCCCATCCCCAAGCCCTGGCTCAGTGTCAGGGGTGGTTAGAGCATTTTCTGCCATCAGTGCAACTGGTAGCGACCAACTCCACCACTGAAGCGCTACAGTTTTTGGACAAAGATCACAATGCAGCAGCGATCGCTTCTGAACGAGCAGCAAAGCTTTATACTCTACCAGTACTCGCATCTAACATTAATGACTATCCCGATAATTTCACACGGTTTTGGGTGCTGAGTTTAAAGCCATCTCCTGGAGGTAGTCATACCTCCTTAGCATTTAGTCCTCCTGCTAATATACCTGGATCATTGTCTAAACCACTCCAGGTATTTGCCCGTCGAGGTATTAATTTAAGTCGGATTGAGTCTCGTCCCACCAAGCGATTACTTGGTGAGTACATATTCTTTATTGAACTGGAATCAGATCTGTATGCACCATTATTTAAAGCCGCTCTTGAGGAAATAATTCCTGATCAGGAAATCCTCAAGATTTTTGGCAGCTACACCCTCATAAATGTTGATAATTTGACTGTCAACAGTTAACCGTCAGCTGTGAACAAAAATGTTGTTATAGCGCTGGAAGCACCGAATAGGGATTAGGGAACTTCGGACAAGGGAAGGGAAAATAACTGATGAAAACAGTATCAAGAAAGTAATAATTATACGAGGTCTATTCTGTCTTAAGCTTATAATCAAAGCTTAATTTAAGGCATCTTTGAGTACAGTGCGTGCTGCTAAGTGATTCCGAGTAGAAGTTAGAATTTCTGTTTCCCGTTCTAGACGTTTTTCCGTGTCTAAGGTCTCTAAAAGTGCCTGCTGTTCTAAGGCTACGCCGTACAGATTGCTAGCAACCCAGTAAGACAACTCAACCGGTAGATCGGGCAGGTCTTCTGGTAGCTCAATTTTCTGGTTGGTCAACTTAGCGGAAAGACGTACAACATCCCGCAATAACTGTGCCACGTCTTGTGCCTTTGGTTTGAGGTCTTTAGCAGGTGGCTGGTCTTCAATCCATTCAACTAGTCCAACCCGATAGGGCTTTTCACGAACGTACTCTAAGAGCCGAAACCGCTGCTGACCTAAGGTTACGATTTTCATCCGGTCATCGGGAAGACGCTGAAAGTGGATAATTTCAGCGCAACAGCCAACTGTAGCTGGTTCCTGTTTAACAGGATCCCACATTAAGACACCAAATCTGCGATCGCTATCCAAAATCGTGTTCATCATGATTCGGTAGCGAAATTCAAAAATGTGTAACGGCAGAGGGCGTCCAGGAAATAAAACGACTTCAGGTAGGGGAAAGATGGGGAGTTCTCTGACAGCTATCGAGGAAGAGGATACCATTGTGCCTGGGTTGAAAAGGTAACTGCGCTTATTTACATACTGTAACGGATTTTGTGGTTGATACTCCACGGCATAATTCTTCCTGTAGTCTTTTGTAGTGACCTAGCTAGACTCACCAGGGTAGGGGAGTGTAGGCTTGAGCTTGTGAGCCATAGGGGTGATATAGCGCTACGCGCAAGGCAAGAGGCAATAGGCATGCTAGCAAAAGTTGACTACAACAGTTTTTCAGCTTATATCAATGTCCTAACTTTAATGGGTAGTGCTATAACTTCCAACTCTGACAGCGGATCTGTAGGCTAAAGCATGCTGGTATACAAAAGTATCAGGTCTTTATAATTGTGTATCATCCCGCCGATGAGGTTATGGTTGAATGGAGAAAGTAGCTCAATACCGCGAGTACGTTCAAACATTACTGAACGAGTACGCCAAGGATGATGTTTCAAATGATGAGGTGGAAGTACAACTCATTTTTGACACTTTTCGGGATCATTACCAGTGGATGAATGTGGGTTGGGAAGATTGTAATCGGATTTACCGTTCTATCGTTCATTTAGATATCAAAGACGGAAAAATTTGGCTCCAGCAAAATCTCACAGATCTCAATCCTGCTGAGGACTTAGTTGAGATGGGCGTTCCAAGAGAGGATATTGTCTTGGGTTTACAAGCTCCTTACAAACGCCAGTACACTGATTATGGTGTCGCTTGAGATAGTAGCGGTGCCATCTAAAGTATTGGGTCTAACAGGAGACTTCGCCGCAGTTATCAGACAAAAGGCTTCAATGCAAAAAGCTTACAGTTGTACTGTTGAGGTATAAAATCCAGGTATAGCTATAGTTGGAGTTGTTTTAACTAACCGTTTGGTATAGTAAGTCAGGAAAATCTTGATTTTTTATACAGTAATATATAAAAAATGGGAATATCTGAAGATAATCAAAACAATGAATACTGGAAAACAAACGGTATTTATCAATGAAAATAAAAAGCTTACTTTGCTTTATCCTCAGACTATATGCAGTCAATACAAAATAAATGAAAAAGCTAAAAAAAGTATTATAGAAAAAGTAAAAATATTGCAACAATACTTTCAATCACCAAAAAATTATAAAGAGATGGGCAATCTCCTTACTCTATTTGAAAGTAACGCTAGGGTTGAAAACGCCGATCAAATATCAGCAATTGAATTATTGAATTCAGAGGGTAAAGTTAAATCGGTTAAGCAACATAAAATTGAAGAATTCAACAATTACTTTGATATCCAGTATGTTTTAACAGAATGGCCAGAATATATTTTATTATATAGTGCTTTAACCGGATATGTCACATTTCTGGAACTGACTAAAAACAGCGCTAATAAATGGACTTTAGGTAAATTAGATACATTGGTCAACCCGGAATTTAAGCCATTGCTAATTTGGAAGAAATTCCATTGGATATTCTTGATATTTGTCCAGGGTTTGATCCTCTGCTTGCTGCGGTTTGAAAAAGCGATAAAAATGAATAATTTAAATCAGATAAAACTAGAGTTAGAAACAGCCTCAAATCTAATGATTGGAGCCGGATCAGTAATGAAATTAGCGGGAAGTTACAGTAGAAAAGAATATCAAGAGCAAATTCTCCCCACAATGAAGCCGCCTAATATGAAAATCGAGGGATTTAGTGGGCTAATGTCTTCGGACCATGCCTATCTAGTGACATTATGGAAGCAGAACAAAAAAAACTTCCAAAATTTACCGCTATCCCTTCAACCTCAGTACGAAACATTCTTACTAGCATATAAAATTATGGCATCATCCCATAGGAATATTTGTAGCAAGTTTGGCGGTGGAGAAGTAGGCGGGAGTGTTAAGCATCCAACGAAAAATGCTTTGTTAGCTCTGGAGAAGATTGTTCAAGCTCGCTGGCAGATGATAAATCCCACTCATCAATCAGTACATGAATGGATGGAAATGATGAATGATCCACGTGAATTGGTCCAAACTGGATTTAAAAATCATCTTCAGCTTCTCTTAAGGACTTTTAACCTAGAACTATAGTGAGCCTAAATGAGTTGCCCAATCCCTCCAGATGTTCATTTTTTGGCAACGGGATCCTAAGAGTGATTTATAAAGTAAATCTTAAGACCCCTCCATCATAAATAACCGAAGATATTATCACTACAACTATAGCAGAAGTCAGAAGTCAGAAGTCAGAAGTCAGAAGTCAGAAGTCAAACTCTTGCGCTTACTTAGGTTTGAGACTTTTGTCATGTCCGCGCCTGCCCTGGCGACTGCTATAACAACTGACAACTCAGATGCTGGGCAATGGCTACCCTAGCAACTCACAACTAACAACTGACAATTGGGTAATGATGCTCTATGGATTCGATGAGTGGGTTGATGACACTGCACAGCTAATAGCCTATTTTCAGAATGAAATAGCCCTGATCAAAGATATGTATTTTTTAATTAATAGCTGAAATCAATTTATAGTATAGTTTTCAGCCTAGATGTAGGCATGGGTATTCCCGTTCGAATTTACAAATCTTAAATCTAGTTAAATCTAATTAAATCTAAAATTTTAATCGCACCACGGCAGATCATATTACACTGATGGAGTCGAAATACTAAAAACGGAGAATTGAATATGTCAGATATGGATCGAGACGGTCGGCTGTGGCTGATGAAAGACTTGTATGGGATGAAAACAGTCCCACCAGCTCAGGACTATAATGCCTTTGTCAAAGCGGTTCTGATCTGTGCAAAAGGAGATGGCGTCCTGACACCAGAAGAAAGAAACTGGGTTGTTGGTCGTGCTGCCTGTTATTATACAAATAACGAGTATGAAGTGGCAAAAAATTACCCAGCAGATGAGGATTTACTTGAGGTTCTCGCCCAGGCTCCTAAACTAAACCAAAGCGGTCGTAGAGTGATTATTTATGTTGCAATTCAGGCTTGTGCTGCTGATGGATCTTACCATCCGGATGAACGGGCATCAGTCCACAAAATGGCCAAATATCTTGGCATTGAAGAAGATGTCGTTAATCAGATTGAGGAATATTGCATCGAGGAAGCCAAGATGCGAGAAAAACGGATTGCCCTAATGTTTACCGAAGGCATCCCTTATTAGACTTGTTGTTAATGGAGAGTAATTATGTTGTTGAATCAGTTACATTTCAACAACATAATCGCCCTTAGATGAAAACAGATATTAATGTCGGGTAGAATGACAGTTAAATAAGATTAATTTAAAAAGCTCCAAGGCTTGCTATATAAGCATTGAAACCAATGACGATCTCAAGAGTGCTCGAACCAGAAGTAATGGATACTTGGGAAGATGCCGTTGAGTACGACTCGATGGACTTCACTGAGGTAAACGGAGCCTTTGCCCAACTTGCGGTAGAATTAGGAACCCAAGCGGGTTTAGTCCTGGATGTGGGTACCGGAACGAGCCGCATTCCGATTATAATTGCCCAGATGCGCCCTCAGTGGCAGATATGGGCGATCGACCTCTCGGAAAATATGCTCAAAGTAGGCGCACAGAATGTAGAGGATGCCGGGTTACAAGAACAGATTAAACTGGAATGGGTTGATGGCAAGCAGATGCCTTATCCAGATAGCATGTTTGACATGGTAATTTCCAATAGCATCGTCCATCACCTGCCAGATCCCCTGCCATTTTTCCGGGAAGTCAAGCGACTGCTAAAACCAGGAGGCGGCATTTTGCTGCGGGATTTAATCCGCCCCGCTGATGTGGCGACAATGGATGCTTTAGTTGCTAGGATATCAGGGGAGTACAATCAGTATCAGACCCAGTTATTTCGGGATTCTCTCCATGCTGCTTTGACTCTGGACGAGGTAAACCAGATGGTGTTAGACGCTGGGTTATCAGGGGTGAGGGTTTATCAATCTTCGGATATACATTGGACAGCGGAACGTCCTGACCAGCAGATGCTTTTGTAGAGAGTCCCCAGAGTGGATCTTGATAATTATTTCCTTCTGTGAAGCGACCGTTATGAAATTGGGAATTTTTGAATCGAATAGCGATCGCAGTGTTATTGTAGGGGAGCGGCACCTTTCGATCGAAGACGTGGTCAGCGTGGCTCGTTATGGAGCGCAGACGCACCTGAGCCAAAATCCCAAGATTTGGCAGGGCGTGCAAGCCTCGGTTGACTATATCAGCGAGGCGCTGGCTGCTAAGGAGCCCATTTATGGGGTGACCACTGGCTTCGGGGGAATGGCAAATACTGTAATTTCCCCCGAAAAGGCTACTGAGTTGCAAAACAATATTCTATGGTTTCACAAAGCCGGGGCCGGAAAGCGCTTGCCCTCTGAGGCTGTCCGAGCGGCGATGCTGTTGCGGATTAACTCTCATTTGCATGGAGCATCGGGCATCCGCCGGGAACTGATCGAACGCATGCAAATATTTCTCAATGCTGGCGTGACGCCCTACGTCTACGAATTGGGTTCAATTGGAGCCAGCGGCGATCTCACCCCCTTGACGGACATTACCGGGGCCTTAGTCGGTGTGGATCCTGCATTCAAAGTGGACTTCAACGGCGAGGAGATGTCTTCGGTTGAAGCCCTCAAGCGGCTGAACTTGCCTCGGTTGAGCCTGGGGCCGAAAGAAGGACTGGCAATGGTGAACGGAACCTCCGTGATGACAGGCATGGCGGCCCTGTGTGTGAGCGAGGCGCAAGTGTTGCTAGCCCTGGCCATGGGAACCCATGCCCTGCTGATTCAAGGGTTAGGGGGTACGAATCAGTCGTTTCATCCGTTTATTCACGCCCTTAAGCCCCACAAGGGTCAGATTTGGGCGGCAGCGGAAATGCTACAATTGCTTTTCGGGTCGAGTTTGATCCGGGACGAGTTGTCCGGCGGGGCCTGCCACCAGGGCAATGCCCCGATCCAAGACCGCTATTCCCTGCGCTGCTTGCCCCAGTACCTCGGACCAATCGTCGATGGCTTGAAAGAAATTACCGAGCAAATCGAAGTCGAAATGAATTCGGTTACGGATAATCCTCTAATTGACACAGAGGGTAATACCAGCTATCACGGCGGGAATTTCCTGGGTCAGTACGTGGGCATGGGGATGGATCGCTTGCGCCATGTTCTGGGTTTGATGGCTAAGCATCTGGACGCGCAAATTGCCTTGGTAGTAGCACCGGAATTTAGTAATGGACTTTCCCCTTCTTTGGTGGGCAATTCTGCAAATCTTGTCAATATGGGCCTCAAGGCGCTGCAAATTACTGGTAACTCGATTATGCCCCTGTTGACGTTTTATGGAAATTCCCTGGTCGATCGCTTCCCGACTCATGCCGAACAATTCAATCAAAATATCAACAGTCAAGGGTTTGGCTCGACTAATTTAACCCGGCAATCCCTGGAACTGTTCGGGCAATATATGGCTGTTTCCTTGATGTTTGGGGTGCAAGCCGTTGACCTGCGAACGTCCATAGTGGCTGGTCATTACGACGCGCGGGAGTGTTTGTCCCCGGAGACGATTCCTCTGTACGAAGCTGTGCGGGAAGTGGTAGGCAGGCCCCCGAGTGTTGAACGTCCTTATATCTGGAACGATCGCGAACAATTTCTCGATATGCACATTGCCCGGTTGGCCAACGATTTGACCTCCGGCAGTCGGCTTGCCCGGGCGGCTAACAATATTTTGTCCCGCTTGAACAGTTAATTACGTTTGGAGTTGCTCTGAAGATGATGCCGTTGGCGATTAGGCGAAACTCCAACAGTGCGATCATTCGATCTTGTAGTGGCGTGGCACAGCTAAAATAGTGCAATAGTTTTTTCCGCTAAACCCTTGTTAAAAGTAGATTATGGTATTTTTCTAAAGCAACATTTAAGGTGTGCCACGCCAGTAGGATGCGTTAGTGATAGCGTAACCCAGTATTAATTGAGGCTTAGTTTGCTAAAAACCAATCCAAATTTCGGCCAATCAGCAATTCGGTCTTCTCAGCATGATGAGTGTTTTTCATAGCAATAGGTTGTACAGCAAATTCATAGCCACTTGCTAGATCACTTATTTCTTCTGTATTGTCATAGCTCATCAAAAAATCCCCTTCCAATTTGCTAGCAAGTTTAAAGACAGCTTCATGATCAACTGCTGAATAGCGATAGAGCCTGCGCCCAGCTTTTAGATAAGGTGGATCAATGAAATAAATAGCATCTTTTCGGTCATAATTTGGCTCACAAACCTCAAACCCATCCCCGGCAATAAATTGAATTTTTGTCCGGATTTTATCAATAGAAAGTATACGCTTTTTCAAGGTTTCAGGATACCAGCGTGAGGTGATTCCTTTACCATTTTCCCCATTTTTCATCAAGCTAGCACCATCAGCCAGAATTCCACCACGATTAACGCGATTTTTCACTACTGTTGCGAAAGCCAGAGATTCCAGGGATTCATTAGCAGAATCAATAGCTTGCTTGGCACTCTGTGGAGTTAGATGAAAGTTGACAATAGTTTCCGCTAGCCATTCGGCACCACCACCTAGAATCACCTGCCACACAGCAGCAAGCCCTTCATCTTTTTCTACCATTGTCACTCTACCTACTAAATTCTCGAAAGCAGCAGTAAGACTGACTATACCTCCACCAGCAAACGGTTCAAAAAGTTCCTTATCTGTACCACCTTTATTATACAACCATTGGCGAATTTGGGGTATTAGCCAAGTTTTCCCACCAGCATAGTGAAATGGGCTACGTTGGGGGACACTAGCTACATTTATGACTTTTTTAGAACTGGTGATAGAGGGAGTATTAAATAGCTCAAGTTGAGTCATTGTCACCTTTCTTCGGACTTCCCTATAAAATATACACAACTCAACCAGTTAGGCTCAAAATCAGCAGACTGAGGTAGCATACAGTGACTTTACTCTCAAGAAAGTCAAGAATAAGAAGCGTAAGCATAGGCTTACTTACTTTTTTTACTGATGGTGATCTTACTTAAATCACAAGTATATGGAGTTCTCTCAACTATTAACTTAGCATTATAGTTCTTCTTAAACTTACTTTTTATATTTTGTATATCCGTTCTTAGTTTGGGTGGGCCAAAGTGAGTAAAAACTACAAAGCACACTTTTTTAGTTTCTTTTAGGTTACCTGAATCTGAAAGTAACCTAATAGTCGATTCTATCTGCTCAACTGCATTTTTAATCTTACTTCCTTTCAACTCTACATAAATTTCTACTCCGTTACTACAAACAAGGGCATAATCACAGCGCAGAGTTTCATTATCTCGGATAGCACAGCCATCAACTTTAATTATTCTTATTTGATCTGGCTTGGGATTGAGGAACGTTAGTTTACTTCTATTTTCTGATAAAACGATTATCTTGTCATTTTTAAATTTCTCACAGCCTCGGAAACGTTTCATAAATACTCAAGCTAAGTCCAGAAGTTCATCAAACTGAATAGCTAGTTCATCAGAAACACCGTCAATAAGATTGGCATCGATCAGACCTGTATCATTGTCTAAAATATTTTCAGCCTTGCCATTTTCTAGAACATAGGCTGATAAATCAGACGTACTCAGGGCTTTATAGCTAGGGACGATTTTTTCTAATTTAGGTAAGGTATCTTGGCTAGATTCTTCATAGAGCATACCAGCTTGAATCAGATTATTGATTGCAGTTAGGACGTAAGGACTATGGGTGGTGATAAAGAATTGAAGTTTTTGCTTTTGCGGATCAGAATTAAAAACACAAGCGATTAATTCAATAATGTTTCGTTGTGCCCTTGGAAATAGATGGGCTTCTGGTTCCTCAATATAAACAGTTTGTCCAGCAGAAGTATCATCAACTAACAAAGGTAATGCTGACAGTATAATCGTCAGGGGAAATGTTTCTTGCTGACCAGAAGAAGAGTTAGCAATACTAATCCGTCTTCCATCTTCCATCTTCAGAAAATCTTCGCCTTTTTCCTGTATATGTTCCCCACATAAAACTTCCTTGATCAGCGTGTCGATTTCATCGTTTATCTTTTTTTTGTTGATATCTTCAGTTTCTTTGATGATTCTCCCATTCAAACGTTTTATACCTTCGTAAGTGGAACCAAACTCGATCATAAAGGGCTCGATAACAGTCTTATTATAAATCAAGGAAAATATACTACTTTGGAGATTAGCAAAGAAAGAGCGACCAGCAGGAATAAAAAGCTGGGTATAAGCTGCCTCATCGCATAATGAACTACTCAAAAATTCTATTAACTGTTCTCTTGAAAATGACTGTTTTATTATAGTTTCATTACTTTCTATATTTTTTTTTGCTTTTTCTAATAAGATGTCAATATCCTTTGATGAAAAATTTATATCATCAGATTTTTTTTTATTTTCTTCTGTCCGCTGATTTTTATTTTCTATCAGTGAATTAATGACATATTGGATTATCTTGGAATTATTTACTTCCTCTAATAGCTCTCCTTTTAAATTTTTAAAAAACTCTGAGTAATTGAGATTGATTTTGTTTTTATTCTCTTTAAGTCTGGTAACTTCAATAAAAACATTAGAAATTTCATACTTAATATAGAAATTATGATCTCCCCAGGAATCTGAGGGAAAGTACTCTTGAAAAGTTTGAGAGTAGCTTGAATCTAACTGAGGATTAGTTTGTTCAATTTCTACTGTCTCTAAAATTTTCCAAACAAAGTTTTTAAAGTAAAAAATAAGTTTAGCACATACACTTTTACCACTAGCTTGAGGTCCAATCACGATATTGATTCGTTTAACCTCAATCTCTAGTTCCTCGATACCAGCAAAATTTTTAACTGTAAGTTTTTCAACCATGACCAGAGATTAGAGTAAGCTGAGGTCTAGTGCATGGGTATTGCTATCCCTTACACTACACTAGTTTTGAGTTATTTAGTTATAGTTTAGCATCTATAGATGCTCTTACCATGTTCAACATCCTGATAGCTGTTCGCGTAGCGTGTGCGTAGCACATATGCTGTTCGCTTAGCGTGCGCGTAGCGCTTAAGCTAATAGCTGATAGCTGATAACTAATAGCTGATTGCTGATTGCTGATTGCTGATTGCTGATTGCTGATTGCTGATTGCTAATCGCTGATTGCTGATTGCTAATCGCTGTTCGCTTACCCTCGATTCAATCTCAATAATGCTTTCAGCAAAGTCAATAACTTAGCCTGGCGACGTGCGACAGCTGGCTCCGTGAGAATACCTTGCCTTGGGCTAAACAAAAATGCTAGGAAAAATAAGCCAAAGATTACCATTACAATTGCTGGACCTGATGGCCAATTAAAATAGTAGCTTATATACATGCCACTGACACTAGAAAAAATTCCAATCATTGAGCCTAAACCCATCATGTGATGTAATTCTTTGACTAATAAATAAGCCGTAGTCGCGGGTCCGATTAACATAGAAATAACGAGCAACACCCCTACCGTCTGCATACTGGCGACAATGGTGAGAGTAATCGCCAAGATTAACCCAAAATAAATGACTTTTACCGGTAAACCGCTAGCTTGGGCTCCCAAAGGATCAAAGGTATAGAATAATAGCTCTTTATAGAATAACTTTGTTAATAGTAAAATTACTCCTGTAATCACCAGGGTTTGCCAGACATCTCCTGGTCTCACCCCTAAGATGTCACCAAAAAGAATATTTTCTAAGTCAAGTTGGTTAGTTTTCAGCACCGTAATTAGTATCACTCCCAAACCTAAAAAACTGCTGAAAGTCAACGCCATCGCTGCATCCACTTTGACTCGCGTACGCTGAGGAATCACGGCGACAACTAAAGCGCTAAGGACACCTGCAATAAAGGCACCAATAGAGATATTTATTCCTAAAAAAAAGGCGATTGAGAGACCAGGTAAAACCGCATGGGCAATTACACTACTAATCAGGCTCATTTGTTGTACAATTAAGTAGCTGCCTACCACTGCGCCTAATATCCCCAACAGCACAGCCGTTGCGATCGCATTCCGCATAAATTCAAAACCTAGGGGCTCAATCAGCCAATTCATAATAAATAAAAGGGAACAGGGAACAGGGAGTAGGGAGTAGGGAGTAGGGAGATGAGGAGATGGGGAGATGGGGAGATTTTTATTAAGTGTCAATAGCATTTATAAATAGGTCATTAACAATCTTATTGCGGATTTTTAATAATACCAAAAATACTCCAAACTATTTCATACTGCTCCCTGCTCCCTGCTCCCTGCTCCCTAAAAAACTCACACAATTAAAACTCCTGTAATTTTAGGATGCAGTATTATTGATTTTTTCAATCTTGAAAACATTGTCAATAGTTTTGCCAGCTGTTTTTTCCTCCCATCCTAGGGCTGTTAAAAATTGCTCTGCTGAGGTTGTTTCTACAACATCAATTCCCCATTCTCCCGTTTGTAGAGTATCAGGATAATTACTTAAGGGTGGAGTTTTCTTTAAGCCTCCTAATATTAAGATATCTGGCAAAAAATCTCCCTTTTTTTGACTAATACGCTTCTCGTCTAGAGCTTTAGCGCAAAATTCTCCAACTTCAGGTGCTGTAAACTCTTGAGTAGGGAATAAAATTTCAACCATCCAATGGGGATGATCTAATTTACGACACTTTAAGGATGGATACTTACTTAATCCTTCAGCAAATACCTGAGTAAATTCTTCCCGGTTTAGTTCAGGGAAACTATCATCTGATAGTTCAAAGTTATGGGAAAGCAACATCCGACCAGTTTCAGAGTAAGTCATGAGTCTTGTGATATCCTGTTTGATCAATTTTCCAGCCCAGCAAGAATCAGTATATATTACGTTGGGTTCATTGCTGAACAGTGAACCCTAATAGGTATTTACCAAAGGGAACAGCGGATCTGGGAACAGGGAAAAAAAGTCTCACAATTCCTCCACGGATTGGTATGAATCTCCAACTCTCGGACTGACCGAGTTATAGCACTACGCAATAAAGTTAGGACATGGCTAAAAGCTGAAAACCTGTTGTAGTAAACTTCTGACTTCTGACTTGTGACTTTTGACTTGCGCGTAGCGCTATAGTAGGCTCCGCACTCAAAACTAAGCACTCAATACTAAGCCATCAAGTTCCTACTAAACTCATCACCTTACCATAAGCCTTGCTCAGGTTTTCCGGTGTCAGCACTTGGGCCCTTGAACCCACAGCAATCAGTTGCTTATTCAATAACAGGAGTTGATCATAATGAGCTAAGGTTTCTCCTAAATCATGGCTGATCACTAGTAAGGTTTTGTCTTGGGATTTAAGTTCACTAAAAATTTCAAAAATAATATCTTCGGTCTTTTTGTCGATGCCCACAAATGGCTCATCAAAAAATAATAACTCGGCTTGTTGAGCTAGAGCCCGCGCTAAAAATACCCGCTGCTGCTGTCCACCAGAGAGTTCGCCAATTTGACGGTGGCGATACTCGAACATGCCCACCCGTTCTAACGCATTCTTAACAATTTCCTTAGATTGGCGACTAGCAGACCTAAACCAACCGGTGTGGACTGTACGACCCATCATCACTACATTCCATACCGTAATCGGATAATCCCAATCAATTTGCGATCGCTGAGGAACATAAGCGACTCGTTTTAATTGACTCCGGAGGGGACGGGCTGCCAATTTCACTACCCCCTTCGCTGCTGGAATCAGTCCCAGCATCGCCTTCACCATAGTACTTTTACCAGCACCATTGGGCCCGAGCAAACCAGTTAATTGTCCTGGCTGGAGGGAGAAGGATATATCACAAATAGCCCAAGTGTCTCGGTAACAGACTCCTAGGTTATGGACTTCTAACATTAGGTTTTGTGAAAACGACTACCGCTATCATAGTGTAGCGTGGCTGCAACTGATTGTCGTTCTCAACAAAGCCTTGTAAAATGATTCTTGTTCTTGATTCCTACTAATTTAAACGGGTTGATCTATGCTAAAACCCTTACCAGTTAAACTTCGGAGGCTCTTTGCTAGTGGTGCTCTCGCCGTTGGGGTAGCACTAGGTGGTTGTAGTCAAAGCACCGAAACCTCATCAAGGGAGAAGCCACTAGTGGTAGCATCCTACAGTGTGCTTTGTGACTTAACAACAGAAATTGCCCAAGATACCATTGATATGACCTGTCTGATTGAACCAGGTCAAGACCCTCATACCTACAAAGCTACCACCTCAGCTCGCCAATCCCTAGAGCAAGCTCAACTAGTTCTATACGGTGGCTACGACTTTGAACCAGAAGTTATTAAATTAGTTCAAGCCACTAATACACCAGTTCCTAAAATAGCGGTGCATGATCAAGCTGTGCCTAGTCCAATTATGGCGGAAGCACATCACCACGATCATCACGAGCAAGAAAAGGATGACCATAAGGATGATCATAAGGATGACCATGATCATCACCATGACCATGACCATGAGGAAGAAAAGACAGGATCCGCTCACAGTGATGAGGAACTAGAGCCCGACCCCCATATTTGGCATGATGTCCAAAATGTTATCAAGATGGCAGAAGTAATTCGTAGCCAACTGGCAGCACTTAACCCAGATGATCAGGAATTGTATGCCAAGAATGCCAAACAGCTAACCACTGAACTGGAACAGTTGGATGCTTGGGTAAAAGCACAAGTTGCTACCATACCCAAAGGGCAACGCCAACTAATTACTACCCATGATGCCCTAGGGTACTACATTAACGCTTACGGTTTTTCTGATTCTGATGCGTTGCAAGGGCTTAGCGCAGAAGAAGCACCGACAGCAGCACGGGTGAAAGAACTGGTACAAAAGATTAAGAAAAGTAAGGTACCAACAATTTTCGCGGAAGTAACAACAAATGATAAGGTTATAGGCACTGTCGCCAGAGAAGCAAAGGTTAAACTCTCAGATCAAAAGTTATTGGTTGATGGTCTAGGAGAAAAAGGGAGTGATACTGGAACTTATATTGGCATGATTACTAGCAATACCTGTGCCATTGTGGATGGGTTGGGGGGAAATTGTTCTTCTTTTGATGGCAAAGCTGCTAAATGATATATAGCAATTATACGACTTGTGAGGTACAAAGATTTAGGTTTTAGGGAGCAGGGAGCAGGGAGCAGGTAAGAGAGAAGAGGCAAGAGCCAATAGTCAAACAATTATGTGTACCTCATGAGTCCTAGAAACGCTATAGTCTTTTAGTTTAAGATGTAAAGATAGAATAAAAAAAAAGGGAACAGGGAACTCAGACTTCCCTACTCCCTACTCCCTACTCCCTACTCCCTACTCCCTACTCCCTAAAACGAAAGTACCTCAGCCCATTGACAACTTGTATATTATCGGTAGTAAAATTCAAAATCTTTTAATGCAGCTACTCTGGCTCGATTAAAATTATAGTGATAGACCAGTTTGCGTTTCAAAGAAGTCCAAAACGTTTTCTGTGTTTTTTCATGAGAAGCATCTAGATGTTTCTTGACTTCATTGATCCTGTCCCAGCTAGAACTTCTGCTAATCCTCAATCCAGCCTTAGCAGCCGCCAGTCCTAAGATAATACCTTCGCCACCATGAATACCTTTTAATTCAAAATAGCGCCCGATTATACCCCATTTTTTAATAAATTCTTTTTCTTTGCCACCATCTCTAGAAACAAAAACTAAAGATTCTCCTATATAAATCACCTTGTCTAAGGGGATATCTAACTTAGAGGCTATCTGTTTAAGGGGCTTTAATCTTTCCGGATTATACTTTTCGACATGCTTGACAAGATTTGCTTGATGTCCTGCTGTAATTCCGGGCAATACTTCAATGGTTTCAGGTAAGCTACCTACAATCCTGGTGTCAGCATCAATTTGTATAGCAACAGAAAACATTGACAAAGCCTTCTCAATCTCAAAGCGTTTGTCATGATAACAATGAAGAATTCCTGTTTGCTGGTGTTTAAATGCTAAAACATTCTTACAGTTATCAAAATCCTTGACATCATCTGTGGCAACTATTAATAATTTTCCTGGAGCATACTTTTCTAAATCTCCTGCTAGTTCCTTGGCAAGAGAGCGATACTTACTACGGAGAGCTAAAGTACAGAAGCAAAAATCTTTTTCTGGCTTAATCATAGTCTTCTCCAAAAACCGTTTTTTCCTTCCTATCTCTTGGTGCGCTTTCCCAATCGAGAGTCTGAGCTGACACTTATCCAGCTGATTTTCCGACTGCCAATCACCATGTCATGGCTTAAACAGTCGTGGCTGGAGCTATAGTCTCAAGCCCTAGCTACCTGAGGTATCTCAGAAGAGCTTACTTATATAATTCCCAGAAATATAAAGCTAGTCACAGTATTGATAGATACCAAAAGTCCCATCAATCTGGACTATCAGTCGATTAATAGACGTTGATAAATTAATTTTTATATGTATCGAATCGATGAGCGCAAACTTTTTATGCAAAATGGCTGCTGCTTTTGCGTTCCCGTAGCGGCTCTTTTGGAGCATCCCATTTCCCCCACGGCCTAAGATAGCGCAGCCTTGAAAAAAACCCAGCCGTAACCAGTCAACCTCTGAGATGAGAATTAGATCTCAGATGACACTTGTGAATGTATCGCTATATGTATACCAGTTTACGGCTGAAGTCGTTGTTTAGTGATAACAACTACAACCAAATAAGTCTAATTAGATTTCCCTTTCAAATACGCTTGAGCAAGCTTAACCCATGAGTATCAGTGCCACAGGTATTCAATAGATTGTAGGTAGCACTTAACTGTTTCACCTGCTTAGTTTGTTTTGGACTAGGTTGCCAGGGTTCAGGATTGGTGTAGGCATAGTAAGTTTCAACACCATCAATCCCTAAGTTGGCTATAGCAGTAATTAACTCATCTGCTGACTTACGGTAACGGGCTGGATGAGCCAACACTGCTAAACCACCAGCCTGATGGATAGCATCAATCACTGCACCAGCCTCAGCATCATTACCGGTCGGTGCGATGCCAGTGAAATAGCGCTTTAAACTTGGATGTTCTGGATCAAAGGCATAACCGAGGATATGAACGTCATCATCCAGGAGGTTGGCGGTAATTTCGACACCAGTCCAGAACTGGGGTAATGAATCACAGAAAGATGACTCCTGCTGCCATTTTTCTATGCAAGCTTGAGCAACTTGATAACCACTAACGGAGTGGTGATCGGTGATGGCAAGTCCCTTAAGACCAATGGTAATTGCTTGCTTGATCAACTCTTCCGGTTTGAGCCGACCATCAGAGTAAATCGTGTGCATATGGAAATTGTAGCGATAGGGACAGCTATCAGGCTCAATCGTTTCCCACACTTGCCGAAGAGCTTGTTGATTTTTTGCTGCTATCTTAGGTGAAGCAGACCCTTGAGCAATATTGACTACCATAGATACTTACTGTAATGACTATTGGTTGATTGACCAGATTGGATCTGCAGCCGCGAAATACTTTTAAGGGTCTAGGCCAATGGTTTAATCGCTCTAGGTTTAATCGCTCTAGGTTTAATCGCTCTAGGTTTAATCGCTCTATGCTTCTGACAAGCCTATGAAGCGCCCCGACTTGAGCACGGAGGCTGTCAACTGCCCCTGGTGTACCTAATCCCGAACTCCATTAGCCTAAAACCTAGAATAAAAATAAATATAAATACGCGGTACGAGTTTTCAGTTGTTAACATAACCTTAGCAAACTTAATACTTTGTCGGTGTTGGCATAACTACTTAACCTTTACCTAACTCTCCTGCTTACTCAGTTCCTCCAAGGAGATTCGAGTCTAATTGCCATGGCCAATTTCTGAGTTACGAGTCTTCCAAGCTAGTTCCAACACCTTAGTCCAGCGCTTTTGCACTTGCTTTTGGGTACACTTGAGGGCTTTGGCAATTTCTTGATCACTCTTTTGCGCCTGTTTCAGGGGCAGTAAGGCTAGCTGTTGGCTATCGAGTTTAGCCACAAAGATATCCCACTGCTTGGATGACATCCCTAGTTTTTGATCCAGGTCTGCTCCTAGCCATTGGTGTACCAATTTCCACTGAGCTGAACGAGAGAACTTTTCTACATGGTACTTAAAGCGCTGTTGTAGATAATCCCGCTGACGGGGTGTTAGACCCATGATTTCGTCAATCTCTGGTGCAGCCAGGTCTTGCAGCTTCAGCACTAGATAATCAGCACAGTCATTATGACCGTTAGACTCTAGGTATTTGATCAACTCAGAGATAATGCGATCGCGTAAAACAGCATCGCTGGGGTCAATGGTTTTCTCAATCAGGTTTGAGCGTACCTGTTGTACAGTAGCTGAACGGTTGTGCTCTTGGGCTTCTTCATCCCTACCATACTCCACAGCCTGTTCAATATCCACAGGGGTTTCATTAGGCTGACGTCGGGAAAAGCTTTGTGCTCTGAGTACAATCAACTGCTGGCTACCGCGACCACGTAGGTTAATGCGTCGCTTAGCATATTGCTCACTAAAGCCCATGTACTCTGCTAGTTCTAGCTGGGTACGGGGAGTGTAGTCAGAATCAACAGGATTTTCCCGGCGGAAGGCTTTGAGGCACTCAGCGTAAAAGTCTTGTAAAAAGTCCTCAATCAAATTGTATCGAGCAGAAAAGTTTAACTGAGATTGGGACGGTGCCACATGGCGATAAACCATGGTACTGAGGGTACTATGGAGTTCCACACGACCCTGCCGAGAACCTAGTTTGTAGTATGACAGACATTTGTGCAGTCGGTGACGTGCTAGATTCAACATCCAAGTATCAATTTCACCGGAATTCTGGATGCGATCGCTCTTAGTACAAATCCGTTCTACCTCCAAGGTTATCCGGTGGGCAACCGATTGAATACTCCTGGATTTAGTTCCAATTTCCGACTGGAGTTCCTCCACTAAGACCTGGGTCAAGTTTTGGGTTTGATTGTCTAGAGTAATTTCCGGAGCCTGATTGTTAGTGGCGGAATTTTGATTATTAGTAACAGTTTTGACTTGCATGGTATTGCCCCCAAAAATAGATTCACAGAATTGCCATGAAACAAGTAACAGAGGAAATGTGTGTGAATGTGATCTACAAACCTTGGAGTGGTCCGCTGTCCTTTGTCCTTGTCCACCCTAAATGTAGACTCGTGAGTGTAGCCCTGGTCGGGTGAGTGTGTGACTCTCTCAGCTGACTAGTTTTCACCCCTAGCACCCTTTGTAGTTTCCGTAGGATTACCTAAGGCTGAAATCCTTACTAGATATAGCGTTCAAGACTTTCGACCATCAAGCTGATTTAGGATGACCAAAACTTGAGCAGTGGTCAATCCAGAAACTGACTGAACTAGTGATGAGTTTTCCGTAAACGACTAACGTTTTCTTGTAGTCAAGTGCTGCTTGATGCTCTCATTACCCAACCTGAGCTGACTAGTTAATCACTAGCTAAAGCACTACCTAAATCCAAGCGTACGCTTCCTCCCATCCCAAACCCTGCCGCACCATCATCGGTTCTGAAGCAGTCAGGTCGAGGATAGTTGAGACTTGAAATCCCGGTTCTAAGTCATTGTCCACAATGATGTCTACGAGACCATCGAGAGCATCAAATAGTTTAGCCGGTTCCAATCCCACCGTTGGAGTGTCACCATCCTGATTCGGTAGATGAGCTGAGGTAGAAATAATTGGATGACCTAGAGCTGAAAGCAACGCCTGACAAACGTTATGATCCGGGACTCGGATACCAGTAGTTTTACGATTGGGACTCATCACCAGCTTAGGTACTAACTTGGTTGCTGGTAACAAGAACGTATACGGTCCCGGAATCAAATGCTTCATAATCCGGTAAGCTGGATCACTTACCCGAGCATATTTAGCAATATTGGACAGAGACGAACACAAAAACGTCAGGGGTTTATCATTGGATAGTTGCTTCAAACGCCTAACTCGTTGCACTGCGGACTTCACATGTAAATCACAACCAATTGCATAGACAGTGTCAGTGGGATAGAGCATCACTGCACCATCTTCGAGATACTCTCTTATTTTCTCTATTCGACGTATTTGAGGTGTTTCCGGATGGATAGTATAAATAGTAGCCATAAATATTGTTGAATTCCTCAATATTGAATTGCTAAAGCCTAACCTTGGGAAAATTCACCAAGGCCAGACCATAGAAACGGTTCTGCCAAAGGATTAAAAACTACTGCGACCTAAGTGTGTTGCCAGTTTGGCTTTTTCTGACTCAGAGGTCAGTATAGTTAGTAAGATCTGGCCATAATTCCCTGATCTCTCAAGGGGTGACAACAAAGCTCAAACCTACGCAGGTGTTGGTTAATGGTTAATGGTTAATGGTTAATGGTTAATGGTGTTGGGAAAAATGAGCGCGACTCGTGTTGTTGTATTTCCCAGCAGTTGAAGCAATTTTCACCAATCCAACTGCATAGATAGTGTTAATCAACCACTACGCCATGACCATGTTCACGCTTCACCTAACCCCTAAAACCTAACCCCTGTAAGATTTTAAAGAGCGCTTGTCACCCCGTGAGCCCTGATCTAGACCTGTAGGGTTTGTGGGGGATGAATTGCTCCAAATCCTTTTGTCTTAATTAATTTGTTTTAATTAATTTGTCTTAATCAAGAAGATCTAGAATGACAAAGCTAGCTTACTTAGATTGTCCCACTGGAATTGCTGGTGATATGTGCCTAGGAGCACTAGTTTCTGCGGGTTTACCGTGGGAATATTTAGTGGAAAAGCTAGCAGGACTCGGAATTGAGCAAGAGTATCACTTAAGACTTAGCCAAGTACACCACAATGGTCAGTTGGCAACCAAAGTTGATGTAGATTTACCAGATCAAGACCATCAGCATCATCACCATCAACAGGAACACCACCATGAACACAGCCATGAACACAGCCATGAACACCACCATGAACACAGGTCAGGCATAACAGAGATCAGTACACCTGAGCAGAATCATCATCATCATCCCACACGACACTTACCAGACATAGAGAAATTAATTACAGCAGCAAAATTACCGACGAGAGTATGCCAGTGGACTCTTGCTATCTTCCGGAAACTAGCAGAAGCCGAAGGAGCCGTTCATGGTATTTCCCCAGACAAAGTTCACTTCCATGAAGTAGGCGCTACCGATGCCATTATCGATATAGTTGGTACTTGCTTAGGCTTGGATTGGCTAGGAATTGACCAAATCTATTGTTCTCCACTGCCCACTGGTGGCGGGACAGTATGGGCAGCTCATGGTCGGCTACCGGTGCCAGTACCAGCAGTACTAAAATTGTGGGAATCCCGTCAGGTGCCAGTTTACAGTAATGGGATTGAGCGGGAATTAGTAACACCAACAGGAGCAGCTATTGCAGTTACCTTAGCCACTAGCTTTGGTTCACCACCAGCAATGACTATCCAAAAAATCGGTAATGGTGCCGGTTCTCGACAATTACCCATTCCCAATATGTTGCGATTGTGGATTGGTGAGTCCTCAGAAGCCCTCAATCTTGGCAAGTCCAAGGTTAAACCGTCAAACTTACCCCCACAAACCCTACACCAGTCACCCCTTTCTGCTAACTCTTCTTCTGCTAACTCTTCCCTAGAAACTATCTCAGTCCTAGAGACTCAAATTGATGACCTCAATCCTCAAGCCATTGGCTATGTATTCCAGGAGTTATTTAACGCTGGTGCTGTGGATGTGTTTACTCAAGGGATTGGCATGAAGAAATCTCGACCAGGTATCCTGCTTAGTGTGATCTGTCATCCTCAAGATCTAGAGGCCTGTCAGGCAGTATTATTCCGAGAAACCACTACCTTAGGAGTCCGACGTCTGACTCAGCAAAGAGCGATATTACCTCGGGAAATCCAGCAGGTACAGACTAAATATGGCCAAATTAGTGTCAAAGTGGCTTGGAGCGATCGCTCACCTGACAAAACGATTATGAATGTCCACCCAGAATACCAAGATTGCGCTAAGTTAGCCAAGGACAATAACTGCTCTTGGTTAGAAGTACATCACTTAGCACTGTCCGCTTGGTATTCTCAACATGGAGCAAAGGGAGTAGGGAGTAGGGAGTAGGGAATCGGGAATCGGGAATCGGTAATCGGGAGCGGTGCGAGGCGTGGAATGGGCATCAGGGGTGGAACTGGCATCTTGGGTAGAACTGGCATCTTGCCAGTTTCCTCCTTATTTTCGGGCGGGCAGGATGCCCACTCTACTGCTATTGATTCCAAGACCGGAAAATTAGGCTTTTCAACAGATGCGACCCGTGGCGAATTTAATTCTTAATGGTAAGAGCGCACCTAACAAAATTTTCTGAATACGACCTCTTTCCAGTATTCACTATTCCCTGTTCCCTATTCCCTGTTCCCTCTTATTTATTCCTGATGCGATTAATTTCCTGTTGCAATTCCTGGATTTGACGCTGCAACTGTTCCGCTTCATTCACTGAGTTGTTCGGTGGTTGATTCGAGTCAACGTCAACTGCTCCCTTTTTGGTAACACGTTGATAATTGCCCTGACGAATTTGGCGATATTCCTCGGAATTTGCCCACTTTCGCAAGTAGTGTATGCGTTCCACTGGAAAGGGATGGCTCAGAAATTGACGATTAATACCACCATTATAGAGTAAGAACTTATAGATTTGATTGAGACTGTCTTGGTCTAATTCTTGATAATTTTCTGATTGACGGATAAATTCATCAAGACTGCATTCCTGTAGATGCTTAGCACTGCCACCAGACACTTTCATCATCGTTTGCATCACAGTCTTCAGGTCATCTATCACTAGTAAGGCAGCACGGTCAGCAGATAATTCAGCTTTGCGACGCCATTCATAAAAGGCGAAAAGTAAGCCAGTGCTGACGATATTCCCTAAGCCAAAGGTCATTTCACTTAACATAGAGGCAGCATTCATTGCCCAAATACCCATCTGAATTAAGATGGTGTGACCGCACTTGATATGTCCTAATTCGTGAGCCAGGATAGTACGTATTTCTGCTTCATTCAGTAAATCTAATAAGCCAGTGTTTATAACGATGTAAGGATTGTCTTGACCTAAAGCATAGCTATTAACCTGAGCGTTTTGACTAACAAATAGGGCTGGTTCGGGATGTACATCTAAATCCCGAACACATTCTCGAAATAAGTGATAAATATTAGCATACTGGCGCGGTCCGACTTGGATACTGTTCCCCATAAGATAAACAAACTGGGGACGCTCGTAGAGAAATTCCACAAACTTACGAGAAACTAAGTCAAAACCAGGGACACTGCGTAACGCTTGCTCCGCTTGTTGGTCAAGGGGGTGCTTGAAGGCGTCGCTAGAAATTCCGGGATAGGTAGCCATAGTAGTCCAGTACTTTAGTGGTCTAGTTCTTTAGGCATTAGGCATTAGACATTAGACATTAGGTACTAGGTATTAAGTACTAAACCCAAAACCCAAAACCTAATACCTAAAACCTAACACCTAAATTTGGCTTGTGTCCTTGCCAATTCTTTGATGATTCATTATAATACTTATATCGGAATAGTAAAGGAAGTTAGAGGAAAATAAACTTATGAACAAGTGCGTTGGTACTACTGAAGCAGCATCTCTGTTGGGTATAACTCCTCGACGATTAAGACAATTGCTTGATTCCGGTAGAGTAAGGGGTGCTTATAAAAGCGGTAAGTTCTGGATTATTCCCCTGTTCAACTATCTGCCACAAATCACCAAGAAGAACCGGGGACCGAAAGGAACTTGGCGAAAAAGTCGTCCTCCTGCTTTAGCCAAAATTAATGTCAATCGTAATCGGATTGGCTCTAATAACCACAAAAGCCCTGAAGAGCGGCTACCAGTGATTTCGGTAAAACGAAGTGGCCACAATAACTATGGCAACCAGGTAGAAATCCTCGGTCCGTGTCGGATTGTATATCAACCGGATCAGCCTCTTGATTGTGGAGCTCGTCTGTGGATCGAAACCTTCAGTGATATTCACTTTATCGGTGGGAGTTTTCCGGCCAGTGGTGCTTAGGACAAACGTTTTGGTCGTTTGAGCAAAATTTAAATTGAAATACTACTCATAACGAATCACAAAATTGCTCAGTTCGATAGAATCAAATCACAATGTCTGTTGAGCTGTATTGTGCATTCATTTGTGGCTGAATCAATTCATTGCATTAATCCCAATTGCCCAGCGCCCTACCCTCAGCCAAGGGATAACAACTTTTGCAATGGTTGTGGAGCAAAGTTAAGGCTCAAGAATCGCTACTTTCCTCTCCAGCTCTTGGGTTCAGGAGGATTTGCCAACATATACACTGTTTGGGATTTGCAGTCGAAGACAGAAAAGGTGCTGAAGGTCTTGCTGGATACCAAACCAAAGGTATTGCAACTATTTCAGCAAGAGGCAGATGTTTTGCAACGTTTGGATCATCCAGGCATTCCTAAAGTTGAGCAAGATAGCTATTTTGTCATCAATCTAGGTCTTGATCTACACCCAGACCTGCACTGTTTGGTGATGGAAAAAATCAACGGTTCAACCTTGGAGCAAATGCTCATGGATCATGCTCAGGGATGTCCAGAGATGTTAGTACGGGACTGGCTCTACCAGGCAGCAGAAATTTTACAGGTCTTGCACAGTTGTGGAGTGATTCACCGTGACATAAAACCGTCAAACTTAATGCTGCGGCAAACTACGGGAGAGCTAGTGGCGATTGATTTTGGGGGAGCTAAACAATTAAGTGTGGGTTCTGAGCTTTCTCAGGAGGATTCGACTCGGTTGATTACTCCAGGTTACTCTCCACCGGAACAGATAGCTGGTGCAGCAATTGGACCGGCTGCTGATTTCTATGCCCTGAGTCGAACTATGATTCATTTACTGACGGGTATTGAGTTGAAGGATTTACAACACCCAGTAACTGGTGAATTTCGATGGCGAGAGCAGGCAGTGGTAAGTCATGACTTGGCGGACTTGCTAGATGAAATGCTGAGCGTAGTACCCCAACAACGACCAACAACTACCATTGAGATTCATCTGCGTCTAGGTATGACTCCTAGCCCTAGCTACCAACCTACCCCAGCACCAGTATTTTCCTCAGCACCAGTTTCTTCGTTTCAAGGAAATCAGGTAGCTGCTCTGGGGTTATCTAGCCCTAAATTAACACAATCTGTGACAGGGTTGACTCATTCGATCACATCCGTAAAAGATTCCCTCTTAGCAGTAGTGATCACCATCGCACTAGCTTGTCTCGATAGTGTTTGGGAGATGTTCCTCGGAGCTTTTGGGGGAGTTTTTTGTGCAACGGTTGGGTTTATGGTACTGAATTGGACAAGTGTTGGGAAGAAAGTGACAAATTGGCTCTCTGGGGAACTGTCTATGATCTTGCCTTCGGTGCAAACAACAATGTGGCAAGAAATGCTGTTGTTTGGGGCGGCTGGCTTAGGTACAGCTTGGGGATTGACCGCTGCAGGAGGCTTTGGTCAGCAGCGGCGTTTTTTAGTGGCAGGGATAATGGGTATTTTTGGTTATAGCCTGGGATGGTTGATGTGGCAGGCAACGGTACCTACGCTATTATTTGTCTCTAATGTACCTGACCAGGGTTTGCTGATCTGGATTACTGCGGTTACAGTAATGCTCCTGGTACTAGGATTAGGACTACCCAGTCATAATCTGATTCATGCCTTAGTGGTGGCAGCAGGAACTGGTGGTGTATTTGGGGGTCTAGTCTCATCTCATTTATTGCCACCAGGATTTGTGGTTAATATCTTTTCTTTTTCTAGAACCGGTAAACTGGATTTCTATCAGCCGATGGCTTTTTTTGCTATGTTGGCTATCTTAGAAGGATTTTGGCTAGGGGTGAGTTATTACCTGCTAGTGCCAGTAATGCGTTGGTTTGGCTGGCGTTAAGGGAGTCGGAAGTCGGGAACAGAGAACGGGGAAAAAATCACGTAAGCATAAGCGCTACGGGCACCCGTGCGCGTTCAGCTATCAGCTATCAGCTATCAGCATTCAGCTATCAGCTATCAGCATTCAGCTGAATGCTTACAAAATCACGAACAATACAACAGCAGGTAATCGGTTTTCTTATAATTTTCTCATTTAGATATCACGTCCTTTTCAGTGTAGAGCCTAATACTTAATATTAAGTCCAGTTGAGGAGCTATTCCTGGTTCACTGACAAAAGATCATCGCGTAGGTTGGGTTGAGGCAACAAAACCCAAAACCAGTCAAGCTTTTGTGTTCGTTACGTTATTGCTAACCGCTCCCTACGGGAGAATAAACATTTCAAGGGTTTTGTCAGTCAATCAGGGAGCTATCCTTGAGGGTTCTTGGTTAATTAATAATTTGCTCTTATAGCAGTCGCCAGGGCAGTTAGGACATGACAAAAGTCTCACACCTAAGTAAGCGTAATAGTTTTACTATCTTGGTGCGCATTCTGACTTCTGACTTCTGACTTCTGACTTCTGACTTCTGCTATAAAACGGGACTATACCTAATAATAGGTAATGGCTGATTGCTGAACGCGCACGCGTGTGCGTAGCACATAGGCTGATTGCTGAACGCGCACGCGTGTGCGTAGCACATAGGCTGATAGGTTGATAGTGACTAAATTGTAATTTTGAGAGTTAAAAATGAAAGTCTTACACACTAGTCAATTGAAAACTACAGCTACTCTTTCACTTCAAGAAAGAAACGTCAATTCTCATGAAAGCTCCTATTGTCGCAGTTTATTACAGAGGATTTCTAATCACTGGTCTAAACGAGCACAAGTGAAGAAGAAGGAGCCAGATCAGAAATTCGATCCAAGTTTGAAAGACTTTCGCGTGGATTTGTTGCCATTTAAAAACCATCCTCGTTTTTTAGAAGCATCCGAGGAAGTCCAGAATAAAATTCTCTCCTGCGGCTGGCTGGCTTACAATGAGAAAACTACCGCCATTGAATTAAAAATAGTTGTCCCTGCCTGTTCCGATATTATTTATAAAAATGTACCCGGAACAGAGGATGACATCAGTCAGAAGATTGCGATCGAGACACTTACCGATGAAGCTTTCCATGTGTTACTAGTAAACAACGCTTGCTCCATTACCCGCAAGCAAAGGGGTTTAGAGTCCCTGAGGTTGCCGGAGTTCAATCTTGTGATGAAGATGCTTCAGGAGCAAGACCGCTGGTCGGAAGATTGGCAAAAAATGATTGTTCAGTTGGTAACGGCGATCGTCTCCGAAGTTTTCATCAGTGACTATCTTAAGCTTTTAGCAGAGGATAGCACCATTCAGCCATTCAACCGATTGACCGTTGATATGCATCGCCGCGATGAAATGGCTCATAGCCCTATCTTTAAGAATTTGGCTAAGTTGGTTTACACCAAGCTGACTACACAACAGAAGGAATTCTTCATGGAGATGCTGCCCAAACCAGTTCACTGGTTTGCCAATATCGAGCTTGGTGTATGGGAAGCAATGTTGGCTCAAATCGGCTTTCCACATACTAAAGAGGTGATTGGTGATTGTGCAAGAGACAACGAAGTTAACTTGATGCGCATTGATTATAACGGGATTACTAAGCTAGCCCAAGAGTTAGGGATTTTAGACTGCCAGCGTGGGCTCGATAGCTTTGCCCAAGCAAATCTTATTAACTGAAAATGCAGGTCACGCCGAAAATTCAGATGGGTGCATCTCATAGTTGTAAAAAAGAAAGAGCTAAGCGAACAGCTTATGGACTATCAGCAAGCTAAAAGAACAGCTTTTGAATAAGCGCACCTAAGCGATCTTGGGGAGGCAGCGCGGTATTGGAAGTTCTCCCCACTCGCGCTTTGCATCAATCAATACAGCTGCGTTCACGTAGTGTCTCCAAAGGAGAATCGCGGTGTTCCGCACACAGACCCATGCGCCACTGGCGCTTTGCATCAACACAACAGGTAAGCAAAAGTTATGACTAAAAATGCGATTGCAATCACACACGTTACTTTTGAAGATCTAGGCAGTTTACATCAGGTTCTGGATCGACAGGGTTATCATGTCACCTACTATAAGGCTGTTGATCTAGTTGATCTAGATAAGATAGATTTTCTCTATCCAGACTTGGTAATAATTTTAGGCGGGCCGATTGGAGCCTACGACGAACGGGATTATCCTTTTCTGACAAACGAACTTCACATCCTCGAGCAGCGTTTAGCCGCTAATTTACCCACCATCGGTATATGCTTGGGGGCTCAACTGATGGCAAGGGCACTGGGAGCAAGGGTATATCCTGGTGGTGTAAAAGAAATTGGCTGGGCACCCATAGAGCTTAGGGATGCAGGTCAAAAGTCACCTTTGAACTATTTAGCCAAAGACAATACTCCCGTCTTACACTGGCATGGCGATACTTTTGACCTTCCTGATGGTGCTACTCATCTAGCCTCTAGTTCAAAGTACAACAACCAAGCCTTTAGCTGGGGTGAATGTGGTTTAGCTTTACAGTTTCACCCAGAAGTAACTGCTGCAGGACTAGAGCATTGGTTTGTTGGTCATGCCTCCGAAATTAGTTCAACTCCGGATCTTAGTGTTGCCGAATTGCGCAGAGATACAGCTATGTTTGCCAAAACATTAGAGTCTCAAGCTACGTTATTTTGGGAAACATGGCTCAAACAACTATAGGTAACTATAGGGTTTGTATTGGAATGGTGAACATACTTGCTTAGGCAAGAGACAAGGTAAGCATTTAGTCGTCACTTGTCAGCTTTGAGCTTTCCGTAACTCAGATTATACCACTACGGATTAAGGTGTTTGAGATTGATACAAGCAGCAAAATGCGATCCGTGGTGAATTTAATTCTTAATCCGGAAAGCGCACCTAAGCTGTTGTAGTAAACTTTTGGATGCATGCATTAATGTCTCTTGCTTTGGGCGTAGCGCTATCAACGAATGCTTACCTATTTTATTCAAACTTACTAGCGTGATTTGCGCGGTCTTGGGGGTTCCCCCCGGAGACAAAACCTGATTACGTGGAGCCTTTATGGTTGGTAGGCTATGCAGAAAAGGGGGAAAACTTATTGATTAAGGCTCCACTGTCTTACGGTAAATTCAAACCATGAGCGACTGCATCAAGACAAGGACTTTGAGGTTGAAACGCTTACCTCATAACTTCGATAAATGCTCTTTTTATGGTTTTATAAGGGAGATATCAGGTAATTTTAATAAAATAGTATTATCCTCAATATTAAGTCCGGTTGAGTATTTATCGTTGAAGGGTATTGGTTAATTAACAATTTTTCGTTAAACAGTAAATTTGTTTAGGGCGCTTTCTTGATGAGAGGTGATTGAGATGACTAATACTATAGCACGTTGGGAATTAACTAAGGCTCGTCTTGTAGGCTCTGGTGCTTTTTTATTGGGAATATTGCTACCAACTACTCTTTATGGCTTACCTGCTAAGACGATTGAGATCGGTAATGGTAAGACTGTGTTTAATCGTGCTCCGCGCTTAGTTAGGGCAGCTACGAGCTTTAATAGAGTAAGGATTCCATCAACCTACCAATTTACCCTCAAATTACCGGAAGATGCTGGAGAGTCTTTGCAAGCTGTAACGATTACCCAGAATAAAACTAATATCGAGAAAGTCACATTTGATCCGAGAAAGAGTCGTGCCTTTGTTGGCAAAACGTTTGCTGGTGGCTCATCCCTGACCTTGGCTAATATTGGCGGAAGTGAGTCGTCTAACTCGGATCAAGTAACTGTTGTGTTTGATCCACCCGTTACTCCTGGTCAAACGATTACAGTTTCGGTTAGAGCTAAGCAAAATCCTGAGTTTAGTGGTTCTTATTTATTTGGAGTCACGGCTTTTTCTACTGGAGAGAATAGCCCTGGTTTATTCTTAGGTAGCCGTAGGTTGTTTTTTGATGAGTTTGGAGACTAAGGGATATAGCAAGTCTTATACCCATGAGGTACAAATTTTTAGGTTTTAGGTTTTAGGTTTGAGCTTTGTTGTCACCCCTTGAGGGATTGCACCGATCAACTAGGGTTTAGCTGTTGGTAACCACTGCCCACCATCGGATTAATCACTTAATCGGAATAGTTATAACTGGAGCTGAAGCCTGCTCACAAAGAACGACAGTATGGAAAAGCGTTCGATACGCGATCGCGAAGCGTGGCTAAAGGCCAATCGCTTTTAGCGGAAGCAAAGCTTCATCGCGTAGCGTGATCAAAGGTCAATCGCATTTTTAATTCCAGTCACCTGATCGGAATAGTAAAACACAGGAAACTTTATAAGATGGGGAGTCAGAGCAGCAACTGGCTCCCCTTTTTACTGGCTGCATAGCTATTCTCTAAAATTCCAAAATTGTGTAGTTTACCTATTTTATAAATCCTATAAATTCCTTTCAGGAATTTTAGTATTAATCTACCCATAATTCGCTATTTTACTATACAATATACTACACTGAATACCATGACAGTAATGAGAGCAATTATCTCTTTTTTATGAGATGGTTTTTAGGATTAGTCTAGAAGTAAAAAATAGAAATGAACGAACCCATAGCTGACTATGACAATCCTTGGAAAGAAGCATTACAAGCTTATTTTGATTCATTTTTGCAGTTTTGTTTTCCCGAAGTCTACACTCTGATTGATTGGAATCAGACCCCCCAAGCCCTTGATACAGAACTACAGCAGATAGTTGGTGCAGCCGAATCAGGAAAACGAATCGCTGATAAATTATTCCAGGTCTGGCTCTGTAGTGGAAATGAAACTTGGGTCTTGATTCATGTAGAGGTACAAAGCCAAAAAGAATCAACCTTTGCTAAGCGAATGTACCAATATCATTACAGGGCATTTGACCTGTACGAGAAACCTGTGATTAGCTTAGCGGTATTGGGAGATGAGAATGCGTCTTGGTCTCCATCGTCCTATGAATATGGCTTGGGAGGTTGTCGCCTGAGTCTACAATTTCCGATAGTTAAATTACTCAACTATCAGTCAAGGTGGCAGGTATTGGAATCAAGTACTAATCCCTGTCTTGATGCAGTCGCTCATGGGGGAAACCCCCAAGACCGCGCTGCATCGCTTTGCCGTAGTGGTGATGGCTCATTTGAAAACCAAAGCTACCCATAAACAACCAATGGAGCGCAAGCGATGGAAGTGGTACCTGGTTCGAAGACTTTTTGAACGAGGTTATAGTAAAAACGATATAGTGAAACTGTTCCAGTGTATTGACCAAATGATGGCTTTACCGGAAGAGTTAGAACTGGAGCTGAATCAAGAACTTGAACGTTATCAGGAGGAAAGACAGATGCCTTTGATTAGTCGAGTCGAAGAAAGGGCAATGAAGAGGGGTCTTCAACAAGGACTTCAACAAGGACTTCAACAGGGACTTCAACAAGGACTTCAAGAATCTCGGGAAGGTTTTCAAGAGACAGTGGTTAAGATTTTACAAAATCGGTTTGAATCGGTATCACCAGAATTGGTGGCAGCGATTAATGCCATAGAAGATATTTCTGTGTTGAAACAGTTGATTGATATCTCTCTTGAGAGTAACTCCCTTGAGGAATTTGAGCAGCTCTTGGCACAACATCACTCCCGACTTCCTACAACTCAATGGAATAATGATCTTTAGCACTTTTTCCCGGACCCTGAGTCCACCGTGAATCAGGTTTCCAAGCACCATTAGCTTCTTCCCGGCGGCGAGTGTAGACAGTGAGCTGATTACCGTTAATTTTCAGTAGATTATATTGCCAGGGATAACCAGTTCTTAGTTCAAGGGTCGGTGCGCCAAAGGTGCCAGCACAAATTCCATCAAGTTTGCGCCCATCTGGACTGAGGTCGTAACGAAAAAGGCTGGTTTCAGCTTTGTGGATATGTCCATGCAGGAAAAAGCGGAATCTAGCAACAGCAAGTTCTTCCATCAATCCTTGGTCAGTAAGGGGATGGTGCCAAACCGCTATTTTCAGGCAGTTGTCATAGTCTGAGTTACGGCGAATCTCGGTCAGGGCGTTGGTTAGAGCAATTTGGTCGATGCTAGCACGGTCTTTGAAGTGGTGATCCAGTTGCCAAGCGGAGTTTAGTCCTAGGATCAGCAGGTTTTGGTCTGGGAAATGGTCGATAATGGCTTGCTGGTCATAGTCGAGGGGATAGGGTTGACCTTTGATGGCTTGATAGAATTGACTGAAGTGGGCAAAGCGTTGTTGGTATTTGGCTTCATCTCGGACTCGAATCACCTCTTCACTGACTTTGATGTAGTGACCGTCTTTTAGCTCACCATCGTAGTCTTCGAGATCGCATAACTGATAAGCCTGCTTTGCCAGTTTCCAGTTGAGGTCATGGTTACCGGGAACTAGAACAATTTGCTTCGGGTCTAGGGGAAAGTCTTGGCGGAGGTTGTCGATAAACTGTTGTGCAGCCTGGTATTCTTCAGGGTTTGGGATTATCGATTGGTTTGTATTGGTAGCGCTCTTGAATGGCGTTAAGGACATTCATGATTGTCTGAAAAATATCCTGATTACGAGTTGCTGCGAATTCTTGCTTGTTCAGGAGATTAATCAGTTTAGGAATAGTGGCTTCTGTCCCGATTTTTCCCAGAGCTTCTGCCGCACTTTCACGCACAGATACACAGTCATCATTCAGGTATTTAATTAAGGGTTCTATCGCTATTTCTGACCCGATTTTTCCTAGAGCATCTGCCGCCATACTCCGCACATATGAGTTGTGATCATCTAGGGATTTAATTAAGGGGTCTATGGCGGCTTCTGTCCCAATTTTACCCAGAGCATCTGCTGCCATACTCCGCACATAGTATTCGTTGTCATCGAGGGATTTAATTAACGGCCCAATCGTGACTTCTGTCCCGATTTTTCCCAGAGCTTGTGCTGCTATTTCACGCATAGATGGTTTGGGGTTATCCAGGGATTTAATTAAGGGATCTATGGCGGCTTCTGTCCCAATTTCCCCCAGAGCTTCTACTGCCATTTCACGCAGATCTAAGTCTTGATCATCCAGGGATTTAATTAAGGGGTCTATGGCGGCTTTTGTCCCAATTTCTCCCAGAGCTTCTACTGCCATTTCACGCACAGATAATTTGGGGTCATCCAGGCATTTACTTAACCGCTCAATTGTGGCTTCTGTGCCAATTTTAACCAGAGCTTCTGCCGCACTAATCCGCACCTCATAGTCGTTATTCTCCAGCAATTTAATTAACGAGTCAATGGCGGCTTCTGTTCCGATTTTTCCCAGAACTTTTGCCGCACTAATCCGCACCTCATAGTCGTTATTCTCCAGCAATTTAATTAACGGGTCAATGGCGGCTTCTGTTCCGATGTTTCCCAGAGCATCTGCCGCACTTCTACGCACAGAATAGTCGTGATCATCCAGCAATTTAATTAAGGGGTCGATACTGGCTTCTGTGCCGATTTTTCCCAGAGCTTTTGCTGCCATCCTACGCACAGAATAGTTCTCATCATCCAGCAATTTAATTAACCGGTCTATCGTGGTTTCTCTTCCAATTTTCTCCAGAGCATCTACCGCACTCCTATGATGCCACTCATAGTTTTCATCATCCAGCAATTTAATTAAGGGCTCTATGATGGCTTCTGTCCCGATGTTTTCCAGAGCATCTACCGCACTATAATCCACAGAATATTCGTCATCATCCAGGCATTTACTTAGCTCAGGTATCGCTCTATCTGATTCAGTTATTCCCAACAGTTCAATCTTAAAAAAATTCGGAACCTCTAACCTAGCCACCAACCCAACAGTCTGCTCCTGAAACTCGGGTTTTACTGCTCCTGCTAACCTGGCTCCCAATTGCCAATCCACTGCTAACCCTAACCTTACCAGCCGCTGCGCTTGGGCTTCATTATCTACCAATTGCAGCATTAGCACCAGAGTTTCTGTCCATTTCAAATAATTGAGATAGTCCTGTTGTAACTCCTGATCCCTAAGACGTGGTAATTGCTTCAATAAATATTCTGCTGTATAGTATTCTTGGATCAGTTGGTGTCGAAACTCAATCGACTCTTCTGTCAAATCTCGTGATGGTTGAATCAAGTGATGGTTGAGCAAGTCATCAAGCCAAGTCTTGGCGCAAACATTAGGATTGACAACAGCTTTCTTAAGTAGATAATTAGTTAAAATTTCCTCGCCTTTGGTCTTGGCAATAGCAACGCTGATCTCCTTGGGGTTATCCCCTGTTGTCATCACAAACCCTAACTGTTGCAGCAGCTCTGACCAAAATTTTCTTGATTGATTATCGGAAACCTTAACATCTTGCTTGATTTGCTTAGAATAGAACTGGGTAAATGAGCGAAACACTAAACCGAGATTCGACGGTATCTCTCCCCTATCCTGAAAAAGGGCACATAGCATCATCAATAGTAGGGGGGTTTGCCCAAATTCCCGTAAGCGATCGCCCAACTGCTGGAGCATCTGCTCCCCCTGTTGTGGCAAATACTTGCGGACAAACTCCGACATTTGGGCTGCACTCAAGGGTTGCATTTCCAACTTCTTCTGAATCCCCAAGTCACCACCAACTCCTAAATCCCTGGTGGTGAAAATCATGGGAGTACGTTTCTGGTAATCCTGCCGAAACTGAGTCAAATCTAGGCGTGCTGCTTCTGAGGGTAGCTCGTTCACGCCATCGATAAGTAAGCAGAATTGTCCATCAAACAGTAGTCTTTCGATATCGGTAGAGTCGAGGAGTACACCATGGCGCTTGAGAAAATTCCGCACTAACTCCAGAACCGATGTCTGGTAATATCGCAGTTCCACCAGCACCGGAATTTTCTCTTGTATCCCTTCATCTGCCAACAATTGCACTAAAGCAGTGGATTTTCCTGAACCCGGACGTCCCACCAGTAAGACATGGTCAGCAGCATACTTGCGCAATCCTTCTAGGACAGGCAAGCGTTCAGTTTCTTCCCGATTCTGGTTTCTTTGTGGTTGCTCGGACTTGATGGTTTCGACCATTAGGTCAAAGTTAAACAATCCAGGGGTCTGTTGTTGCTGCTTGCGCTTGCGGTCTTCGACATCGCTTAGGGTATAAGCTTGCCACCTTTGGGCGTAGGTGTTACGGATTGATGCTAGATAGGGATCCCAAGTGACCATCTTAAGGTTGAATGGGCTTAAAGGTTATTTGCTTGGAGGGAGCAGGGAGCAGGGCACTATCGGATGGGGTATGCGATCGCATAAGCGCGGAAGCGAAGCTTCCGGAGCGTAGCGTGGCCTTAGGCCAATCCCATGATTGTAGAGGCACTATCGGTATAGAATGCGTTCGCGTAGCGTGGCCTTAGGCCAATCCCATTATTTCTAGACTACTGTAGCAAACTGCCTTGATGCCAGTTCCACCAATTAGTTGTAGAGGCATGATCGGATGGGGTAAGCGATCGCATAAGCGCGGAAGCGTTGTGGCCTATGGCCTCAGCTTCCGGAGCGTAGCGTGGCCGTAGGCCAATTGCATTCTACTTCCCTACTCCCTACTCCCTACTCCCTACTCCCTATTAAAATTAAAGCGAACTAGAATCAAGACTTGCAGCTTCACCAGGAGTTTCAGGCAAGTGTATACCACACTCTTGCTTAAGGCCATGAAAACGGGTATCCCGTTCATCTTGATCATCAAAGGATAACGGTCGGCTGGAATGCCAATCACCGACGGTTGTATAACCCTCATCAAACATGGGATGATAGGGTAAGTCGTGAGCGGTGAGATACTTATAGATATCCCTAGAGTGCCAGTTAAGAATTGGCAAAATCTTATACTGCTCTGCCTGCTTGTTAACCCAGCCCATAGTCTTGCGGTGGTCAGTTTGTTGCTTACGCAATCCTGCTAACCATCCCGTTGCATTCAGTTCCCGCAAAGCGCGCTGCATCGGTTCCACCTTGCGGATCTGGTCATAGCGGTTGAGGGATTCTACATCCTGCTTTTCCCAGAGTCTGTCATACAAGGCTTCCATCCGTGCCGGACTCATGGAAGACTGGTACACTTTTACATTCAAGTTGAGCCGTTCGATCAACTCCTGGGCAAATCGATAGGTTTTCACCGGTAGGTAACCGGTATCTACCCAAATTACTGGTATATCTGGAACAACACTAGTGACCAAGTGCAGCATGACCGCTGACTGGATCCCAAAGCTGCTACTCATCACTAAGCCATCACCAAAGGTTTCAGCTGCCCATTCTACGATTTTGGTAGGACTAGCCTCAGCAAGTTGCTGATTCACTGCTTCCAAATCCAGCTCAATTTGGTTTGATGTTACCCCGGTCATGGGGTCTGACTGCTGAGATTGAGGCTGGTTTGTTTTCCCATTCCCATCAAAGTGATCAGGGCTTTGGATAGGTGCAGCCTGTTGATTTCCAGAAGCTTGATCAGAAGCGATCAGATTCAGTCGCGGCATGGTGGTAGTATCTTGATTTGTACTCTGGATATATTGCTATGGTAATTTATTCGTGAATAATCTCTTTGGGGAGAGGCAATAGGCAAGAGGCAACCCTGAGCTGACTCCCGACTCCCGACTCCCGATTCCCTACTCCCTATAATCCTAAGAATCTTCTTCAGTTCTTGATGCAAAGCGCGAGTGGGGGGAACCCCCAAGACCGCGCAAATCACGCTTATTGGCTCCCCGATATCAAAGATAATCACAAATTGATCATCGGGCATTAGCCGTTTCAGAGCCTGCATATGACCCTCCGCATCCGATCGTTTACGGAACCGAGCAACAATTACTCGTTGCATCTTGGGCAATAGGCGAACCACCACCCATGGATGTAGGCGTTCAGCATAGGACATAATCTAATGTATCTCCTGTTATAAGGGGTCCTAGAGCCAGCCTTCAGCCTGGAATATCTTCAGGCTGGCTCTTCCCGTTGAACGTTTCCTTTAACGTCTGGGGCAATTTAATTATAACATAAAAATTATTTTATAATAACATATTTTGAAAAATTTTGTAACAAATTTTGGAGGGAATCGGGAATCGGGAATCGGGAATCGGGAATAGAGACTCAATGGAGAATTTCTAGATATAAAAAAACCAGCCATTGAGAGGGGCTGGTGATACTTGCTGTGTTGGGAGGAGAAAACCTAGGGCCAATACGCTTACAGTGTGCCTTTATCCTTGGCTGTGAGCTCAAGGTCTTAAGGACGTAGTGGTCCTCGGGTAATCAGTTATGTAAACAAATGTAACGAATATTTACAGATAACGCAACATTTATTAATATTTTTTTTAGGGATTCGGGAGATAGGGAGATAGGGAGATAGGGAGATAGGGAGATAGGGAGATAGGGAGA
>WTKN01000091.1:0-2569 GCA_011524395.1 Moorena sp. SS36440bin_2
AAGAGACAGCACCCCACGCCCCACACCCCACACCTGACGAAATGGTTTATTTGAAGTCCGTACTAACTTACCTAATGGCCGCACTGCCCGCGTTCTTTTCTGCATTCATAACAATCAAATGGTTTTGTTACATGGATTCATCAAAAAAACCGAAAAAACGCCCAAACAAGAATTAGCTTTAGCTAACGCACGAAAACGCAACTTATAAACGAACAATGAATAATAATCCTTATATCGGTTCTTCCTTAGATGAACTTTTAGAAGAAGATAACATCCTTGCTGAAGTTGAAGCCGTAGCTCTCAAACGAGTTTTAGCTTGGCAAATCGAACAGGCGATGCTTGAAAAGGGACTGAGTAAAACTGAAATGACCCAGGTCATGAAAACCAGTCCTGCAGCTTTAGATAGTCTTTTAGATCCAAACAACACCTCTGTAACCCTGAGCACAATTGAACGGGCAGCCAATGCACTGGGTAAGCGCTTACAGCTTCAATTAGTTGATAGTGAAGTGTAAGCTTGCCCACGCTATCTGCCCTTCCTTAAGGTAGGGTTGTTCCTGGTGTCGAGCTAAAATTTCTTTGATTGGTGGGGAGATAGGGAAATAGGGAGATAGGAAGATAGGATAAATTAAACCGAATCAAAAGGTATTTTTAACCTTAAAAAAACCCTCTTCCCTACTCCCTACTCCCTACTCCCTACTCCCTTAACAATCGCTATACTTTAGCCTCTTCTTTTACTAACTTATCCCAACCCAAATCCTTCAGGCTGTTATTACGACGTAACGGACGAGTTGCCAATTCCAGAATGTCTCGGGCATTAGTAAAGCCGTGCATTTGAGCAAAGGTAAACTCAACGGACCACTTAGTATTAATCCCCCGTGCTTCCAAAGGATTAGCATGAGCCATACCAGTAATTACTAAATCCGGCTCCAACTCATAAATCCGCTGAATCTGGTTGTAATTGTCTGGCTTCTCGATAATCTTGGGAGTTGGGACACCCATTTCGTGGCAAGTCTGTTCTAACAGAGCTAACTCAGCTTTCTGATAACGCTTATCCATGTAAGGGATACCGATTTCATGGCAAGTCATCCCGCAACGAACAAGGAAACGAGCTAAGGAAACTTCCAGCAAGTTATCCCCCATGAAAAATACTGACTTACCACGCAACAGCTGGATATAATCTTCCAAGCTTTCCCAAATTTTAGCTTCCCGTTCTGCCAAGCCTTTTGGTTCAATACCAAACACAGAACACATTTTCTCTATCCAAGCCCGAGTGCCATCCGGACCAATCGGGAAAGGTGCGCCAATTAACTTACATTTGCGGCGGCGCATCAGAGTAGTAGCAGTACGGCTGAGGAACGGATTCACCCCAGCAACATAGTAACCTTCTTCAATTACTGGCAATTCTGTGTAACGCTTAGCAGGCAACCAACCAGACACCTTAATCCCCTGCTTCTTCAACTCTAGGGTGAGGTTAGTCACAACCGGGTCAGGTAGGGAGCCAAACAACACTAGGGGTGGATGATCCGCATAGTCTGACTCTTCCGCAGCCACCTCTTCTTTCTGGCGTCCAAAGTTGAGGAGTTTTGCGATCGCATTCCGCTCTTGTTTCTCCTCTTCCACCTGGGGTGCTTCTTTTGGACACTTGTGAGCCATAGCCGCCAACACAGTATCTTCACCCTGGGTGAAAGCATAGTCTAAGCCATTAGCACGAGCCACCACAATCGGAATACCAATCTCAGATTCCAGCTTGGGAGCCAAGCCTTCCAAATCCATCTTGATAATTTCCGTAGTGCAGGTACCAATCCAGACAATCACACTAGGATTGCGATCGCGTTTAATCTGCAAACACAACCGCTTCAGTTCTTCGTAATCATTCAGCTTAGCGGAAATATCCCCTTCTTCCAACTCCGCCATGGCATAGCGTGGCTCAGCAAAAATCATCACCCCCATCGCATTTTGGAGGAAATAGCCACAAGTCTTAGTACCAATCACCAAAAAGAAGCTATCTTCAATCTTTTGGTAAAGCCATGCCACGCAGCTAATCGGGCAAAAGGTATGGTAATTCCCAGTTTCGCACTCAAAATCTAGGGCTTGAGGGGCTTGAGCAACAGTCATTTAAAATTCTCCTCTCCTGGTTTCTCTCTAAATTTTTAAGGGTTTAAAGGTTTAAGGTTGAATGTTGAAGGTTGAAGGTTTGTTGGTTGAATGTTGAATGTTAGTTGGTTGAATGTTTTAAGGGTTAAGGTTGAATGTTAAAGGGTTGAACGCGCACGCGTGGCCTTTTGGCCAAGGTTTTCCGGCTTAAGGTTTTCAGGTTTGCTGTTGACTCTTATAACTTTCAACCGGGTGCATCTCATTAAAGCTGTTTGACCCGGTGGTGCGTTACGGGACGGACTGTCCCAACACTGGCTACGGAGAAGAAAATGAGGCCTCGCCCGTCCCTAACGCACCCTACACCTGCTAACTTTCAACCTGCTAACTTTCAACCTTCAACCTTTCTTTCAACCTTCAACTTCCTAACCTTGGCCTTTGGCCACGCGTGCGCGTTCAACCTTCAACCTCCTAACCT
>WTKN01000091.1:2669-6168 GCA_011524395.1 Moorena sp. SS36440bin_2
TCCTAACCTTGGCCTTTGGCCACGCGTGCGCGTTCAACCTTCAACCTCCTAACCTCCTAACCTTTGGTTACACCATCATCAGGTCTAATTCTTCTTCCTCAGTCACTGCTGGGGTTTGAGGATTTAGGTAGAAGTCAGACAGCAAAGAGAACAAGTCCCGGTCTGGTGCATCTTGAGGTACAACCCCCTCAGGCTGTGCCAGAATTTGGTCAGCAATATTGAGATAGTATTGGCAAACCGGTTCCAGGCTAGGGTCAGTTTCTGCCATTTCAAAAATCGTTTTGCCCTTAACCCGAGAGACACGAATGTCCTCAATTAGTGGCAGAATTTCCAGCACTGGCATCGGCACAGCTTCGATATACTTATCGATTAAGTCGCGCTTAGAGGTGCGGTTGCCAATCAGACCAGCCAGACGGAGCGGGTGAGTGCGAGCTTTTTCACGAACAGAAGCAGCAATGCGGTTAGCAGCGAACAACGCATCGAAACCGTTATCCGTAACAATCATGCAATAGTTGGAATAGTTCAGGGGAGCAGCAAAACCACCACAGACTACATCACCCAGAACGTCAAACAGAATCACATCGTACTCATCAAAAGCATTCAGTTCCTTGAGCAGCTTGACAGTTTCACCAACCACATAGCCACCGCAACCCGCACCAGCCGGAGGACCACCAGCTTCTACGCAATGAACACCACCATAACCTTTGTAAATCACATCTTCAGGCCAGACATCTTCGTAGTGGTAATCCTTTTCCTGAAGGGTATCAATAATGGTAGGGATTAGAAAACCAGTCAGAGTAAATGTGCTGTCATGCTTTGGGTCACAGCCAATTTGCAGCACCTTCCGACCCCGCTTAGCTAGGGCAACTGAGATATTACAGCTAGTTGTGGATTTACCGATACCACCTTTTCCATAAACTGAAAGTTTCACCTTTAATCTCCTGTTTCCGTAAAAATTCTTCTTTTGTCTTTGCCGATACTTTTTAGCTACCAAAATCTACCAAGGTAGGCTTTAGCCCGCCAATGCAAGCTGATTTTTCAGCCAGGGTGTATCTACCAAAGCCCGCAGAAAAATTCCACGAGCGCCATTGATGTCGCGATCCATTAAACGACCATCAATTTTTGATTTGATGGTTTTACTTCCGCCAATATTGACTAGTTCACCAGTCCAACTAACAGTTTTACTGGTATAAGCTTCACAGACGTCAAGGACAATTTTGCCTGTCTCAGATGCTTTATGCTTTAGAAACTCTTTAAACCTGTAATGAGCAAAAGACAGCATGTTGCGAACAGTCTTAGACCTGATTTTCCTGGTCTTTCTGTTTGACATCTGAGAGGTTTCAAAAGTAGGAAGCAGTATTACGTCAAAGTGATCAACTAGTAATCGAGCAGCTTTGTGATGTAGTTCGTTTATCAGGTTCTTGATTTTGATGATTATCCGTCTAGCGGCTCTCTTCATTCGATATTTTTGTTTGCCTTTAGCTTTACTTGTTCTGGACAGCAAACGATCGAGGTGAGCACATAGTCGCTGAATTCGTGAAAAGTCACCTTCTCCAATTTTGCCAACGGAGTTTTCACTGAAAAACGTCAAGAATGTTCTAACACCAGGGTCTAAAGCGACTACTCTGCCTTGGCTTTCGGCTTTTATTTGAGTGCTTTTGTGGGGAACTGTTAGGTAATAGTCCCCATTAGTGCTAGTTAATCGACAGTCACAAATATTACCGGGAATGGTTTCAGTAAAAGTTAATTCACCTAATTTTGTGTGATAAATGCCTTTAGCTGAAACGGCTGATTTAGGAATGTAACAAGATTGAACGGGATTCTTTCGAGACCTAAACCTAACCCGATTAATTTGGCCAGTCTTTTTATACTTCTTCTTGGCTTCCCTAACAGCCGTGCAAGCCTCCTTAATCGCTATGGATTTAATTTGATAAGGTACTGTCTTGCACCACTCGGGAAGGTTGTTTACTATTTCCGTTTTAATGGCAAACCAGTTAGCTTTTTTTTCGCCATTTTCTAGGATTTTTACAGTTTTATTAAAAACATAACGGGACACTCCAAACCAGTGGCGGATAATTGCACGCTGTTCAGAGTTTAGGAACACTCTTATCTTCTTTGATTTTTGTCCCGTACTTTCTGAGTCCGTGGACTCTACAGGAGAAGACGTGAATGATGGAGAGAATATCTGCCGTGAGTTCAGCCTCGGGGCAACTTTCAGGTTGGTCGAGAACCAGGATTTTTCCACCGTTGAGACTGACCAAGTACTCAATGAGTTCAAATCCAAATCTGGTAAGTCTGCAAGGGCAGGCAACAGCAATCGTGAGCTGATCTCCTCGCACAAGCCGTTCCAGTATGGTTCTAAGACCTTTGCGTTTATAGTTGAGACCTGATCCGATGTCAAAGATGATTTCCGCTTCCGGGAAGAGGGAGTGCATGTAGGCAATTTGCCTGGCGAGGTCGTCAAATTGTTTGCTACTGCTGACTCGGCAGTAACAGATGGTAGCTGGCTGTCTTGGTTGTCTTCGCCCCAGACTGAGCAGGCTTTCTGTGTCAAAAAACCTTGTTCCTCCTGGAGTTTTTTCGCATTTGATCGTTCCATCGTCCGCATATTTCCTCAGAGTGTTCCTAGATAGTCCCGTAAGTTCGACCGCCTTACGAAGTGGTACGAGTGCCATCCTTATAATCTACCAAATATTTGTAGATTTTGGGATATTACTGGACAATTTGGTTAACTGTCACAATCCCCCTAAGCCAGCCGAAAGCATAATTGCCAAAATTATGCTTGCTTGATTTATCTCAGGCACTAATTAAGCGAGGGACCCGAAAGCAAGCCATAGATTGCTTGGCTTGTCTTGATGCAGTCGCTCATGGGGGAAACCCCCAAGACCGCGCTGCATAGCTTCGGCGCTTATTGAATTATTCACCAACTGCACTAGAAAATACAGGGTCTTTTTTATCGATATAGCCTTTAAATTAGCTTAAATAGACTTTTATAAATTTAAACCATAATCTAAACCACTTTAACTCTTACTTATCAAATTTAATACTTAATTTATCATTTTTAAATTAAAATTAAATAAAAAATAGTACAATAAACAAAAATGATAAATCACCAGGGTAAATTAAGCTGAGAGCTGTTCCCGTAGCGTGGGCGTAGCGCATTAGCTAATAGAACCTCAAGTAGTGTGCGCGTAGCGCATTAGCTTACAAATCATCCAGACCCACCAGAAGCCATAGGCTGGTCTAGCTATGGAAGTTTTTTGTAAATAATAATTAAATTTCTACGGAGCAATCACCGCAATCTTCTCGATAGAGTCACAGACTTTGAAAAAGTTACACAGAATCGGGAATCGGGAATTGGGAATCGGGAATCGGGAATCGGGAATCGGGAATCGGGAATCGGGAATCGGGAATCGGAAAAACTGATCTGATTCCCTATCTCCCCATCTCCCTATCTCCCTATCTCCCTATCTCCCTATCTCCCTATCTCCCTATCTCC
>WTKN01000314.1 GCA_011524395.1 Moorena sp. SS36440bin_2
TTAGTGAATGACTGTTAACTCTATTATACCCAATTTAAATGCGCAACAGCTTAACGCACCCTACAAGTAGAGTTATTGCTTAAGTATTGTTCTCAAAAAGAGACTAGACTTCTGGTGGAAGTAAGAAAGATTAGTTATGAATCAGTCTATTTGATCCATATATGTAAAAAATGCATAATTCCTAAAGCCTTCTTGATGCAGTCGCTCATGGGGGTTTCCCCCAAGACCGTAATGGTGCGTTTTCCGCGTTAAGAATTTAATTCTTAATGGGGAAAGCGCACCTCTGCATCCCTAGAATCTCAAGGCTGTCGGTCGCAAAGCGTGAGCAAAGCTCAATCTCTACTTTGTATCTGTAGTTACTGGAGTGGCTGTAGTGCTTAACTCAATGCTTGGGGTTGCTACCCCTTGAACTACCAACACGGAGCAAGGAGCATGGTGAACAACATAGTTACTGACACTCCCGAGTACTATTTCTTTTATACCCCCAAGCCCTCGACGACCTATAACAATTAAATCCGCACCCCACTTTTGGGCTAGATCACAAATTCCTACACTCGGATCTGCCAATTGACAAGATACTTCGGCAGCGATACCATGATCGTTAGCCTGTTGAGCATAATTCCTTAGCCACCCTTTGTTTTCTTCAAGGTCTTTTTGGAAATTTTCTTGCTGAACCAATCGCCGGCTACCATACAGATCTACATCGGCTATGGTGCCAAGACCTAGGTAAGGAGTCATCATTTCCTGAGGTTCCCAGTTAAGGCAGTGTACTAGCATCAGAGTACTCTGTTCTTTTTCTGCTAGGTCTAGGGCGTGTTTAAACACTGCTTCTGCTTGGGATGAGCGGTCGATTGCTACCAGAATCTTTTTGTAAGCCATGATTAGTTTTTCCTCGTATCTTCAAATTATTCAAATGGGGGCTCGAAGATATGGAATTTAAGTACTTGCAAAAAATAAATCAGGGGTTGCCCTTGTAGCGGAAATATCGGGAAGATGGGGATGGTCCCAAAGCGTGAGCAAAGCTCAATCTTGACGTTCACCCTTTGCGAGGAGCGCCGACATTGGAGACGTTGATTGAATAGTTTCCTGTAGTCAGTGGTTTAGTCAGATGTTACTCGATGTGATAAGGTTCTATAATTCAATTCTAGAAAAACTACTGACACATATTAAATACTGGTTAACTATTTGTAACACTTTAGCAAAGGGAGTAGGGAGTAGGGAGTAGGGAGTAGGGAGTAGGGAGTAGGGAATATGGCATCAAAAATTCTCACAATTCCTAAAAAGTAGAGATAAGTAGAGTTATTGCGGAAGTGCTGTTACCGTACGCAATAATAAGGTGAAAACCAGGAAATGAAGGGACTCGACTGAGGTGAATCAGCGACTAGCTCGACTACTCCGTCGTTATTAATAATCCATCGATTAGCTTCAATAATTCTAGACCGACGCGAGTTAGCTGTATTGGAAGCATTAGCAGCATGATCTCGATTTTTGCGGCGGCGAGCGGTGTGGCGAGGTAATGGCCGTAAATCCATCCACAGGGTTTCACCTACAAGAGGTTGAGTGGGGTCTGTGGGTAAGCCACCCCGCCCAGTTTGGGCAAATTGATTGCCCTCATTGGTAGCGCAACCAGTGGCAACTAGGAGTTTGGGATTAACAAAATTTTCCGGTAGCTCGAATAATCCCGCGCTAGGGTCAGAGTATGGTGCATTAATTTCGACAGTACCGCTAAAGGAAGCTCCCAGTTGTGAAGAAGCGGTAATATCACTATCGGAGGTTTGTTGTTCTCGAAATTCAGTGCCAAAAATGCCTAAAGCATTGATAATCACTCGTCCGCCAAAGCTATTTTCAGCATTGGCAGTTATATCGCTATTTTCAAGGGCAACTAGCAAGTCAGTATCGATAGTAATATTACCGCCAGTCGCAGCACCTGTAGCATTAGTAGTGATGTTACTGCGATCGCGCATTAGGATTAGCTGGGAATCCAGAATAATATTCCCGTTATCACCAGCACTGACTTCAGCAGAAAGAGTAGCGCTCTGGTCTAATACAATCGAGGAGGCGGTAATGTTGAGATTACCCGCCTTGGCATTATCCCCTGGAAAAATAGCACTGACCGAAATTTCAGCACCATCACGAACTCTCAAGTTGTTGCTGGTAATGGTCACCGAACCGGCAGGGGAGTTTTCCATAGAGAAGGCAGCAATGCGACTAGGAAACTGACCATCCTCTGAAATCCCAGTGACATCTATGTCATTAACATTGAGGATGATATCCCCAGCTTCACCATCCCCGAAGCTAGAAGCAATCACCTGTCCACCATCGAAGATGTGCAACCGTTCAGCATCTATCTCTAATTCACCGCCATTGCCAGTGGCTCCTGGATCCACGGAAACCAACACACCACTGACAGTGCCAGTAAAATCTTCAAAAGGATCACTGACTTCTACCGACCTAGCCCTAATCGTAATATCGCCAGCATCCCCAGGACCAATTGCAGAGGCTTGGAGGCGTGCCCCTTCCGCCACTCGCAAATTCCCAGTTTCAATCAGTAGCTCGCCCCCATTCCCAGTGGTTTGCTCCCTAGTAGTACCAAGAGTGAGTATGCTTGTATATATGCCAGTAGAAAATGTAGTAGTAGAATCAGTGCCAATCACATCTACCGACTCTGAGGCATATATCCTGATATATCCGGCATTCCCAGCTGCAGTGGTATCAGAGAAAAATGCTCCTCCATCTGTGAGAACCAAATCCTCGGTTTCAATGGTTAAATTGCCCCCATCACCGGAGCCCTGTGTAGATATATAAAAGCCGCTGGAAAATAGAAGACCATCAGGTGAGGTACCAATGGCTTCGACTAAGTTAGCTCTAACTCTTACACTGTCCCCATCCCCATTACCCCGATTAATCGAGCGAATTTGAGCGCCATCACGCAACTGCAAAACTGGAGTTTCAACAACCATCTTCCCAAGCTGGCCAGTTGCTTCAAGTGTGGCGTTGCTATCGATGCGCCCACGCTCTTCAACTGTACTTGATAGCATCACAGATTCGTTTGCCGTCATGGTAATTTGACCAGCATTACCGGAGCTCAAGGTCTCGGTAATTACAATACCCCCGTTCAGCTGGAATTTTTTGGTATCAATCACGAGGTTGCCCCCATTACCCTTACCCCGGACAATGCTTGAGATTAAGCTTGATCCATTCACTTCCAGCAATGAGCCGACATTGAAGGTAATATTCCCACCACCACTGGCATCAAAGGTATCGGTGGAAACTCTACCACGATTGTTTAGTATTAATTTGTCAGTATTAATGGTTAAGCTGCCACCATCCCCTGTGCCTCTCGATTCCGAAAATAAGCCGCTCCTGGCTTCCACATTAGGATTAAAGTTAGCTGGATTGAATGGGTCTTCCGGTAACGAGACTCCCTCAGTGCCTTGGTTTTCTAAAGACACTTGCAGGGTGTAAGTGTCCCCCACTTTTGGTGTTGTTCCCTGGATCAATTCACTATTATTAGCAGTAGAGGGGAAGGCACCGACTCCGAGTAAGTAAATCCCTGGGGAGGTGATGGTGGTATCAATTAAGGAGTCTGTGCTGAAACTGCCAAAGACTTCGATACTGCCACCGGCACCATCAGTAGCTAAAGAATCTTCATTAACCTCTAATAATTCTCCTGTACCGAGATTAAACAGGAAAATCCTAGTATCTATGCTACCGTCTCCCCCTGTAAAGCCATTGTCGATGTCGAAAATAGCTCGACTGTTGCCAGTGGTGATACTGAAGGAGAAGTAATCGAATTGAGTTTCTGCTGCCCCCAATACCGTGGTGCCATTAATAATCTGTTCTGGAGTTCGTTCAATGGAAACATAGGGTATTCCTAATGGTCCGGATTCCGCTACGTTGGGATTGGGTTGAGTAATAAACTCCAGAGCATTTAAGTCAAAGGTGTCTAAGTCTAAGAAAGGATTAGGGACAAAATCCCGACTTTCCCCAGATATGGTGACACTTTCGCTAGCGTTAATGGTAATATCTCCAGCATTACCTAGGTTGGTGGTAGCCGTGATAATCTGTCCGCCAGTTTCAAGGACTAAATTATTGAGGTTTAGTGCGATCGCACCGCCATTATTACTACTGTTGGTTACTGTACCGATAAATCCTCGATTAGCTAGATTCAGTGACCCTTGGGCATTGTTAATGGTAATGTTGCCACCAAAGCCACTAGTGTCAGCAGCGGAACGAGTGAGAATCCCACTAAATAACCCATCCTCAGTGAAACCAGAGATATCAATGGCACCATTGGCATTAATCTCAATATCTCCTGATGCCCCATTGCTATTGGTAACAGTTTGAACTCTTGAACCACCAGTGATAGTCAGGGCGCTAGTGGTTAGCTCAATGTTGCCACCATTGCCGATAGCACCTGTTAGTAAATCATTAGCAATCAAACTCTTGTCACTAAGATTGGTATTACCTTTCGCATTAATAGTTATATTGCCAGCTACGGCATCTGTTATACCTGCTCCTGAAGTCAATCCAGCTTGTAACGCACTGGCTGACATGTCGAAGTTAGCACTATTGATAGCAATATTTCCGCCATTAACTGAGGTGACATCTACTACCGAAGCGTTGCTCAAAGAAACATCAGCTGGTTGGACTCCATCGGGAAAACTAACCGATGTCGCGCCATTGAGTGCAACAGTTCCTGGACTAGATAATCCTCCTAATTCCACCCGTCCTCCTGGCACTTCAACGGTGGCACCATTGAGGTTTACTTGACCCCCAAGTAAAGCCATGGTTTGCCCAGTCTCGATGCTAATGGTAGCTCCAATAACGTTTACTGAACCAGGATTGCTACCATATTGCAAACCGGTGGGAATATTGATAGTTAACAGTGGTGGAGCATTGGGATCAGTAGCGCTAAAGTTGAAACCATTGTCAAATATTGCACTATCAGCACTGCTAGCCACAAAGGAGCCTGCTACATCTAAGCTGGCATTGCTTCCAAAGTTAATACCATTGGGATTAAGCAAAAATAAATTAGCGCTACCGTTTACTCCCAAGGTGCCCAGAATTTGAGAGAGGTTGTTGCCCGTGACACGAGTCAAAATATTAGTAATGCCATCGGGATTAGCAAAATAGACTCGTTGACCATTACCAACATTAAATTCGATAAAACTATGGAACAGGTTACTATCTCGAATTGCTCCCCCTTCGATTAAATCGGCTACTGCACCACGGATAGTCTGATTAGGAGTAACCTGAGAATTTTCATTCCCCAAGGTAGTATCTGGGGTTATTTGAGCTAAGGTGGTTGAGGCGAGTAATAACGATAGACTACTGACTTCGAGTAATCCCAGTAAGCCCAATTGTATTAGTGAAATGGGTTCTGTTGCTAGGCTTTCTGTGAGGGGATGAGCTTTTTGGGCTTTGGGGATGCGATCGCGTTCCATGGAATTGTCTGGCCGATTACTCTCAGTTATAGAGTTCCCTCCACTGTTGCTCAGAGTCACACCTGTCTACATAGCTGCTAAAAGAAACCTATAGCACTGATCAAACCGCAAACCAGTACTGGCATGTGAGAAAATAGTACTCGTTAAGAACAAACTGGTACCTGTGTCTTGATGGAGTCGCTCATGGGGGAAACCCCCAAGACCGCGCTGCATCGCTTTTTGATACATAAGTACTAGTCTATTAGCAACAAGTACTAGTTAATGATAAACGAGTACTGGTGAGTGATAAACGAGTACTAGTTAGGGACAAACGGGTACTAGTTAACTAGAAACGGGTACCGGTTTGTTATAAACCAGTACTGGTTAACCAAAAACTAGTACTAGTATGTGATAAACTAATACCAATTTGGTATACATCGGTACCCGTTTCTTATACAACAGTACTGGTTAACGAGAAACTAGTATTGGTATGTGATAAACTAGTACTAGTTAGCGAAAAAGTAGTACTAGTTAGCGGTAAATGGGTGCTCGTGTGTGATAAGTCATTACCCAGTCTGGTTTGTTGTTGAGGGTTGACCTATCCCCAAACTCCCGTATCTCTCCACACTCTTACCCCGATTCCCGATTCCCGATTCCCGATTCTTAATTCTTAATTCTTAATTCTTAATTCTTAATTCTTAATTCTTAATTCT
>WTKN01000298.1 GCA_011524395.1 Moorena sp. SS36440bin_2
TCCCTGCTCCCTGCTCCCTGCTCCCTGCTCCCTGCTCCCTGCTCCCTGCTCCCTACTCCCTGCTCCCTGTTCCCTGTTTTAAAAAAGTCCACTGATAGGATATCCAAAACCCAACATATATCGAGCCCAAATCACCCACATCAGTAATGTCAACAGTAGTGCAGTAGCCCAGAGGTCTTGCTTAATAAAAGAAAGCCCTTCACGGCAGAGACCATAAGTTATTACTAAATAAGGGAGAATGTCATTGAAAGCAATCACGACTACTGCTCCGAGTGGTCCATTGCCCCACCTTTGCATCACATAAAATCCTAGGGGTATGCCAATACAAACATTAATACTCTTGACAAGTTGACTGTAAGCGTTATAGTTTGGCTTTCCAAGAGCCATCAGGGATTGCTGAACGGTATCAATTAATAATGCAGGCCAGATGCCTAGGGTCAGGATTGGCAACATCCAAGCCGCCTGATAAAACCTCTCATCGTATAAAATAAAAATCGCAGCATCTCCAAAAGCAGTACTGACTGTCAACATTAATGCTGCACCCACTAGGATAAGTTGGCGATTGTACCAAATCTTGATCCGAAAGGTTTCCCGAGGCAAGTCAGCCAGTTGAGAAAACGTTGGCAAAAGTACTTTGGAACTAATTGCTGAGATTACCTGAGAAGGTAGGTATGCTAAATTAAAGGCAACACCATAAATCCCCAATAGCTCAAATGAAAACAATTTGCCTAGAATTAGTCGGTCGGCTTGGGTCGCGAGAAAAGTAAGCGCGGTTGAAATAAATATCCATTTCCCGAAGGAAAAGATGCTGTTAGCTGCCTCTTTCTCCCAGGTAAAACGGTTTGATGTGCCAGGAATTAACCAATGACTCAATATCATTTTGGCCAATGCCGTCACCACATTTCCAGCAGCAAGAGCCCAGATTGTCCGATTGAAAAAAGCCCAAACAAGCATCACGATCAGGCCGGACACTTGCACCACTAGCTCAAACATCATGATTTTGCCAAATGCCATGTGGCGGTTGAGGCTCCACACAGCAGTGGAGTTGAATCCCTCAATCAGTGGAATCACACCAATTACTGGCATCAGCCATAACAGCTGCGGGTTATCATAGAAATGGGCAATCGGCCAAGAAATTATCAGACAAGCTACCCACAGCACAATACCCCGACAAACCTGAATAGTCCAGATAGTATTGAGAAAAACTGGGTCATCCCCACGTTTATTCTGGATGATGCTTGGACCAATACCGACATCGGAGAATAACCGTAAGCCAATGATGAAAACGTTGGCTAGAGCCATTAAGCCGAAAAACTCTGGTGCAAGCAGGCGGGTCAGAACAAGATTACTTGCCAGTCTCAGAAACTGACTTGTTCCATAACCACCTACTGTCCAAATAGCCCCACGGAGGAGTTGTTTTTTAAGTGATGAGGACATGGTTATATTTTCGAGTAGGTAGACGGGATAGGTGGGGTTGCAGACTTAAAGGCATTAGATAATTTGGTTAGTTTTAAAGATTGGCTCTACTGCTGATATCTGAGTATGTTGTGTAATATAGTTTTTAGGTTTTAAGTTACAGCTAGATAGATACTACTTGTTGAGCACTAGATGAATACTCCCGAACGGTCTTTTTCCAGAAACAGGCTGGCTGTTGAGATAACAAATAACGACTCCTATAGTTGTGAGTATTTTAAATACGCGAGAGCTTAGCACTGCTTGGTGGTGCCTCAATAGGAACTTGCTTTGGAGTTAGTTCAGAATTAGACAAAAATAGGTCTGACAATTTCTTGGCTTCTGTTGCAATATCATGTCGCCTAGCAACCCGCTCCGCCCCAGCTTTACCCATTTCCTCTAGGGTTTCCACCGGAGAGTTTAAGGCTTCAGCCATTGCTACGGTTAAGGCTTCAACAGAGCCTGGTGGCACCAGCCAACCACAGTTGCCATCACTGACCAACTCAGGTATCCCAGCAACATAAGTAGTAATCACTGGACGACCCAGGGCTAAAGCTTCCATGAGCACGACTGGTAATCCTTCCGCAAAGCTGGGCAGTACCAGAGCCCGTGCTCCTAAAATTTGTTGCTGAACCTGAGTATTACTAGCCCAGCCAGTAATATCAATGTGGTCTTGCAAGCCCAACTGGGCAATAGTTGCTTCAATTTGCGATCGCAACGGTCCATCACCCACTAGGACCAACTTGAACTGCAACCCCTCAGCCGCTAACTGATGCGCCGCTTCAATCAAGAGTAGATGTCCTTTTTGTTCACTGAGGCGACCAACGCAAACTAAGCGTGGCACGTCTGGTATGGGGGTGTGGGGTTTACTCAAAAACATCTCATCCACACCACAGTGGATCACATGGATTTTTGACCACTGATTGTGGCTGCACCATCGATAAAGCTGGCTTTTGCCAAAAGAGCTAACAGCAACCACAAAAGCAGCTCGGTTGATTTTTTCTCTTAAAGCTAAAAGTTGCGATTTATCAAATTCTTCTGGACCATGAACTGTGAAGCTGTAAGATGGTCCACCTAGACCATGACATAACATCGCTACTGTAGTTGAGTTTGTTCCGAAGTGGGCGTGAACCTTTTCAATATCTGACTCGGAAAACCAACCCAGCAAAACGCAAGCCTCAGCTAAGTAAGCTAGATGATTCAAAACTCCTCGATCTGAACCCCAGCCGATTTGGAGGGTCAGCCCTAAGGTCTTTAAAAAACGTATCGGTCGGGTTTTGGCAGTCCGTAATAGGCTAAAACACAAGCCCACGATGCCAACTCCTAAGACAAATCGAGTCTTCTGTAGCTCTAGTTGATCAAGGGGATCAACTAGTTGAGAGGCGCAGGAACGGATAGAAAAACGTTTGACTTGAATACCGCAAGCCTCAAGGCCTGCAATCTCTCGCCGGATGAAGCTGTGACTTACCTTAGGATACTGATTAACTAGATAGGCAATTGTCATCGTGAACTCGGGGCAACCGTATGTCTGTGTCTAGGAATTTTTAGTAGATTGACACCTTATCTAAGAGATGGAATAGATCGATAAAAATCTTAAAATGTTTCAAGGGATGTAACCCCTTAATTAACATCAGTTGATTAGGCTCCATGTCCGTACCAATTTTGCTGCCTCCTTAGACTAAAGCAACTTTGGTGACAGTATCTTCCTAATTGTTCTTACTAAGTGTGAAGTCAGAATCCGGATTGCGATCGCATCGGGAATAGGTTATATCCTGTCCGGCAGAATAAGTTTTGGTTGAACGCGTGGGCGTTCAACAAGATAACCTTCAACCGATTAACCTTAAACCTTCAACCGGATAACCTTAAACAACCCATCTTCTAGGGTGAGACAGTCAAGGAAGATGGTTGAACACGATTAACTACTACGCCCAGACAGGTTAAGCCAAAGCTGTCTATTTGATCGAGGACTTGCTTGAATTGAGATTTCTTAGTTCCTCTTAATCCGACCACCATCAAAATTCCATCTGTATTAGCAGCTAGGAAATTGGCGTCTGTATAGCTCAGTAGATTAGGAGTGTCATAGATAACCAAGTCAAATTTTTCCTGAAAATGCCCCATAATCTTTCCCATGCGAGTAGACGCCAGATCTTGAGCAGAATCTACTAAAGATTGCCCAGAAGTCAACACAAAAAGATTATCTGAGAAAGGCGATCGCTCCATCACAACCTCTTGGTCGTTTGATAGCAACTCGCTCAGTCCTGGCAAGTTCTGTAAATTCAAATTGGAGTGAACTTGAGGTGAATGGAGATTAGCATCTACTAATAGAACTCGCTGACCTTTGGAGGCTGCCATGTGAGCTAGATTTAAAGCTACATTAGACTTACCATCCCCAGCCATAGCCGAGCAAATGGCGATGGAGCGCAGGGGTGGATTACAAAACCTAAAATGCATGTTAGTGTAGAGAGAGTCGAATGCTTTTTTAAATCGATGAACCTCAGAAACTTTATCTTCATCGTTGCTATAATCTAAACTATAGCTATTGAATATTTCAGGATTTTTACTAAATGGTATTTCTCCTAATACCGGTAAATTATGGCTTTCTTCAATATCTTTAATTTCATAGAATATATTCCGATACTTATCATAAAGGATAACTGTACCCATCCCTAAGCTTAAACCACCCATAACTCCTAACAAGATCAACTTATTCTGACTAGATTCTTCGATCGGTTTACCGGTCGGATCGCGCAAAAGCTGAGGTTTAGAAACTATCTCCCAAGGCACTTCCCGTTGAGCTTTCTCCACCTGCAATGTCTCTTTCTGAGTTTCCAGTTGGTTGAGAGTTTGAGTAGCAATTTGTAACTGCCGCTGTAGATCATTATACTTACGAACAAAAATCGGGAATTCTTGGATTTCGCGATCAACAGTGTTTTTAGTTTGTATCAGAGCCTGATTACGAACCTGTAGTACCTGAATTTGGTTAGTGGTATCAACTAATTGTTGAATTAGTTGTAAACGAATTGGATTTTGGAGGGTTCGCACTCGCGGGTTAATCGGTTGACCTCCTAAGTTCTGACCCAGAATTCGTTGTACTTCCCGATTGAGAAGGTTTTCTAGGTTTTGCCGTTGCTCTAGTAGGGTTTGAATATTAGGGCTATTTGGCTGAAAGCGGGCGGATTCTATCGCAATTTGACTTTCTATTTCTTTAAGATCTGCCAGTAACTTCTGATAGTTAGGATCTTCACTCAAGGCAGAAGAAGCTAAAGCTTCAGTTGGGGATAGTTTTAATTGTCTTTGTAAGCTATTTTTTAAGTTTATTAGCTCTTGTAGCTGCCTAGTTGTATCTCTTTTTTGATCGCTAATTTGACGATTTTTATCTGACAATTGTTCCCCATCAAATTGAGGTTCAATTAGCTGATATTGCTGTTGCAAATTTTGCAAATTACCTTGGATAATATTCACTCTATCCTGTAATTTAGGGAGTTGCTCATTAATAAATATAACCCCTTGCCCAAGGCGAGTTTTGCGGTCTTCTAAACTATACTTTTCATATTCTTCAGCTGTTGTTTCTAAGACCAACTCTACCAGTTTGGGATCTGTCCCACTATAACTAATTGATAGGATTTTAGTATTTTCCCCTTGACTTTCTTCTTCGAGACGTTCAACTGTTAAAGAATACTGAAGTAGCCCAAGGTTAAACTCTGGATACTGGAATTTAATTTTGTTGACGATGTTAGATAAGATTTCAGGACTGGTTAGGATTTTAATTTGAGTTGCATAGTCCAGTTCAAAATTTCTCTCACCAGGTATTCTTCCCTGACCCCGAGTAAGTGTCATTGTTTCAGTGGATATTGCTGCAGCAGATGTGACTGGTTCGACTAACAGCTGAAAATTACCTGAATATGTAGAGGGAGATTTGCTACTCAAAAAGGTAGCAGCAACAGTCACTAAACCTGCAATCCCTGAAACCACCATGGCTTGGCGTCGGGCAATCCTCAAAAGCGGACCGAGATTTAATCCTTTTTGAGGAGTATTTAACTCATCTGGCTCGTTTAATGTTAGTTGTTGCAATTGTCTGCCCCTTTTACTAGTTGATAAGGTTTCAGCCCCCTGTTGTATATCCAAGAGGATGCTAATTTTTGCAGGGAGACACTAATAATTACCAACTATCAGGGCAATAATCCGGATTGTCCAGGTTTATAACACTTTTCACATCGATGCTATAGTTGATCGATGTAGAAGCAAAATTTATCAATATTTTGGAGTGTCATAAACTCCTTTTTTTTCGATTATTTATAGTCTTTTTTTGTACAATACTTTTGTTATGTAAAACTTGATTAATATTAACAATTTTAAATCAAGTTGATACCAATTATTTGAATGACGGCTACAGATGAGTTTCATATTACCATCTGCTCATATCGATCTGTAGTCCGACTTTAACTACTTGGTAATATCCACTGGTTTACTTTTATTTAATTATACAATTATAGCGTTCATCATAGCTATGAGGTACACATTATTTTTTACCACTTCCCACTTCCGACTTCCCTCTTCCCTGCTCCCTGGTCTCTGCTCCCTAAAACCTAAAACCTAAAACCTAAAACCTAAAACCTAAAACCTAAAACCTAAAACCTAAAACCTAAA
>WTKN01000420.1 GCA_011524395.1 Moorena sp. SS36440bin_2
GGGGAGATGGGGAGATGAGGAGATGGGGAGATGAAATTGATGTGTAGCGGTGTGAGCGCAAAAAATTTGTATTAACTATCAAATCCCGGACTTACCTTATAGAGTTGACTTATCTACCATTTCCAAATAGATCATGAAATTCCATTTACCTATTACCTGTTCCCTTTAAATATCAATCCTAGTTTGATATTTAAAATTAAACTACTATACTATAGTTACCTGAAATAGTTATAGCGTTTATCATAGCTATGATGTACAGTTTTTTTTCATTATTACCTATTCCCTGCTCCCTGCTCCCTGTTCCCTAAAAACCAGAAATTTGGACTTCACTCGTGAAGATAATTGCTATATATTCAGAAATAGACTTAGACGGCTTCCAACCAATCAAAAATTTGTTCTAATTGATCTAATGTAATTAGTCCGTATTGCCAAAGAATCATGGGTAAAAAGTTTGGGCTTGGTTCGCCCTGGCGTAGAGCCAGGGCAATGGAAGCCCCAGGAATCTCTAACTCTTCCTGTAACCAGCGAATCAATTTAGTAAGCACTGAATACTGCATCGACCTCTGGTTTAGGAATTGGGCAGAGAGTTGCTAGCAAAAGCATCCATGGCATAGGCGGGAGTGCGATCGCTATAGTCAGTGTCTTGACCAGTGACGGATTTGGCCAGTTTGTTGAAAGAATCACTACGCCAGTTGCGCTCATGGATGGGCTTGGTTTGCTCACCACGGAAGTAAGCTTGAGTACCAATTAGCGCCGCAGCAGTCCAACCAACAATTAACAGTGCAATTACAATAGTCATCGATTTCTCCTTTGTGTTTTTTCCAAGCTTTGGGTTTAACAAGTAATGAATGGTCTTAGCTGATACCGAAGGCGGTCAAAATTAACAAGCTGACTAACAAGCTAGCAATCGCACCTTGGGAAATATAATTACGCTGCTGTTCTACTGAAGGGAAGTCTGCGTAGTAAATCTCGGTTTCAGGGGCGTAGTTGTTTAGGACTCCGGTTTCATCAACAGTGGTGTACATAGTGGACTTGGTAATGGTGTTAGTGCTGAAAGTCATTTGCTTTTTCTCCTTTCGTCTTTGTGTTTTACAAGCTTTGGGTTAAACCCTTAAAGCATTGCTTGATTAAAGTGTCAAATGCTTTGTTATTAGGAATTGGGCAGAGAGTTGCTAGCAAAAGCATCCATGGCATAGGCGGGAGTGCGATCGCTATAGTCAGTGTCTTGACCAGTGACGGATTTGGCCAGTTTGTTGAAAGAATCACTACGCCAGTTGCGCTCATGGATCGGTTTAGTTTGCTCACCACGGAAGTAAGCTTGAGTACCAATTACCGCAGCAGCAGTCCAACCAACAATTAACAGTGCAATTACAATAGTCATCATTTTCTCCTTTGTGTTTTACAAGCTAGTGGTCAAATAAGTAACGAATGGTCTTAGCTGATACCGAAGGCGGTCAAAATTAACAAGCTGACTAAGAAGCTAGCAATAGCACCTTGGGAAATATAATTACGTTGCTGTTCGGGTGTTGGGAAATCTGCGTAGTAAATCTCGGTTTCAGGAGCGTAGTTATTGAGCACTCCAGTTTCATCAACGGTGGTGTACATACTGGACTTGGTGATGGTGTTAGTGCTGAAAGTCATTTGGTTTTTTTCTCCTTTCGTCTTTCTGTAAATAAATATAACACTATGTAACTTTTTGTTTCAACATCTTGACAGATACTTTTTGTAGTGCATACCGTATAAAGTCAGGTGTAAAAACCCGACAAAAAGGTAAAAAGCCTAAGTTTTGAATAATTAACAAAAGTAAATAGGCGTAATTAGCAGTAATTACGCCTAGAAAACCAAATAATGGCTGATAATCCTTATTTATAAGTGTTTAAATCTAACTGTTTACCTCTAAGGGTTTAAGTGTGAGTGTTTAAATTATTACTTTCGGCCTATATCTTTAGGCATAGATGGCATCCCCCCAACCCGATCCTAGTCAGTCTTTAGATGAGGAGTTATAGCGCTACGCGCAAGTCAGCAGTCAGAAGTCAGAAGTCAGAAGTCAGAAGTAAGCTAGACTCACGTTTCGGAGTTTAGGAGCGACTGCATCGCTTTCTTCTCCCCTACACCCCACACCTGACGTCTTTGTAAAAAACATACCCTTGAAAGGGCAAGGATCATGCCCTACCTCTTGATTACCCCTACAATTGATCACTCTTGTAACAGAGTCTTAGACACAATTCTGGTTTTCTTACGATCAGCTTCTGAGAGGTCATCCCCAGTTTGCAAAATCGTAGCATTGGTTTGCAGTACCGTTGCAGCTCCTTTATCCCCCATCTGGATAGCAGTTTTTGCCGCAGTTTGTAACATGGTGGCAGCCCCGGCGCGATCGCCCTGCTGTAATTTTGTTTCCGCAATTTGAGTCTGACGGTATTTAGCTAAAGCTAGAATATGCTTCTGTACCTCAGGATTGGGCACTGGTTGATAAACCTCCTGGAAATTCGCCTGGACTGGCACGATCTCCGAGAGTAACTCTTGTCCACCACTGGATGGGTCATCATATCTGACTTGTAGATGGGCAATGGTTTGACGACCCTCTGGCATCTTACCAACATACAAGTTAGCGAGAATCACCCGTTTTGAATCAGTCATCAAGTCACCCAAACGTACCATAAAGCGATTGCCTTCTGATTGTGCTGGGAGTTCAATCGCATCTGGTGCTACTTGGGCAATGGGTTTAAGTTCTGCTAACCGCACTTTTGGCATTAAATCCAACAATAGATAAGCATTAGTTAAGCCCACAGACTGCATGCGGTTGAACAAACGTGCAAACTCACTCAGGGCTTGCTCTGGTTCTTCAATGTAAGACAAGCTACCAGTAGCAATATCCGAAATTTTTTCCAAAATATCTTGGTTCCAGTTGGAACCGAATCCCAGACTGTTGATGGTCAAGTTATTTTCAGCAGCCAGTTCAGCTAATTTTATGCAGCTTTCATTATTTCCATGTTCGTTTTCCCCATCCGTGAGGAGAAACACCTGAGATACCGTGTCTTGTTTAGCTTTAATTAATTCTTTAACCCCTAGCTTTAGACCTTCATCAATGGCAGTACCCCCATCAGCCGCAAGTCGGTTAATCTTCCGTTTGATTTGGTCTAGGTTGCCCATCGGTTGATTGCGAACCAGCACTTTGGCTCTGTGGTCAAAGGCCACAATCGAGAGGCGGTCATCCGGTTGCAGGCGATCAATTAACCCTACTGCTGCTTGCTTGACAGTTTCCAGGGGCTGTCCATGCATAGAGCCACTGTGGTCGAGTACCAGACACAAATTCAAGGGTACACTTCGACTAGAGGAAGCAGCGATCGCAGAAATCGCCATGGATAACTGACGCTGACTACTCGGTTGATTAGCATCAATATTAGTATCGTTAAGGGCTGGGTGCAAACCAACTTTCATTTTAGATAGCTCCTCAGGCAGCAAGGGTAATTGATAATCGGTGTAGGGGCATCAGCCAACATGGGTCGAGCCATTGAGCTGCTTACAATAACCCCATATAAGGCAGTTTTCCCCCATGTTACAGTTTTTACCTTTCGGGGGCTAACCGGCACGAAGAAAATCACGAAGAAAGTATGGCAAGCTACACTGGTTAAAGATAGTGCCATTATTGCAGCCCCAAATATCATGAAACGACCCATCCAGGCTGTTCAATCCACCTACTATGGTAGACCTGCCCAGCGGACACCGCCACCAGACTTACCCTCGCTGTTGTTAAGTGAGCGGATTGTATATTTGGGTATGCCCTTGGTGAGTGCGGTAACAGAATTAATTATTGCCGAACTGTTGTATTTACAGTACGACGACCCAGACAAGCCCATTAAAATTTACATCAATTCCACCGGCACATCCCGTTACGATGGCCAACCCGTGGGTTTTGAAACCGAAGCCTTTGCCATCTGTGACACCATCAATTACATCAAGCCCCCTATCCACACCATTTGTATTGGTTCAGCCCTCGGGATGGCAGCAATGCTCCTCTCCGCAGGAACCAAAGGCTGTCGGGCTAGTTTACCCAATGCCACTATTGTCTTACATCAGCCCAGGAGTTATGCCCAGGGTCAAGCGACGGATATCCAAATTCGTGCTCAAGAAGTTCTGACCAATAAGAAGACGATGCTCAATATCTTGTCTCGCAATACCGGTCAAGACCAAGAAAAAATTGCTAAAGATATGGATCGCTTCCTTTACATGACACCTCACCAAGCCCAAGAGTATGGTCTGATCGACAGGGTGCTAGAACCTCAAGAGCTTGATACTCCGATTCCTGCTGGTATTACTTAAGTTGTAAGCATATGCGCTACGCGCAGGCTACGCCAACAGCTGATAGCTAACATAAAATTGATCAATCTTTACATGCCCTTTTCCACAATCTAGTACTAACTCGGAGCAAATTATGCCAATTGGTGTGCCCAAAGTTCCCTACCAGATGCCAGGAAGTCAGTATACTGAGTGGATTGACATCTACAACCGTCTCTACCGGGAACGGATTATTTTTCTAGGCAAAGAGGTTGATGACGAAATCACCAACCAGATCATTGCGGTAATGCTATATCTCGACTCTGAAGATAATAGCAAAGATATTATCCTCTACATAAACTCTCCTGGTGGTTCAGTCACCGCAGGCATGGCTATTTATGACACCATGCAGCATATCAAATCCGATGTAGTCACCGTTTGTGTTGGTCTAGCTGCCTCCATGGGGTCTTTCCTGCTAGCTGCAGGTAAAAAAGGAAAACGAATCGCCTTGCCTCACTCCAGGATTATGATTCACCAACCCTCTGGGGGAACCCGTGGACAAGCGACGGATATTGAGATTGAAGCTAGGGAAATTTTGCGGATCCGCCATCAACTCAATGAAATCTACGCCCAAAATACCGGTCAAGCCCTAGAGAAAATCGAAAAAGACATGGATCGGGACTTTTTCATGTCAGCCGATGAAGCCAAGGAGTATGGCTTGATTGACCAAGTCATTGACCAAAGAGCACCCTAGAGTGTTGGTCTGGTAACTTTGATCAGAACTTACGCCGCCAAGCCGGTTATTAGCGGTAATTACACTTTGATTTATAACCAGAAAGTGGGTTCTAACCGTCTTGGTGGGTAAGGGCTGTTTGATGATCTAGTGATCAAGTAGTATAAAGGGAAAAGTAGTGACATTATTCAGCAGGGTACTCTATATATACGAAACAGATAAATCTTTCTAAACGCTTATTGATTACTTATCCCATCGATGAATCTGGCTGATTGCTATCGCTTATTGGGTGTAAGTCCAGGAGCAAAGCAGGTTGAAGTAAAGGAGTCTTATCGGCGTCTGGCACGTCGGTATCATCCTGATATTAACCCTGGAGACAAGCTTGCCCAAGAAAAGTTTATTCGGTTTACGGAGGCTTATAAGCTTCTCCTCAGTGTTATCAAAGAGTCTGACCGTGAACCAGTCTTAACCTCCACCACTAGCTTTGGTAATCAGAGTAATCAGCCTGAGGACTCACCTCCGCCAACCTCAACTTGGGTCACGCCTAAGCCACCATCCGTTGAAATCAATCAACCCCTCTCAGCAGTTGAACAACAGCTGAAGTGGGATTCCTATCATCAACTCCAGCAATTGCTTCGAGAGCGACGGTTGATGAGAGCGATCGCATTAGTCGAAGCCTTGGCTCAAAGAATGCCCCAAGACCCAGAAGTGCGCCAGTGGCAAGCGATCGCTTATCAAACTTGGGCAAAACACTTGGTTAAACAGCATAAGCTCGATAAAGCTAGAAATTATCTTAGAAAAGCCCTCAAGACTGACCCCTACAATAAGTCTCTGTGTGCTCAGATAGAACAGGATTTTCTTGTGATCGAGCAGATGATATAGCGCTACTCGCAAATCAGAAGTCAGAAGTCAGAAGTCAGAAGTCAGAAGTCAGAAGTCAGAAGTCATAAATGACTCATAAATGACTTATTTTGGGATTTTAGAAGCGATGCAGCGCCTTCACGCGGGGGTTTCCACGGGGCTTACAAGGTGCGGACGCAGGTTCCGCACACAGCCCCTCCCCATGAGCGACTGCATCAAGACA
>WTKN01000337.1 GCA_011524395.1 Moorena sp. SS36440bin_2
TAACTTACATCAGTGCTGCCTACAACTACGATCGCATCACTTCCTACCTCGAAGTCGAGGATAATATCCAAGTCTCCTTCTAAGAACTGATCTGCGAAAAATTCGTAGATATCGCTGCCGCCGCCACTGATCAGAACATCGGATCCTTCATTGCCAACAACAACATCATCTCCCAAGCCGCCTCGAACAATATCATCTCCCAGACCGCCGAAGACAAAGTCACTTCCTCCAGCACCTTGGATGTTATCGTCTCCTGCTCCACCCATGAGTATATCTACTTCATCGCCGCCAGCTGCTACATCATTACCGTCGCCAAAAATAAAAATGTTAGTTTGATCTTCTTGTCCTACGGCGAATACACCTCCACCCTCTTGAGGGCTATCAAAAAACATTGCACCCTCAAAGTCGCTTATAAATAGCGGAGCTGTGCTACCTGGACTTAATGTTGCTGCCATTTAATTGTCTCCTTGTTTTAGCTTGAATTTGGTCTAACAGGTAATAGTCCGGTTAATCAGGTTGTATTCAGGTAAATCGTTAATTGTTAATCGTTAATTGTTAATGGTAGTTCATGGGAATTAATGGGAATTAATTGAAGTTACCATCAACAATTAACTATGAGTAAACAGTCTAAAGTACTACCTGGTTGGATGAGTGTTTAACCGGACTTGATATCAACTATATTTTTTTATACTTGAATAAAAATTAGAAAACAATTAGAAACAAATTAGACTTGTTTGATTCAAATCAATTATTAGAGGAAGCGATTATAAAGTATTAGTCAAGGATAAAAATTAAAAACAAATTAGACTTACTTGATTCCAATCAAGTTTTGGACAGGTAATAGCTCGTCCCGTGAATCACTTCATATTCACGGCAAGGGTTAATGCTTAATGGTTAATTGACTCTTGACAATTAACCATTTTAAATTTTCAAGTTTCAATTTTAAATTAAGGTAATCAAACGCCTTTTACGAGTAATTGCTCCTGTTTTCTCCAGTTGCATCAAAGCTCGTGATACGGTTTCGGGAGTTAAACCTAGCTCAGCAGCAATTTCTTTGAAGGGTTGGTCTAAACTGAGAACGGTTTGATTACGGAACTGAGCTAAGTAGTGTAGATATTGAAGTACCCGGTCGTGAGCAGTCCGAATTTCTCGCCACTCTAAACGGACTCTGAGGGAGTGAATGTGTCTAACCAAAATGGTCATGAAATTTTCTGCCAACTCAGGATAAAGGCAAAGGCTTGACAAAAGAAGTTGCTTGGGATAAACAATTACTCGTGACGCTACCTTAGCAATTGCTGTGTAAGGATAGACCGTTGAGAAAAGAGCACTTTCAGCTAAGCTCTCACCGGCTCTAACCACCTGGAGTGTAACCATTTTCCCTGATTGAGAGTAGTGAACAAGTTTGAATCGCCCTGTTTCCACTACAAAAAAATACGATGCGGAATTTCCCTGGTAGAATAGCTTCTGTTCAGCAACCAGATTCTGGAAGATGACACCCTGACTTAGAGCAGGGGGAAGGCTCTTAGGTTTAAATAGATTCATCAATAAGGCTTCTAGTACGGCAGGACATGTGAATAGTTTAAGCAATCATTTTTGCCGATGTCTGTTGGAAAAGATCGCAAAAAATCAGAACTTGAACACAAAAAATGTCCCAAGCAGCAACTAGGAGCATGAATATCGGAGGGTGCATCTCATAGTTGTAAAACAGAAAGGGTAAGTGTGGAAAGTGTGGAAAGTGTGGGAATTTTATTAGAATTTTTGCCTAATTGCATCGCTACCAAAAATACCGATATAGTTGATTAATTCTTGCCTCTTGCCTCTTGCCTCTTGCCTCTTGCCTCTTGCCTCTTGCCTTTCTATCACTGACTATGTTCACAACTCAAATAAAAATGCTATATTACATATCAGTTAATCAGCTCAAATACATCTACTGTTTGGCGTTTTCCTTTGATTGAAACCTGACCCAATTCCCGATAGGTATACTGGTGCTTGGTCGCTTCATAAACACTACCACTGACGAGGATTTGACCTCCGTTGGCCATAGCTTGTAATCTGGCAGCGATATTGACTTCATCACCAATGGCTGTATAGTCCATATGCTGAGGAGAACCAATGTTTCCCACCACTACTTCTCCTGAACTAATCCCAATACCCGTTATAAAATTCTCCCTGATCCAGGGGGTAGGCATAGTTTTAAGTTGATGTTGCATAGCAATAGCAGCTGCGATCGCTTGTCCCTGATTATCCTCTAGCTTAGAGGGGGCACCAAACATAGCCACAATCATATCCCCCACAAATTTATTGACTGTTCCCTCATGGCTGAAGATGACATCGACCATGGAGGTAAAATATTCGTTCAGGTATTCAACAATTTTATGGGCTTCTAATTCTTCACACCGAGTTGTGAAATTCCGAATATCAGAGAACAATATAGTAATAGGCTTCTTGGCTGGAGTCAGGGAAATATTGCCCTTGGCATCAATAATGGCTTGAACAAGTTGGGAAGGAATATAGCGTTCCAGTCGGCTTTTAATCCGCTCCTCCTGTAGTTTATTTCTATTGAGCAAGGCATTTTCAATAGCTCCTGCTGCTTGAGAGCCAAGAATCGTTAAAAATTTTAAGTCTTGAGCTGTATAATTAACTGGTTTATCACTACAAAAGTTAATCACCCCCAGCAGACCTTTTTGGGTTTTTAGAGGAGCAAAAACCAGAGATTTGATGGATTTCACACTAGCAATAAACCTGGGATCATCTTGGACATGATTCACAATCTCAGCCTTACCAATTTCTAGCCCATTCTGTTTCTTACTATTGGTCAGCTGAAAAAATTCTGTTGGATTATACTGTTTGCCAAAGGCTGAGATTATATCTAGTTGTTCAGTTTCGGAATTAATTAACAAGACTGAACCACAATCTCCTGGAATCAGTCTTTTCGCTTCATCCAGAAAAAGCTGAGCAATAGCAGACAGCTCTAAACAGGATGGAATCCGTTCCGAAACTCTATAAAGTAAATTAATTTCTCGGTATTGATCTAAGATAGCACTGCCTAGATCTTTTTTTTCTAATTCTTGATTAGCCAAATAATTCAGGAGTTCTTTAATTGCGATCGCTTTGTGATCGCCCTTGACCCAGCCAATCACTTGACCTCTTGCTTCAACGGGATATTTATTGGCTAAGTTACAACCTCCCAATAGCGGAATTTTACTAGGATTATCCAACAGCAACTTTCCATGGATATCTTCAATCTGCACAGCGGTGTCTATGGCGTCAATCAGTTGACTTATGACCCCTAGCGCTTTTGGCTTAGAAATAATTTTTTTGAGACTGACAGATGCCATACTTTGTGCTATTATGGTAAATTACCTTAAAAGTATCGATTCAAAGTACTCCTCACCCGTTCTTCTCGAAGCATATTTTCATAGAGGATAGCATTAGATATGGCTGATGTGGCTTGAGATGCTAAAGCACTGATTAATTTCAAATCCCTGGCTGTATAGTCTACAGGTTGTTCACTACTGAGCTCAATCACACCAATTGCCTGATCTTTGGTCTTGAGTGGGACACACATTAGGGAACTGATCGGATAATCAGATCACACAAACCTGGGATCCGATGAGAAATCGTTAACGATTTCTCCTACACCAGTCATAATCACACTGCGAACAATACCTCCTATCGATAGTAGCCATGCATGTAATACTTTAGTATTAATCATCTAATAATAAAAAAAAAGTCATGGCTAATCCCTGTTCAAAACGCACCTTTTTAACCAACGCTTGTTCTTTCGCAATCCCTGAGTCAACCAGAATTATATCAGGTTTTAAGGAAATTGCCTTAGAAATACAATCTTGCCCATTGCTGGCAGAAATTATCCCGATTCCTCTTTTCCGTAATGCCTGAGTAATCATTTCAGCTTGAGGTATATTTTCCTTCACTATCAAAACTTGCTTAGTAGGCTTTTCTTGAGAGGTCAGTTTAACAACGTCTTTGAGCAGTTCTTCGAGATTAATCGGTTTGCTCAAACATCGCTCAACTCCTAGAGCATGTTGCTCTTCAGTGATAGACAAAATTATAATCGGAATATCCATACTGTCCAAGTCATTTTTAACCACCGCTGCTGTATCAAACCCATTCATTCTCGGCATCATTACATCCAAGATAATTAGGTCAGGAGGTTCTTGTTTGATCTGTTCAATTGCTTCCCAACCATCTTTTGCTTCCTGAATCCTGTAACCTTCTGCTCTAAGATGCTGCTTGAGTAGCTCTCGAATCGGAGCTTCATCATCCACAATCAGAATGGTTTTATTCATCGAATTTCTGATAATTGTCGAGGTGGTCATGGATGAGTGGAGTTGGGTGAGCAGGGTTTCAGCAGCTATGGTTTTTACTCCAGGTTCAGACTCAACCGGGATGGGTAACCTAAAGGAGAAGTTACTCCCTTTTCCCAGTTCGCTTTCGACCCAAATTTTTCCTCCATGATGTTCCACAATTTCCTTACAAATAGGGAGTCCTAACCCAGTACCTTGAGGTTTTTCAGTTAGAGTATTACCCGCCTGTTTGAATTTTTCAAAGATCAGCGCCTGCTCCGCTTCACTAATCCCTGTACCGCTATCAATGATACTAACGGTAATCTCTGAACCAGTTCGCCTTACTTTACAGTATACAAACCCTTTATTCGTAAACTTCGCTGCATTAGAGATGAGATTAATCACTACCTGAATTAATCGGTTTCGGTCACCAATTATCTGAGGTAAGCCCTCGTCTATACTCTTAATTAATTCCACATCATTATGTTCAAACAGAGCAGTGGTAGCAGTGATTGCTCGTTCTAGGACATCGACAACTGAGACGGGTTGCATTTTCCACTCTACTCGACCAGCTTCTAACTTAGCCAGATCCAGAACATCATTGATCAAAGCTTTGAGACGCTCCCCTTCGGAGATAATGATGTTAACATTTTCTGACACTTGGTTCAGGGTACGCTGAATCTTGTGGTCATTGGTATGAATTAAGGGAAATAGGGTTTTTTCCAGTTTTTTATGAATCAGTTTTGCAAAACCCATGACTGAGGTTAGAGGAGTCCTCAATTCATGGGAAACTGTGGAAATAAAGTCTGTTTTCATCCGATCTACTTCTTTTTCAAAGGTAATATCTCGGATCAGAATAACAGAACCTATAAAGCCATCCTTACTATCAAGGTTATCTGTAGCTTTAGTATCTTTTAAAATAGCAGTGGCTACGGCTTTGCCAATCCGTTGATTGGTCAGTTCTACTTCAGCGGTAAAGACTTGTTTAGGGTTAGTCTTGGTAAGAGTGACTAGGTTTGCGATCGCATTCCCCAACACTCCCTGACACCCTTGACCGAGTAACTCGGTTTCCCCCAAATCAAACAAGCTCACCAAAGCTGGATTGATGCGAGTAATTTTGCCCTTGGTATCTGTTACCAGTAATCCATCTGCTAAGCTTCTAATCATCGCATCCACGTAAGCTATAGTATGCTGTAATTGAGTCGTGGTGGTTTTGAGACACTGAGCTTGTTCACTGACAATTCTGTACTGTTCTTCAGTAGTGGTGTATAAATCTGCCTGGTTGATGGCGATCGCTAACTGATTGCTCACGGCTTGTAATAGCTCCAATTCCAAATCACTACAGCTCCAAGGCTTGCGGCGCATACAAATTAAATAGCCAGGAGGATGCAACCCCCGAATCATGACTGGTAACGCCAGATAGTTCCCTGTCTGGCAGTAGATGAGTTTATCACCACTATCATGGAAGTGAAGCATCTGTCCTTGGCTTAAGCGATCGCATAAATCATTACAAGATTTGATAGGTATTAATCCCACTTGGGACGGTAAATCAGCTTTTCGATGTTCACACAGAATTTCCAAGCATTGTTGGTCTTGGTGATACCAGCCAAAAGTCACTCGGTCGAGACGCAAGAGGCTAGCAATTTCATTGACAGTAGTTTGCACAGTTGTTTCCAAATCCAGAGATTCACGAATACGAGTAGTAAGCCGATTCAGCAGCGCCTCCTGCTGAGCTCTGGCGTTGGCCTGCTCGAAAGTTTGAATCTGTAGTAAAGCAATAACCATGGCGATGATCAGCATCACTCCCAACACCGATGCCAACAGATTGAGAGAATTGAGTTGTCGCTCTACATTAGCCCGGGGAATCACCAAAGCCACAGACCAATCCGCCTGTTGCAGAGCAGCATAAGCAACATATACCCACTGACCATCCAGCTCCAGTAGGGTTACCGACTCTTGGGGGTTGGCTATTGTCCTAGCCTCCATCATCTCTTGAGCAATTTGCTTGAGATTGGGGTAAGGGGAGTCTAAAAAACTCCTAGCAAATTGAATTACCTTTGGATCTTGATGGGCAATGGGTACTCCGTTTGAGTCCAAAGCAAAGGCATAACTCCCTTCTCCCAAAGTAGTATTGGTAATCACCTCTGAAAGTCGGTCTAGGGAAACCGGTCCAGCAAATTCTCCCATGGGGAAAGAAAATGGACCAGCCAACTCCCCTGGTTTTGCTTCGGTTACATCCCCCAGTTCCATATCCGACCGGTGACCGTTGCCCAAAGCCAGGTTTTCTGGAGTAATTTCCGTGTCATTGTTGGGGGGAACTGACCAGATCGGAGCCGCAATATTGACTTGGCGAATACCAGTAGAACGAGAGACTACCGGATTATCCACAAAGGTTTCTCCTTGCATCGCTCGTTGAAAGTGAGTGCGATCGCTAAGATTCTTCCCCTCAATAAAACCTGCACGACTGGTGTAGTAAGAGCCATTCCCCTTAGCCATGACAAACATATGAAAATCGGGCAATCGCTCTTGCTCGAGTTGCAGATAGGGTTGGGCAACCTCCCACTCCAAAGACCGAACTTCCGGAGTATTCGCAATCGTTTCCACCTTCGCCATCAGAGCCGCCAGCCATTCATCAATTTGATGTCCCGCCATCTTGACCTTCAATTCAGCATTATCCTTCAGACTCTCAAGAATCAGACTCCGAACCACCCAATAACTCGTGAAAGCTGCTGTTCCCACTACCGCCATGGTGCCACTAATTAACAACCGGGGAACAGAACGCCTTGGCTGCCATACCGATTGATAACTATTGTGCTTAAGCCACCACTGGCGTCTAAACCAAGTTCCGATCTCTGTTATGGAAAATCCTTCCTGTTGTTCCTGAGAAACTTCAGCCGCTTTGGCCTGGGGTTGGGTTAGGATAGTGGATTGGGATAGACTGGTCTCCACCTCTGATGCTAAAGGAATACCGCTCACCTGACAGTACCCCTGTGGGTCAACCTTGAGTGGGGAATTATCCGGAAGTGAGTTTCTCTGGGAATTACCATTAAAACGATTAAGTCTCACTGTTCCGAAGATAGTCCTTAGGCTCGGTTGCCTATTGGTGGGATAAGATGACAATTGTTTACCTGCCCTTTCTCCCCTGATGCCCTCTGTTCCCCCTCTTGCATCGGAGTACAAATCATCCCTATGTTGGACAATACCCCAATCACTTCCAGGCTGGGGATTGACCTGGGTAGAGTACCTACCCTGCATTCTTGGGTACAGTGCTTCTGCTTGATTGTCTCCCCGCCAATCTAGATAACCTTGTAGCAATTGCCGCAACAGTTCCATACCATTGATCCAGAGATTTTCTTCTATCTGGTAATAGGTGAGACCGTACGCTTCCTCAGAACAGAGCCAATTAAGAATTTCTTCAAAGTACTCACGAGCTTGGACAAATGGATTGAGCTGAGTATATTGAGATGTTGCCATAATAAAATCGGATGTAGGTTTGATATGATCTCGCCTAATCTCTACCAGAAAAATTATAGTCAGTCCGGGATTTTTTGTTTTTAAGTAGTTAGTGGTTAATAGTTAGAGCAACTATGGTTCATCACTTACCAAATAGTCCCTGTTTTGGTCATGGGCAATCGGTAATGGTTACTCGTTAACTACCAAGTATCAATTCCCAAGTACCAATTACCCAAAAAGAGATATGATAATTAGTCAAACCGATTGAGTATAATCGGTAATTTACCCTGAATTCTTAATTAAGATTACGACTTGTCAGTAATATTACTGTTGACTTGTGGTTCTGTAATTTGATGAACTTCAAATAGGGCCATACTAACTAATACTAATTTCATTTATTTGAGATACAGATGGTAAACAGGTATAGGTTAGTCCCTTAGCCGGTGATCGGTTTATCTTCTGAATCTTAAAATGTGGCCCATGGACAATCAAAACCTTTATTATAACAAAAATCCGAATCCAATCAAATATTAAATGGTTTATCCTAAGAAGAAAACTAGTGAAATAAAAAATTTTCTTTATCTTTATTTGCTGATCTTTATTATTATAATTATACTGATTATAGATAATCAGTATAAATTACAATATAAATCAAGAAACTATAGGGTAAGCTCCTCCGAATATAATCTTTTATTTGATGAACCAATTCAGCCAATACCACTAAAAATAGAACTAAACAAAGATAAAATTAAACTGGGAAATAGGCTTTTTCATGACCCCCGACTGTCACAGAATAACACCATCTCTTGTGCTAGCTGCCACAATCTAAATACCGGTGGTACAGACCAAATGGCGCGTTCAATTGGTATCAATAATAGGATTGGCTTGATCAATGCACCCACAGTCTTCAACAGTGGATTCAATTTTAAGCAACATTGGGATGGAAGCGTTGACACCTTGGAGGAACAGATTGATAGACCAATCCATACAGAGTATGAAATGGGTTCTAATTGGCAAGAAATCCTCAGTAAGCTCAAGGAATCCCCTCAGTATGTCTCACTATTTAGCCAACTGTATAAAGATGGTATCAACAGCGACAACATCAAGGATGCGATCGCTACTTTTGAAAGATCGCTGTACACTCCCAACTCACGCTTTGACCAATTTCTGCAGGGCAATAAAAATGCCCTCTCCTCCTCAGAAAAAGAAGGCTATCGTTTGTTTAAAGCCTATGGCTGTGTTAGCTGTCACCAAGGAGTCAATGTCGGCAGTAATATGTTCCAGGCTTTTGGTCTGTTTGGGGATTACTTCAAAGATCGCGGTCAGCTTACTAAAGCTGATTTGGGACGCTTTAATGTCACTGGTAATGAACGTGATCGTTATGTATTTAAGGTTCCCAGTTTGCGGAACGTGGCTCTAACATCACCATATTTTCACGACGGTTCAGCTGAAACTCTTGAAGAAGCTGTGAAGATAATGGGCAAATATGAATTGGGACGTCCACTGTCCCCAAATGATATTGGTCTGATTGTCAAGTTCCTCAAAACTCTCACAGGCGAGTACCAAGGAAAACCATTGTGAACAAAACTCAATTGCTAAAGCTTCTAAATACCTTAGCTGCTGTTATTCTCTTGGCTTTTTTGGTGAATAAAAGTCTACCAATTAATATTGAAGAACACCAACAGTATCAAAATACTTTAAATGAACAAAAGGAGATAGATGTAATATTAAATCAGGATATTCTCAAATCTCGGTACGATATCTTAAGCTATTACGATCCATTTATCAAGCATTTAGAACAACTCAAATATATTCAAAATAGGCTGAAAATAATTCCATTATTCATTAATAATGACGGCATTAAAAAGCTTCAAAAAAGTCTTGAAAAAACTTCAGATATTATAACAAAAAAAGAAAAGTTAATCGAAAGATTAAAATTCCAGAATGCAATTCTAAAAAACTCCCTGAGTTACTTACCGTTTCTGATTAATGATATTGTAAAAAGTACCTCGGCTAAAAGCGGAAGCCATTATTTAGAAGTTATTCTCGATGAACTACTTAAAAATATCCTACTTTACAACCTCAACTCTGAGCAGGAATTAGAAGCGCTGATCAAGGACAATATGGATAGACTGTTGCTGATAAAAGACCAAAATCATTTTGGGAAAGATGAAGAATTGATCGATCTAGCCCTGAGCCATTCCCAAAGAATTATGAGCAATAAACCTCAGGTAGATGAACTGACCCAGCAACTGCTACAGCTCCCTACTAAGCAGCTAAACGAAGAACTGGATTACGTCTATAACCTCTACTATTACCAAGCTATTGATACAGCTAATACTTATCGTTTATATGCCTATAGTTGGTTGTTGATTTTGCTGGCTTGGATTGCCTACTTAATTATCAACAATTTGGTAAAAGCCAACCGTCGTACCATCAACATTCTCGAAAGTATCACAGATGCCTTTATTTCCCTAAACGACCAGTGGCAGATTACCTATCTTAATCCCCAAGCTTTCCAAATGCTACAGAGTCAACCCGAACAGCTTCTGAATCATAATCTGGAGGAGGTGTTTTCCGGAGTCTTTGGCTCCAAGTTCTACCAGGAGTGTCATCGGGCCGTTGCTGCACAGGTTGTTGTCACCTTTGAAGAATACTATCCACCGACCAAACGTTGGTTTGACGTGAAAGCTTATCCAGGTATTAATGGTCTTTCAGTATTCTTTCATGACATTACTGAGCGTAAACAATCCTCCTGGGTCTTGCAGCAACTAAATGAGGACTTAGAAGCTAGGGTTGAAGAACGTACTGTCCAACTTGCTGAAAGTATGAAAGAAGCCGAAAAAGCCCGGACTAAGTCTGAAGAAGCTAACAAAGCTAAAAGCCAATTTCTTGCCAATATGAGTCATGAACTGCGCACTCCCCTCAATGCCATTCTAGGATTCACCCAATTGATGAACCGTGACTCATCATTAAATCAAGAACATCAGGAATATCTAGCCATCATTAGTCGCAGTGGTGAGCATTTACTGAACTTGATCAACGACATATTAGAAATGTCCAAAATTGAAGCAGGTCAGATAACTGTCAATGAAACTAGCTTTGATCTATATCGTCTGCTGGATAGTCTCGAAGAGATGTTAGGACTGCGAGCCGCATCCAAAGGCTTACAGCTCATTGTTTACCGAGAGCCAGAGATTCCTCGATATGTGAAAACAGATGAGGGAAAATTGCGCCAAGTTTTGATTAATTTACTGGGAAACGCTATCAAATTTACTCAAGAAGGCAGTGTCACTTTGCGGGTGGTTCGTAACAAGGAAAATTTGAAGCTTGATAGGTCTGATCAGTTGAAGGTTAGCAGCTTGAATATTGACAGGTCTGATCAGTTGAAGGTTGACAGGTTGAATGTTTTTAGCGAACAACCTACTAACCTTAAACCTACTAACCTTAAACCTACTAACCTACCCTACTCGAACGCCAAGGGCGAAAAACCTGCAACCCTTACCGGACAGACAATCACCTTTGAAATAGAAGATACCGGTCCTGGTGTTGACCCAGGTGAGATTGACAGCTTGTTTGAAGCATTTGTCCAAACTGAAACCGGTCGGAAATCTGAGCAAGGAACTGGTTTGGGTTTGTCCATTAGCCGACAATTCGTGAAGTTGATGGGAGGGGACATCACCCTTAGTAGTCCTCTAGGTGGAGGAACAATCGTTAGATTTGATATCCAGATTAGTCTGGCTGGAGCAAGTGCAGACATTCAGACACAACACCCAACCCGATCGGTGATTGGGTTAGCACCTGACCAACCTAAGTATCGCATCCTGGTAGTTGAAGATAAATGGGAAAGTCGAAAACTACTGGTCAAGCTGCTAGAGCCACTGGGATTCGAGGTTCGCGAAGCCGAGAATGGGAAAGAAGGGGTAGCGCTATGGTCGAGTTGGGAACCGCATCTGATCTGGATGGATATGCGGATGCCAGTAATGGATGGCTACGAGGCTACTAAACAGATCAAAGCCCATTTGAAGGGTCAAGCGACGGTGATTATTGCTCTGACTGCTAGTGCATTTATTGAAGAACGAGCAGTTATCTTGTCTGCTGGTTGTGACGATTTTGTGCGTAAACCTTTCCAGGAGGAGGAGATTTTTGAAACAATAGCTCACTATCTCGGAGTACGTTATGTCTATGAAGAGGAAACTTCAGCCACATTACCTCAAAAGTCAGCAACTGAGGCCCTGACGCGAGAAGCTCTAGCTGTGATGCCTGCTGAGTGGGTTGCACAGCTCTACCAGGCAGCTAACCAAGTTAATAATCAGCAGATTTTCCAGCTAATCGAGCAAATTCCTTCCGAACATGATCCGGTTGCGATCGCACTGACGGATTTGGTGCGAAATTTTCGTTGCGACAAAATCATTGATTTAACTGAACCAGCTACACCATGACTATTACTCAAACTAAGACACCATTAGATATCACTCAAATTAAGACCCCTAAAGGGAACATTTTAGTTGTTGATGATATAGCCGAGAATCTGCACCTTTTGTCTAACACCCTGACCGAGCAAGGGTATGACGTTCGAGGCGTGATTAACGGTTCCATGGCCCTCAGAGTAGCTCACTCAGCATTGCCAGATCTAATTTTGCTGGATATAAAAATGCCAGATATGAGTGGCTATGAAGTCTGTCAAAGGCTGAAAGCAACGGAATCAACCCGCCATATTCCAGTAATTTTCTTGAGCGCTCTCAATGAAGTGATCGACAAGGTCAAAGCCTTTGAAGTAGGTGGTGTAGACTACATCAGCAAACCCTTTCAGATTCAAGAGGTTTTAGCTCGTGTAGAAAATCAACTCACCATTCAGAGGTTGCAAAAGCAACTCTGGACAAAAAATTTAGCCCTCGAAAGCACTAATCAGGAGTTAGAACGCTCTAACCGCGAACTAGAACAATTTGCCCATGTTCTCTGCCATGACCTGAACCAACCTCTGCAAAGCATTATCTTGCATACTGATATGCTCAACATCAATTACCAGGACAGGCTCGACATGAAGGGTGAGAGATACATTAGGAAGATTCGAGATTCCAGCCTTCGGATGAAAACGTTTATGCAGGACTTACTAGTTTATGCAAAGGTTGGAGCCGACTCCCAAGAAATCACATCAACCGATTGCAATATTGTATTGGAGCAAGTTTTAGATAACTTAAAGGCTGCCATATCTGAGAAAAATGCGCTGATTACCTATGATTCCCTACCTACTGTGAATGTTAGTCAAACACAGCTAATCCAGCTATTTCAAAATCTAATCAGCAATGCCATTAAATTCCAAGCACCAGGGACATCCCCCCAAGTGAAGGTTTCAGTAAAGCCTGTAGACAACAGTAATGTTGTTTGTGGTGGCCAAGATACGGGGATGCTCGCATCCAGGGATACCGACCATGGGATATTGGCAGAAGTAGGAAGAGTTTATAGTATCAATGCAACTGGGTTTCAGGAGAATGGGCGGAATAATTTAGAGCATGGTGGTAACTACTGGCTGTTTGGGGTGCATGACAATGGCATTGGTATGAAACCCGATCAGCGATCGCATATTTTTGAAATATTTCAGCGTCTGCACAGCAATCAAGACTATCCTGGCACTGGTATTGGTCTAGCCACCTGCAAGAAGATTGTGGAAAATCACGGGGGACAGATTGGGGTAGAGTCTGAGCCTGGAGTGGGAAGTACCTTTTACTTTACGCTTCCTGCACAAGACTGAACACTAAGCATTGAACACTAAGCATTGGAATTATCTTATTCGTCCAAGGCGAGTAACAACGCGATTAACATGGCAATAACACAACTTGGTATAAGCAACCCCCGGAAATTATCGGTATTTAATTGAATATGATACTATAGGACAAACTTTTTCCTGATGCTGTAATAGCTTCTAGGAAACCGTATCGCCTTAAAAACTGAAAGCACTCTAATCCCCTTTCTCTAAAAGAGATTAGAGTGCTGATTGTGGCGTCATGGGTAATCGTTAATTGGACGACCATTACCCATTACCGCGAGTAAAAATTTTTAGTGGCAGACACCCTAGAGAATTGGGCTCAGTTTGCATCGGAGGATGTCCCGGAAATATGGCGTGAAATACGAGCAATTCATGACCTTAGTGGTGGGAATACTCGCTGTAATTGCGACGATTTATATTTCCTCCACAGTGTTTTCGTTGGTTCTTTTTGCTAGTGGAGCTGTGGCGAGTTCCCTCGGTCCAGCAATGCTGATTATCTTATTGAAAAGGCGCACTCATTATTTAGCTTTGAACTCTATGATGTTGGCGGGATTGAGTACTGCTATCCTCTGGCGATTTTTAGGATTTAATAACATCCTATCCGAAGTTTATCTAGGCTTTATTGTAGCCGTGTTGGTGAATGAGGTGTTAATGAAAAGTGTTTTCAAATCCAAGGGTCATGCTATGGGTTAAACCTTAAGCAAATAAGTTTTAAATTAGGTGGGTAAATTGGTAATTTCCAATTAACTAACAACCAATTCGGACAAAAGATAGAGGAGATAATAATAGTTAAATCTAATCAATTGTATCTCACTTTTGCATAATTTAATTCATTGAGATGCACCCAAATCTAATCGAGCTGGCTCCTGAAGTTATGCACATAGATAATATGTGGCGATTCCATGAGGTTAGCCTAGTCGATGGCAGCATTAAAATAGCATAAATATAGCATTTAAATCCCATAAGTTAAGGGTTTTTTTATAGTACAGCACCCAGTGCGGATATTTAATAATTCTTAAAGAAATAAAATATCCAAAAACTAGTAAACTAGTCAGAAATAGGGAAATAATACCATGTTTACAAATGTCCTCCCAAAAACAACCCTAGAGTTGGAGTATCCGCCCAAAGACCTTTTTGAAGCGATTGAAGACCTTAAACAAGAATTAAACGCAGTTATTCTCGCTCACTATTACCAAGAACCAGATATTCAAGATATTGCTGACTACATCGGCGATTCTCTCGGTCTTTCTCAACAAGCGGCGGCTACAGAGGCAGATGTCATCGTCTTTGCTGGGGTTCACTTTATGGCAGAAACTGCCAAAATCCTGAACCCCAATAAATTGGTACTACTCCCCGATTTAAACGCAGGTTGCTCCCTAGCTGACAGTTGCCCTCCCGAAGAATTTGCGGCCTTCAAAGCAGCCCATCCCGACCATCTAGTGGTATCTTACATTAATTGCTCCGCTGCCATTAAAGCGATGAGCGATATCATTTGCACCAGTTCTAACTCAGTTAAAATCGTCAACCAAATTCCGAAAGACCAGCCGATTATTTTTGCCCCAGATAAGAACTTAGGTCGCTATGTCATGGAGCAAACCGGACGGGAGTTAGTCCTGTGGGAGGGGAGTTGTATTGTCCATGAAACCTTTTCTGAGAAAAAGATCGTGGAACTGAAAATACAGCATCCTGAAGCGGAGTTTATTGCCCATCCAGAATGCGAACCCCCTGTCTTGCGTCATGCCAGTTACATTGGTTCAACAACCGCCTTATTGAAGTATAGCGAGCAAAGTTCAACGGAAGAATTTATCGTGGCTACTGAGCCAGGAATTATTCACCAAATGCAAAAGAGGGCACCCCAGAAAAATTTCATCCCTGCTCCAGGTATGGATAGCAATTGTGCCTGTAACGAATGCCCTCACATGCGGCTCAATACTTTGGAGAAGCTGTATCTAGCCATGAAGCAGAAAACACCAGAAATTACTATGCCGGAAGAGATCAGAGTAGCGGCGTTGCGACCAATTCAACGGATGTTGGAGTTATCAGTGTAGTGCTGTAGTGCCCCTGAGCAGCTTGACACAATTCCTTAACAAAAGTATAACTTATAAGTTAGAGCTTATAAGTTATAAGCAATTTGTCTTGTCAAAACGAATAACTGCTTAGGGATTAATCAAAAATTAGCGAAATATGATCTATCGTGCAAGATTTTAAATCATCCCCTGACGAGTCTTTTCCATCTGCCAAAACTCCCTCCCAATTTGACATCATAGTGGTGGGCAGTGGTGCGGCTGGGCTATATGCAGCCCTTTGTCTACCTGCTCATTTGCAGGTAGGTTTGATTACCAAAGACACCCTAAAAACAGGCTCAAGCAACTGGGCCCAGGGAGGAATCGCTGCTGCTATTGACCCATCTGATTCCCCAGAGCTTCACCTCGAGGATACCCAGCGAGCGGGTGTTGGTCTTTGCGATCGCGAGGCGATAAAGTTTCTGGTAGAAAATGCCTCTGCTGCCATTGACTCTATGGTCAAGATGGGGGTTGCCTTTGACCGCAAAGGCAAAAACCTAGCCATGACCCTAGAAGCAGCTCACTCTCGTCCCCGCGTCCTCCATTCGGCAGACACCACAGGTCGAGCAATTGTGGATACGCTCACGGCTAAAGTCTTGGAGCGTCCCAATATTAAGGTGCTATCTCACGCAGTGGCTTTGAGTTTATGGCTCAATCCAGGAACTGGTCATTGTCAGGGGATTAGCCTCCTCCATCAAGGTCAGATATCTTGGCTAAGAGCCTCTGCGGTAATCCTAGCAACAGGTGGTGGCGGTCAAGTTTTTGCCCAAACAACCAATCCGACTGTAAGTACAGGAGATGGAGTAGCACTGGCTTGGCGGGCTGGGGCAATTGTTAGAGATTTGGAGTTTTTCCAATTTCATCCCACCGCTTTAACCAAACCAGGGGCACCTCGCTTTTTGATTACAGAAGCTGTTAGGGGAGAAGGAGCACATTTAGTAGATGAGAAAGGCGATCGCTTTGCTTTTAATTACCACCCTTCAGGGGAGTTGGCTCCTAGAGATGTGGTAAGTCGGGCAATTTTTAGTCACTTAGAAAAAACCTCCGCCGATCCTAGCCACGGGAATGTTTATTTAGACTTGCAACCCATTGAGCCAGAGCAAATTCGCTATCGTTTCCCCAATATTATTAACGTATGTCAACATTGGGGCATTGATATCTTCAAACAACCCATTCCCGTTGCACCTGCTGCCCATTACTGGATGGGAGGAGTGGCTTGCGATCTCACCAGTTGCACCTCGATTCCAGGGCTATATGCCATTGGTGAAACAGCTAGTACGGGAGTTCATGGTGCCAATCGCTTAGCGAGTAATTCCTTATTGGAATGTTTGGTTTTTGCCGCCCAATTAGCTGAGATTAAAACAGCTCCTAATCCACTTCTGGCGGAATCCCTACCCTTTATAAAAGAGAAAGGTGACTGGGAAAGGGACATCGAGAAGATAGCCTCAGTAAGACAAAGTTTGCCCTCCCTGATGTGGCAAAGTGCAGGAATTTGTCGCTCCCAGGAAGTTTTGGAGTCAGCCCTTGCCCAAGTTAATTCCTGGCGCTCTGAATTGGCTGGCTTAGAGGTGAGTCAATACCTGCTTGATTTACTGCCCAACCAAACAGTTAAATTTGAGTCACCATTAGCGGAGCAGCAATTGCGAACAGCTGTAGAAACATTCAATCTCCTGGATATTGCTCATTTAATTCTCAAAAGTGCAGCATTACGCACAGAAAGTCGGGGCGGACATTACCGTAGCGATTATCCCCAAACCTCACCCAGTTGGCAAGTTCACACCTTGGTACAGGGGGATCGTTGGTGGAAATCTCCACAACTTTCTCTGAGTTTAGAAACCAATCAGATAGCGGTATGAATACCACTTATTCAGAAGCGGTGAAAACAGCCCAAACCTATTATGATGGTGCAGAAACAGACCGATTGTATGCTACTTTCTGGGGTGGGGAGCATATCACTTATGGGATATACAAGAGTTCCGATGAACCAATCCATGATGCGTCCAAGCGCACGGTGGAAACAATTGCCCAAACACTGGAAAATCTAGCTCCCAATTCACGAGTCATCGATCTAGGTGCTGGTTATGGAGGGGCGGCGCGGTATCTGGCCAAAACCTACGGTTGTTCTGTCTGCTGTCTCAATTTAAGCGAGCGGCAAAATCAACGGAACCGCCAACTGAACCAAGAGCAGAATTTAGCCCACTTAGTTGAGGTAACTCAGGGCAGTTTTGAGGATATTCCCTATCCAGACAACTACTTTAATATTGTCTGGTCCCAGGATGCCATTTTACACAGTAGCGATCGCACTCGGGTCTTTGAAGAAATTAAGAGGGTTTTGCAGCCAGGGGGAGAGTTGATTTTTACTGACCCCATGCAAAAGGAGACTTGTCCACCAGGGCTACTGCAACCAGCCTTTGACCGTCTGGGTATCAAGGATATGGGTTCCTATCGCTTTTATAGTCAGACAGCCCAGGAATTGGGTTTTGAGGAATTGCACTTTATTGACCTTTCGGAAAATGTCCCTATCCATTATCGACGATTTGGGAAAGAAGTACGCGATCGCTATCAGGAGGTAGTCAGAATTACTTCCACCGAATTGGCCGATAAAACCTTAAAAAGCATTGAACCCTGGATCGAGTATTACGAAAAAGGGTACATGCAGTGGGGCATTTTGCATTTTCGCCTGGGGTAAAATTTTTGGGAGTCAAGCTGTGACGATTTACTTTTACGACATTAGCGAAAAGCCCTATGGTTGTTTCTCTAACTTTTCCCCCCATGGGTTTGAACTCGACGGACTCTGGTGGCCCACCTCAGAGCATTATTTCCAAGCTCAGAAATTTGCTGGTACCTCCCATGTAGAAGAAATTCGCTCTTGCAAGACTCCCGCAGAAGCTGCGAGCAAAGGACGAGAGCGTACTCGTCCTCTGCGCAGGGATTGGGAAGAAATCAAAGAAGATGTTATGGGGCGAGGCTTACTATGTAAGTTTCAAACCCATGCTGATATCCGCGAAATTCTGCTGGGGACAGGGGACGAACTCATTGTGGAAGATGCTCCCCAGGATTATTATTGGGGTTGTGGTAAAGATAGGAGCGGTAAGAATCGCCTGGGAGAAATTTTAATGGAAATCCGAGCTATCTTACGGGAATCTTGAGCAGGAGTAATGCTGAAGAACCATAAAAACTGGTATATACCCAAAGTACCTAAAGCAGTCCGGAAAAACCTAGAACTGTTAAGTCAAGTTGGAGCTTGTCAGGATTTTATGGCTCTACCGAATTGGCGATGTAACACTGTCAGTAAATAATTAATCTCATCTTGATTGGGCGGGAGTTGTAGTTTTTGAGAGAAAGATTTTTTATAAATCTCCTGCCCAATCATACTTAGTGGGCTCATACTTAGTGGGCAATAAGCACGGTTTTCTGCATACTAGGTTAGGTAGAGCCGTTTTTATCTACTTCATCCGAAATGCTTGAGCCGAAATCCTTCCGAAATAACCATAATTTTTGACTTTTTCAACACGAAATTCCCTTGGAATAACCATGACACTATCACAACCAGAAAAAGAATATCCTCTCTCAAAAGACGAAGCTTTGATTTACGATTGGCGCATCCATAGTATTCGCCAAGCACTGAAAGAAAAAGGAAAAGCCACAGGTCCTTTGCAAATTGAAGATTTGCTAGAATTGAATCACCTAGACCAATACCACTACTTTGGCACCAAAGCTTGCGATCGCGCTATCGAGCGTTTGGCACTATCCCCCAACTCGCGAGTTTTGGACATTGGCAGCGGTATTGGTGGGCCAGCTCGATACATTAGTTATAAAACGGAATGTCACATCCAATGTGTGGAATTAAGAAAGAGTTTTAACGAAATTGCCCAAGAACTCACCCAACGAGTGGGACTTGACAAACGCATCCAATACCTCACAGGCAGTATTCTAAGTCCCCAAGTGATTGACGCCCTGTTACCAGGCTCATTTGACAGCATCATTTCGTTTCTCTCATTTTTACACATTGAAAACCGCGATAAAATCCTGGAAATTTGTTTTAGCTCTTTGAAGGAAAACGGCCTGATATATATCGAAGATTACGTGGCCAATGGCCCTCTGACACCAGATGTGCAAACCACTCTAGAAGAAGTGGTTCAATCTTCTTATTTACCAACCCGCGAAGCCTACCGAAATCACTTCGAACGTTTAGGATTTGCTGACATTTGTTTCATCGATTTGACAACAGGATGGAAACGTTGGGTAAAAGAACGCTATCAAAAATTTATCCAATCAAAAGAAGAATCAATCAAACTAGTCGGTGAAAACGTTTATGAACACCGTCGTAACTTTTATCAAACCATTAGCGAATTGTTTGAAAGCGGCAAAATTGGTGGCTCATCCATCCTTGCAAAAAAACCTTGTGTTCCAAAAATTTACCAAGTACCTGATACATATTTCTCCTCTACAACCTCTGTCTATAGTGAACAATACCATTTCTTTCTCGAAGACGGTTCTCTACTTGCTCTAAGATATTTCAAAACCGGAACAATCGAGCATTACTCAGCCTGGTGGAGTGACACCAAGGGCTACTCCCTAGAACTTATCAATACCTCCGAACACCAACGCTCAAATCAACACATCTCTATTAAAAACAATGATGGAACCGGAACCATTTGTTTGCCAGAAGCTAATATAGAAATTCAATTCCAAGTTGCCGCCGAATTCACTTGGGCGGTTCCCGCTGAAAAAAATCATCGCGCCGTCATTCACCAACCAAAACTCGTCTGCACAGTTTCCACAGGCGATCGCACTCAAAAAGCTATAGGTTATTGCAAAATTTATCAGGGAGATTACCCCAAGTTTTGGGGCTACCACTTTGTTCACGCCTTTTTCCCTAAATACGGAATCATTTGGAGTGCTGAAGCCACATTCGGCGAAGAAAAATACAATTATTTTAAGCTCCTCAACACCTCCGAAACAGAAAAAGAAATATTCTTAAGTGGAGAAGATTCTTACCATCGCCAAACCAGTGCCCATGGCCGCATTCAAGATAAAATATATCACTTGAAATTCGACAAAAAAACTTTCGCAACTTGGTCGAGCATCAAGCGAAATCAACCATTGACTATGGAAAGTAAGCTATGCTTGGAATATAGAGCCGCTATTCTACAAATAGACGACCAAGAAGTTGCCGAAGGAATTTGTTTAAAAGAATTTTGTTTCGGCACAATTACATAAATTAATTATAAGTAGGTGGGTTTAATTATCCGTAAAATAGCGATTGAAATTTAAACTTATGAAAACCCCTTTAATAAAGGCTTTCATATTCATTTTAGTATTTTGATTTTTAACGTTTATTTATGCCCACCTACTTAAATTATGTCAATGCTATCATATAGATAAACAAACAGTTAATGACTATAAAATTACAGAGAAGCGATGGTGAAAGCCTCTGTCTAAACAGGGAATTAAACCGAACGAGCCGTTTAAACTAGACACATTTATGTGTCCTGTCTCTGGTAAAATGATTATTACAGGGGGAGGTTAACAGCAGAGTAACAATAGCAGTGAAGTGATAGTAAAGTGATGGATAAGTCTACTTTCTCTAATTGGGAGACAGAGGCAGATGTGGTAGTTGTTGGTAGTGGAGTTGCTGGACTAGCGGCTGCAGTTGAAGCAAAAAATGCTGGTGCATCGGTCGTTGTTCTAGAAAAGCGTAGCGCCTGTGGCGGAAATTCCATCATGAGTGATGGAGGGATTGCCCTTGCGGGGACTGATTTTCAGAAACAATACGGTATTGTAGACTCTTGGGAACTCATGTATGAGGATATGTTGAGAGCTGGCTTGAATATGAATGATGCATCTCTAGCTAAGATAGTTGCTCAACAGTCTAATTCTGTACTAGAGTGGCTTACTAAATATTTAGCTGTCAAATTTATACATAAGCCCATAATCTTTGGGGGTCATTCTGTTCCTCGTATCCATCTGCTACACAATTTTTCTGGAACAGCAATTGTTAAACCTCTTCTTTCAAAGGTAAAGGAGTTGGGCATTGAGATCAAAACCAATATTTCCCTCACGAAGTTCGGAAAGGATGTTCGAGAGATTGAAGTTTATGACAAAAAGCAAAACCAAGCCAGAGCAGTCTATGCAAATACCGGTGTCGTTTTAGCTACTGGTGGTTTTGGCGGAGATGTTGCTTTCCGAAGCCTTCATGATGCTCGTTTAACCAGCACTGTAGGTAATACTAATCGCTTGGATACTACAGCAGAAGCAATGCTAGAGGCGATCAAGATTGGTGCTAGTTCTGTCCATTTAGAATATATTCAGTTATCACCTTGGAGTTCTCCTGACGAGAAAGGTGATAAAATTGCTAGCGAATTTTTTTATACAGTTTTTCCCTATGGGATAGTGGTTAATCCCTTAACAGGAAAGCGCTTTTTTAATGAATTAGCGGACAGAAAAATTAGAGCAGATTCAATTTTAGACGTTGGTCAACCCAGCATTGGTATTGCTGATTTGGAAGGTATAAACATTTCTGGTCACAGTATGGATCGGTACTTAAGCAAGAATATTGTGAAAAGGTTTGAAGACTTGGAGGAACTTGCTGCAGCATATTCTCTGCCTTATCAAGCTTTAAAAGAAACTATCGATATCTACAACAAGTATGTCGAGAATAAGAAAGATGAGAGTTGGCAAAAGCCTATTCCATTAGATGCAAAACCTCTCCATGCTCCATATTATGCTATGCAATTGTGGCCTAAGGTACATTACACTATGGGAGGCGTTATCATCAACCCTAAAGCTCAAGTTATTGATAATAATGGCCAGCCAATAAAAGGTTTGTATGCTGCAGGAGAAGTGACAGGCGGTATTCATGGTGCCTCTCGCCTAGGGGGTTCTTCTTTAACTGAATGCCTGGTCTTTGGTAGAATCGCTGGTAAAAATGCTGCTTTACAAAAATTTACATCAATTTACTAGACTTAGTATAGTAAGTTATGGAAAACTTTATATATATTGTGGTTGCTAAATAATAATTTGTAATTTGTGTTGTTGACTCACATGCTGGAATATACCGAGGTACATACAATAGGCAAATGGCAACATGGCTAGCTTTGTATACTGAAGGGTATCAACCAAATCACTATTGATTTAGCAATAAAAACTGTAGCTATTTTATCAATGGGTGTCGAGCTCCCACAACTAACAATGAACACAATCGTTTTAGAACCTCTCAAAAAACTCAAACAACATATTATTGATGCTGACTCTATTGGTTTAGAGGAAGCTTTAGATGAAGCCTTAAAAGACTATTCCCCCCGACAGATTATTAACACTTGCCTCTTAGAGGCTATGAGGACTGTCGGCGACTTATATGGTTCAAGAGAAATTCCGTTACCGTCCGTTATAAAATCGGCGGAGACTAAAAAAGCGGCGGTAGCGTATTTAGAGACCCATATGGATAAGGAAGAAGCTGAGAATATTACTCAGGGTAAATGTCTGATTGCGACGGTAGAAGGCGACCTCCACGATCTTGGTAAAAATCTAGTTGATATTATCCTTTCTAGCAATGGTTACAAGGTAATTAATTTAGGCATTAACCAACCAATCGATAACATTCTCAAAGCCTACGAAGAACATCAACCAGACTGCATTGCCATGAGTGGCTTGTTGATCAAGACTATGGCAGTTATGAAGCATAATTTAGAAATTTTTAATGAAAAAGGCATTACTGTTCCTGTTATCTTAGGTGGCGCTGCATTAACGCCTAAGTTTGTGGAAAAGGATTGCAAAAATACCTATAAAGGTCAAGTTGTCTATGGAAAAAATGCTTTTGTTGATTGGTATTTTATGGATAAACTAATGTCAGCAAAAGCTGAGGATAATTGGGACGACCAGAAAGGATTTTTAGATGAAGAAAATTCACCTCCTCCCCCACTAACCTTAGAAGAGATGGGGCAAATGCCATTTGCCGAAGCAAATCAATATAAACTTTATATGAATGACTCATTTGTTTATACTGAAGAATCTTTGGCAAAAGAATCATCAGCAAAAAAATCTGTGGTAATTGATACTAAGCGTTCCCATGTAGTAACTTTAGATGTAGAACGGCCTACTCCTCCTTTTTGGGGAACTAAAGTATTAAAAGATGGAGATATATCAATTGAAGACATTTACCCTTATGTAGATGTACAGCTTTTATACGTGGGACGGTGGCGATTCCGTAAGCTAAAAGATCAATCACAACAAGATTATAATGAGTTTTTAGCCACAAAAGCTTATCAAGTTTTAGAAGAATGGAAAGAAAAAGTTATTGCCGATGACCTAATACATCCGGCAGCAATTTATGGCTATTTCCCCTGTAACGCTGAAGGGAATACAGTGTATGTCTACGATCCAGAAGATCACGACAAACTGCTAACAACCTTTGAATTCCCCCGTCAACGAGGAGGAAAACGTCTTTGTATTGCGGATTTCTATGCCACTAAAGAATCAGGTCAAATCGATGTCTTCCCCATGCAAATTGTAACAGCAGGTGAAATAGGAACCACCCATGCACAGAAGCTATTTGAAGCGGATAATTATCTTGACTACCACTATTATCATGGTGTGGCGATGCAGATGGCAGACGCCATAGCGGACTGGTTGCACGCTAGAATCCGTAAGGAGTTAGGATTTGGGTCAGAAGAGCCTGATACTATAACCGATATAATGCGCCAACGCTATCGAGGATCTCGTTATAGTTTCGGTTATCCTGCTTGTCCTAATATGGCAGATCAATTCAAACAAATGGATTTACTTGATACCTCTCGCATTGATGTGTACATGAACGAAAGTGAGCATCTACTTCCTGAACAGTCTACCACAGCATTCGTTGCTCATCATCCTGTAGCAAAATACTTTAATACTTAGAATACCTTGGCGAAAGTAGCAGAGTAGTAAGTAGTCGGACAAAAGTTTTTGGATCTGTATAAAGTTTTGTAAAGATTGCCAAAACGCTTGTGGTATAAAAATTCCCATTGATTTTACATTTATTAACACAGCGAAGTTTAATTATGTCCGACTACTTATCAGAGTAAAAAACAGGGTGTATAGAGCCTAAGTTAGAGAAATTGGGAACAATAGATGCCAACAAAATAAGGTCAATAATAATGATTTTAATTTATCCAAAAAATAAGGAATAGGGAAGGAGAATCATGGAAAAGGAAAGATACCGTAAAATACGTGAGCGCACTTTGCAGTTGTATAATAAAAAGTCACTGTTCTGGAAACATTTTAATGACCTTTCAGGTGGAATAAAACAGGTTACCTCCGCCATCCCTACGGGTAATGTGAACTATCTTTCGAATCATGATTATTTATTGGATTATCATGATTTATTTCAGAGAAATATGGGTACATTTTATCAACATTTTCTAGCAAGTATTCCATTCTTGGTTGAAGAAAATTGCCGCATAGGAGTAGGCATATATCGGTTAGCTCAACACTTAGTAAACGAGAAGGATAATTACATTACATTTTTGGAAACTGGTGTCGGAGATGGTGCAAATGGGCGAACGAACAATGGCAGAATTTTCAAAAGGCTTGATTAGAACACTGTCAACTAGCACTAGTGTGTATAACAAAAACAATTTTTATCGATTGTGTAACCACGAGTACTCGAAATTCCATCATGGTTCCTTCATAAACATAACGCCAGAATATATAAATTCTCAAGAAGATTTGAGTTTTTTCTATAACGGGTTCAACATCATATATGAAAATGTTACGTTTCCATTATATGGATCAGAACGAGAAGATTTAATAGATTATGTAGCAAGGCTGCTTAAGAAAGATAGTCTGATGATTTTTATAGAGAAGCTCAGACATCCAGATGAATCAGAATATAGAAAGCGAGAGAAAATTAAGGATGACCAGTACAAAGCGAACTATTTTTCAGATAGTGAAATTGAGGAAAAACGTTTGGATATGCTAGAAGTAATCGAGCGAGGGCAAGTAGATTTTGAATCCCTTACAGATGCCATCAAAAAGCATTTCAAATACGTTTATTTAATTTGGAACAGCGCAAATTTTTATGAATTTGTGGCTTCAAATAATAAATTGATTGTGTCCAAGTTTATTGAGCTTCTTCCTCCTATTTATGTCCCCTCTCCATTCTGTGCGGAGAGCAATTTGCCGAGAAATCTTTAGTACACGACCGTCGGTGACACAGAATATAGCAACTCTAAATGACTCATATGCCTGAAAGCCATTCATTTTAAAATTGCAACTTTTTTTGATTTTTTTGTTAATAGACCTGTTGCATAATTGACACGGATTCAATGTATTGGGTTAGTTATCAATAAATATGAGTCTGGATTGAAGCTCTAAACAACACTCTGATTATATCAGCCAAACTATGGAAGATTTTCTCAGCTTACCTAAACTCTTCAAATTACAAGCACAAAGAACGCCAGAGGAAATTGCGATCGTAGATGGGGCAAATTCAATTACCTATCAAAAATTAGATCGGTTGACAGATAACTTAGCGGGTTACCTTCAAAAACAAGGAGTAACTTCAAATCAACCCGTTGGAGTTTTGCTAGAAAAATCTCAAGACTATATTATTGCTTCTCTAGCTATCATGAAAGCTGGGGGAGCATTTATGCCCCTAGAATTAAAGTATCCCGATGCTTTGCTTGCCAAAATGGTAGCAGATGCTAAACCTAGTTTAATTATTACCAAGAGCCAATATTCCTCAAGAATAAATAGTGAACTTTCTCTACAAAGTTTACCTATAGATCGAGAAAATAACTGGAAATTACCACTAAAACAAGACCAAAACTTACCATCAATAAACCCTCAAGATATCGCTAATATAATCTACACATCAGGAAGTACAGGAGAACCAAAAGGCATAATATTAACTCATCAGGCAATTATTGCTGGGGAATTGAGGCGAGAGCAAGTAAGTCTCAGTAAATCAGGATATCCTATAGCCTATGTATTATTTCAGTGGGAAATATACAGACCTTGGATTAAAGGTTCAACCACATACATTATCCCTGACGAAATAATTTATGATCACCAGCTATTTTTAGATTTCATATATCAAAATGAAATCAAGGAAATTACCATATCACCTTCCTTAATACAAAGTATATTTAATACAGTTAAAGTTGATTTTATTATCTCAAAATTATCAGGTTTGGAAGTTATTTGGGTAACCGGAGAAGCACTAACAAAACAACTAAAATCTAAATTGATAGATAGACTACCATCTACTCGTTTACTAAATTATTATGGAATAAATGAATGCTTTACTATTGCTATTGATAACCTGCGAGAAATCGAAAATTTACCATCAGGATTCTGTGCTGTTGGGATTCCTTTTGAGGACGATGAAATAATTTTATTAGATGAGAATGGGCAGCAAGTTTATCCAGGAAACGAAGGGGAAATGTATATCCGTAGTCCCTGTATGTTTCGAGAATATTTGAATAAACCCAAGCTGACTGCTGATAGTTTTGTTGACATTAACGGTTATCGCTTTTTTAGAACAGGAGATTTAGCAGCTATTTTACCCAACGGCAAACTAGAAATTAGGGGTCGTTGTAATTATATGGTCAATCTGCGGGGATATAACGTATCCTTAGCTGGAATTGAAAACACCTTATTAGAACATCCGGAAATAAAAAGCTGTGTAGTTATTATTCAAGGAAAAGAAGAAGCAGAAAAGAAACTGATAGCCTATTTCGTCCCTCAGAAACAAAGCACTGAACCCCAGCAGATTAGGGAGCTAAAATTAAGGTTACGTCATCATTTACAAGACCATTTACCTGCTCACATGATTCCATCGGTATTTGTGGTAATCGATAAAATTCCCATGACACCGATGGGTAAGTTGGATCGTCGCCAACTACCAAGTATAGACCATTCTCGCCCAGAGTTGGCAGTACCTTTAGTCAAATCCCAATCGGATACAGAGAAACGTATTGCTCAGATTTGGCAAGACGTACTTCAGTTAGAGGAAGTAGGAATTAATGATAACTTCTTCGATTTAGGTGGTAATTCTTTACTGCTGATCCGGGTTCACAAAAACCTGAGCAAAATCTTGGCAATACATCTACCTGTAACCACACTGTTTGAACACCCAACTATTGCTACCCTGGCTCAATATTTGGACCAAGAACAGGTAGGAACAACAGCCGTTAAGCGCTACGAAAAAAGAAAGAAATTCATCCAGCATGGCTCGGATATAGCCATAGTTGGTATGTCTTGTCGGTTTCCTGGGGCAAACAATACCGATGCTTTCTGGAAAAATTTACGAGATGGGGTGGAATCAATTTCCTTCTTTAGCGATCGCGAAATTGAGCTAGAAGATACCAACTGGATTGAACACCCCAATTATGTGAAAGCTAGTCCTATCTTGCCAGATATTGACCTATTTGATGCTGAGTTCTTCGGCTATAGCGATAAAGAAGCTGAACTAATGGACCCCCAACATCGGCTTTTCCTGGAATGTGCTTGGGAAGCACTGGAAATTTCTGGTTATAATCCTGGAAATTATCCAGGTTCGGTGGGAGTTTATGGGGGTTCGAGTCCCAGCACCTACCTAATTAACAATATATCTCATAGCTTAGGCTCTTCTCGGACAAGTCCTTTGCTTACCCATTGTCTATTTAGAGGGACTAAAGATGTGCATACCGACCTAGGCAATGGTGGAGATTACTTACCCATGCGGGTCTCCTACAAATTGAACCTAAAAGGGCCGAGTGTTAATGTTCAAACTGCCTGTTCCACTTCACTAGTTGCCGTTCACTTAGCTTGTCAGAGTTTACGCAGTGGTGAATCTGACTTAGCACTAGCTGGAGGGGTTTCGATCTTCGTTCCTCAAAAGACTGGTTATTTATACCAAGAAGCCATGATGTTGTCTCCCGATGGTCACTGTCGTGCTTTTGATGCTGAAGGTCAAGGAACGTTATTTGGTAGTGGAGTTGGCATAGTTGTCTTGAAGCGATTAGAGGAAGCGATCGCTGATGGAGACCATGTATATGCCACCATCAAAGGGTCAGCAATTAATAATGATGGGGCAGTTAAAGTTAGCTACACAGCTCCTAGCATAGAAGGACAGATAGCAGCCATTTCCGACGCACTGGCTATGGCTAACATAGATCCTAGGACGGTTAGTTATGTGGAAACCCATGGAACTGGGACACCCCTGGGAGATCCAATTGAGATTGCAGCACTGACAAAAGCGTTTCGACAAAGTACGAACAGCCAGGACAATAATTTTTGCGCGATTGGATCGGTAAAAACCAATATTGGGCATCTCGATGTCACCGCAGGGATAGCAGGTCTAATTAAAACAGTGCTGGCACTGCATAACAAAGCCATTCCGCCAAGCTTGCACTTTAAAGAACCCAATCCCAACATAGATTTCCCCAATAGTCCCTTTTACGTTAATACAGCCCTCACCCCATGGGAACCAAAGGTCACCCCTCTCCGTGCTGGAGTAAGTTCCTTTGGTATGGGTGGAACCAATGCCCATGTTGTTCTAGAGGAAGCCCCGAAACAAGTTGAAAGTGGATCCCCCCTCCTTAATAAGGGGGGCAACAGCGAAGCCTCCCATGGCTTCCCCCTTGCGAAGGGGGACGGGAGGGGGATCGAAAAAAGTAAGTCAAAAGTCAAACGTGAACGTTCTGTGCATATTTTGACTCTATCAGGGCAAACAGAACAAGCTGTGGCAGAGTCGGTACAGAATTATATAACTTATCTGGAGTCCGATCCAAAGGCGGAGATTGCCGATATCTGTTTTACTGCCAATGGTGGACGTCAGCATTTTAACCATCGTTTGGCTGTTATTGCTGGCTCCACTCAAGACCTTCTGGAGCAGTTGCAAAGGTTTGGAAAGCCTGTTGATATCAACGATAGTTCCGAACCCCCAACAATTCACTCCCTCAAAGCAGACTCTACCAAGCAGATTGCCTTTGTCTTTACCGGACAAGGTTCTCAGTATATTGGTATGGGTCGTCAACTCTACGAAACTCAACCCACTTTCCGAAAAAATTTAGACGAATGCGATCGCATCCTCCGTTCCTACTTAGATATTCCCTTGTTGGAAGTTCTCTACCCCGATTTAGATAACAATAAATCGGAAACAGAACCTGACTCATCCATTAACCAAACAAGCTATACCCAACCTGCCATCTTTGCTATTGAATATGCCCTGGCCGAGTTGTGGAAATCCTGGGGTATCGAACCGGATGTAGTAATGGGTCATAGCATTGGGGAGTATGTGGCGGCTTGTGTTGCTGGGGTTTTTAGCCTAGAAGACGGACTGAAACTAATTGCCCAACGGGGTAGGTTGATGCAATCCTTACCCCAAGATGGAGAAATGCTAGCGTTGTTAGCTTCAGTTGCAGAAGCAGCAGAAGCCATTAAACCCTATGGCGGGGATGTCTCTCTGGCTGCGATTAATGGACCCCAGAGTGTGGTAATTTCGGGAAAAAGAGCCGCGATTAACACAATTGAGCGCAATCTTGCCGCAAAGGGAGTCAAAACCAAGAAATTAACTGTTTCCCATGCTTTCCACTCTCCTTTGATGGAACCGATATTGGCAGAATTTGACCAGGTGGTGGCACAGGTGCGGTTTAATCTACCACAGTTAAAACTAATCAGCAATGTCACGGGAGAACTAGCCACAGAAGAAATAACCACTAGCAAATATTGGTGCGATCATCTCCGGCAGCCTGTGCAATTTATGGCTAGTATGTCAACCATTGCACAGCTTGGGATAGATGTATTGGTAGAGATTGGAGCCAAACCAATTTTATTAGGAATGGGTCGTCAGTGTCTCCCCGAACATCAAGGATTATGGTTACCTAGTCTGCGTCCTGGACAAGAAGATTGGCAACAACTATTAACCAGTGTGGCAGAACTATATTTCCATGGTGTTTCCATAAATTGGCTCGGTTTTGACCAAGACTTTGCTCGTCATCGCATTCCCTTACCCACTTATCCTTTTCAACGGCAACGTTATTGGGTGAGTCCAGAGGATAGTTTAATGGGAATAACTACCCCTTCAACATCCTCTAGAGCAATCCCACCAAAAAATATAGGTAAAAAGCCGGATATTGCTGACTGGTTTTATATTCCATCTTGGAAACGGTCTATTCCCCCCGCTTATCAACCAGGTGAAAAGCTGCTTGAGTCTGACACTCTAGTATTTATCGATGAGTGCGGACTCGGAGAAGAACTAGCAGAAAAACTGGAAATACAGGGCAGTGACGTTGTAAGGGTGAGTCCCGGTTCGGAGTTTGCTAAGCAAAGCGATCGCTTCTACACCATTAATCCCACCCAAGCTGATGACTACCATACCCTACTCCAAGAACTGAAACAACGGAATAAAAACCCCAGTAGCATTATTCATCTGTGGAGTGTCACCCCAAATAACCACACAGAATTAGGAATAGAATCCTTTGAAGGGTCTCAGGATTTGGGTTTATACAGCCTGATATTTCTTGTCCAAGCCCTTGAAAAACTGAATTTTATCAATTCACTCCAACTTACCGTTGTATCAAACAACCTGCAGGAAGTGAGCGGAGAGGAAGTCTTATCTCCAGAGAAAGCAACCCTGTTGGCAGCCTGTAACGTTATTGGACAAGAATATCCCAATATAAACTGTCGCAGTATCGATCTTGTTCTTCCCCCATCCCAAAAGCAAAAGCAGGAAAAACTTGTAACCCAACTACTGGGGGAAATAACAGCACACTCAGAAGATTTAACTATCGCTTACCGGGGTAAACATCGCTGGGTGCAAAAGTTTGAACCTGTGGGATTAGAAACACCTGGAACAGGGACATTACCTCTGACAAAAGAAGGGGTTTATCTGATTATTGGTGGACTAGGGGCGATTGGTCTGTCCCTGGGGTTACACTTGGCAAAAACTGTACGGGCCAAACTCATCTTAACGGGACGTTCCCTATTTCCTGCCAGGGATGATTGGTCTCAATGGCTAGCCACCCACGATGCAGAGGATCGGATTAGTCGCAAAATTCAGAAATTGCAGGCTATGGAGGCTATGGGAGCGGAGGTGATGGTACTCAATGCTGATGTAGCCGATGGACAACAAATGGAAGAAGCGATCGCACAAGCAGAGGGTCGCTTTGGTAACATCAATGGAGTCATCCACAGTGTTATGTTTACTGGAGACAAAGCATTGTGTTCCATCAAGGAAATAACTAAAACTGATATTTGGCAGCACTTTCAAGGAAAAGTACAGGGAACGATCGTCTTATCAAAGGTTTTGCAGAACAAAAACCTTGACTTTTGTATCTTAATGTCCTCCATCGCATCAGTGCTGGGGGGTTTGGGGGACGTTGCTTACTCAGCGGCCAATCTGTTTATGGATGTTTTCGTTCACCAGCAGAACCGGGTTAATTCGGTTCCTTGGTTGAGTGTAAACTGGGAGACTTGGGAATTCCCAAAACAAGATCGAAATTATGAGATTGCAGCAGGGCTGGCTGAATTTGCCATAACTCCAGAAGAGGGTATCCAAGCCTTTGAAAAGGTTTTATCCACTCCAGAACTCGATCAAATTATTGTATCTAGTGGAGATTTACAAGCTCGTATCGATCGATGGGTCAAACTTAAATCTGTAAAAGAACGAAATAATTCCCACAATCAAGTATCATATACACCAGTTACCTTCCGCAAGCAATTGGAGACAGTTCCTGTGGGAGAGCGTCAGGGATTATTGGTTACTCACATCCGCGCGCAGGTAGCCAAGGTACTCGGAATTTCTCCTGAGCGAATAACATTAGAGCAAAAACTCATAGACTTAGGATTAGATTCTTTGATGTCTATTGAGTTGAGAAATGCTCTCCAATTGAGTCTGGGTTTGTCTGTGCCTTCTACTGTAGTCTTTGACTATCCCACACCGGAAGCGTTGACTAGTTATTTGGCTCAGGAAGTTCTTGCCTTTGAGGAATCAAAAAGTTTAACCGATACCTCCATCAAACAAGGTATAGTTGAGGATGACTCTTACCGTTCTACTTTAGTATCAATTCAGCCAAATGGTTCAAAACCTCCTCTGTTCTTTGTCCCCGGAGTCTTGGGCAATGTTTTCGATATCTATCCCTTGGCACAACACCTAGATTCAGAGCAACCTTTATATGGCTTGCGAGCCTTTGGTTTAGATGACGGGGAAAAGCCATTAACCCGGATGGAAGACATAGCAGCCCACCACATCCAAGCCTTACAAGCTGTTCAGCCTAAAGGGCCATATTTTTTGGGCGGTCATTCAGCAGGAGGAAAGGTGGTTTTTGAGATAGCTCAACAGTTACAAAATCAGGGACAGGAGGTGGCTTTACTTGCCATTATGGATGGTTTAGGGACAAATCTTCAAAAATATCAAGATTTTGCTGATTGGGACAATACTAAACTCATCAACGATATAAGTAGTTTTTATCAAGGTTCTTTGGGAGAAGCGGTCAACGTTAATCCTGAAACACTTCAATCTATTGGAGAGGAGCAACAGTTAAATTATCTTCTGGAAAGATTGAGCATAGCTGGTTTTAAATTAAGCCAAGATGAACTAAAACGTATTTTTCAAGTTTACAAAGCTAATGTTCAAGCTGATGTTGACTATATACCACAAGAGAGTTACCCAACTTCAATTACTTTCTTCCGAGCTATGGAAACAGAAGTCTTTGAGGCTACCCTCGGTGAAACAACAATACTGGAAGACCCAACTTGGGGGTGGGGTAAGGTTTCTGCTGAACCTGTGACAATTTATGAGATTCCTGGCAACCATTTCACGATGATGGGAGAACCACATGTTCGAGTTCTAGCCCAAACCCTTAGGACTTGTCTGGAAAGCAACTGTAATCTCTAAACTAATTGCACTATCAACAATATCTGATTAAGTATAAAATTACCGACAAATAGAACAACCATGAGAAAAATATTAGCTTTATGGGCAACAGTTCGCTCAACTTCCACCGCCTTTGAAAATATGATGCGCCAAAGAGGTGATTTTCTGGCTTTTCATGAACCTTTTGGCTTATCTTACTACAACTCCCCAGAGCGTCGCGATACTAATCGTTATCCAGATATAGAACTCAATCCTGAATATAATTACCAAACAACCTTGCGAAAACTACAACAGGAAGCAGATTCCCAGGCGGTTTTTATCAAGGATATGGCCTATTTTATGTTCCACTTAGCTGATCGAGAATTTTTGTCTATATTTGAAAGTACTTTTATCGTACGTCATCCCGCTAAAATGCTGCCATCCCTTTACGACAAATGGCCTGATTTTACTTTAGAAGAAACCGGTTATGCCCAACTCTACAAACTCTTTGAAATGGCTAAGGAATTCAGTGGAAAAACACCAGTAGTAATTCACTCAGACGATTTGGTAAAAAAGCCCGAAGCAACAGTTAAAGCTTACTGCGATGCTGTTGGTATACCGTTTCTTAAAGAAGCCCTAGAATGGGAACCAAAATTTCGCCCTGAACTTACCAATTGGGATGGTGGAACTTGGGTAACTAACGTCATGTCTAGTAGTGGCTTTAAGGAACAAAAAAGAGATAATTATGTGGCAGTAGAAGATAATGAACACTTACAAAATGCTTATGAATTTTGTTTGCCATATTACGAAAAGCTTTACGAACATAAGCTTCCTATTGCTGAAAGTTAATCGGATATAAAATGAATATTATTGTTATAATATTCATTTTATTGTAAGCGTTCGATGGAAATCGATCTTATTAACCGGGTAATGGTAGGATGATCAAGGGATCAGATCAAAAATTAGAAAGTATATGAAAAGCGAACGTTTTATAACAGTTAATGGCCACCCTTTTCACTATATTTGGTTGCGGGATAACTGCCTATGTCCAGAATGTCGCGATCCTAATTCATATCAGAAAATCTATGACATTAGTGAAGCAAAATCTCTACCAGAACCTTTATCTATAGTGGAGGAAAACGATAAAATAATTATTACTTGGAAAGAACAACCTATTCACCAAAGTGTATTTCCAATTTCTTGGTTAATGGCTCATGCTAATGAGCTTAAAAATCCAGTAGAATCTTCAAAAAATATTATTTTATGGAACAAAGCTCAGTTACAAAAAGAGCGAACGGTAAGACACGAGATTCACAGCGATTCTGATGTGTGGATGAATCAGCTTTTTAGTTTGGGTTTTACAATACTAGAAAACATCAAATCGATGGCAGAATTAGAGTCTTTTCTTTGCTCTATCGGTCCGATTCATGAAACTTACTATGGAAGATTCATCGCAGTAAAGCCCATCAAGGGTGCTGAAGCTGTAGATTTAGCTTTTTCATCTGTTGGTCATCCTTTGTCACCTCATGTCGATTTAACTTACCTCAATGTAGGGCGAGTAGTAATGTTTCTTTATTGTGAAGAAAACAATGCTTCTGGTGGCGATTCAATAGTTGTAGATGGCTATCGTGTAGCTAGAGATTTTCGCCAAAATCATCCTGAATATTTTAATATCTTAGCTGAAACTCCAGTAAACTTTAAACAGTTTGATTTAGATCGTCAATATTATTTATCTAATAAAACGCCCATCTTAAAACTAAATCAAAAAGGTGAAGTAATTGAAGTTTACTTCAGTCACAAAAACTTTAAACCCAATTTAACATTTGACAAATTGGAATCTTTATATGAAGCTTATAAAACTTTTTTTAAGTATTTAAAAAGCCCTGATTATCAATATTGCTTTCGTCTCAAAGCAGGAGATTGTTTGATGGTACAGAATTTCAGAATATTACATGGAAGGAAGGCCTATGATACTAAATATGGAGTTAGACATCTTGAGGGAGGGTTCTTAGATTGGGAGTACTTTAAAGGAAGAAAAAATTTTAGACAATTAAAACATTTATAGCAATTATACGACTTGTGAGGTACAAATATCTGGGTTTTAGGGAGCAGCGATGCAGCGCGGTCTTGGGAAGGCAGCGCGGTCTTGGGGGTCTCCCCCATGAGCGACTGCCGTGGTTTCCCCCATGAGCGACTGCATCAAGACGGGACTTCGGAGCAGGTAAGAGAAACCCACCCCTAACCCCTCCCAGGAGGGGAAGGCAAGAGCCAATAGTCAAACAATACTGTGTACCTCATGAGTCCTAGAAACGCTATATCTATAAAAAATAAATTTGTTTTGCTTCCAGAAGTAAATTGTCGTAACTTAACAAGTTTATATCAATACATCCCAAATATAAGAGAACCATAATGGATATCACAGGTTACACGAGAATGGATCTTCTGACTAAAGAGCAGTGGGATTTTAGCAGTCAATGTCTTGAAGAACTTGTCAATAGTGTGACAGACCAGATTGTTAAAGCCTTGCTAGAGCTGCGCGGTAGTACAATGGGAGCTCAAGTAGATCGCCTGGAACATTCCTTACAAACAGCCACTCGGGCATTGCGGAGTGGTGCTGATGAAGAAATGGTTGTTTGTGCCCTGCTACACGATATTGGCGATAACCTTGCGCCCTATAATCATGGTCAAGTGGCTGCAGCGATTTTACGACCTTATGTGTCCCCAGAAAATGCCTGGATGATAGAAAATCATGAGGTCTTTCAAGGTTATTACTTTAACAACTTTATCGGTCAAGATCGCAATGAGCGCGATAAGTTCAAAGAGCATCCCGCTTTTGAACAAACAATTATTTTCTGCGATCGCTGGGATCAACTGTCTTTCGATCCAAATTATGACACACTTTCTCTTTCCTGTTTCCGACCGATGCTCGAATCGATTTTTAGTCGCGAACCCAGACTTTAGACTGATATCAGTGCCCCGTGGCGATCGCCTTTGGCGCGCTCTGAAGAGCGATTGGCCGTAGGCCACGCCAAAGGCGATCGCTGAACTTAAATTTGGGTAGTCCTAAAAACCATTACCCAATCTCCTTCAAACTCCCTGCGAAGATAGATGAAATTCCCAATTAAAGCTGTACGATTCCCAGTAAATCCAATTATTAAACCGGGAATGCCAGGATTAAAAGGTGATCGTGGTGCTAACATTAATGGTCCATCCCTGATTCGTGTTCCTAACTGGATTGAAAATCCCCTAGGACGCTATTATCTTTATTTTGCTCATCACTTGGGTAAATATATTCGTCTTGCCTATGCCGACTCTCTAGAAGGAGAGTGGAAGATCTATGAGCAGGGAACCCTACACTTGGATGAAACAACTTGCTTGGATCATATTGCTTCTCCAGATGTCCATGTTGACAATGAAGCCAAAGAAATACGGATGTACTTTCATGGCGACTATGAGGGGAGGGATAAGTACGATCAGGTGACAATGCTGGCAAAATCTGAAGATGGTCTCCATTTTACTGCTTTGCCAGAGATACTTGGACCATACTATTTTCGAGTTTTCCAGCACAACGGATTCCACTATAGCATTGCTCAAAACTGGTATGCTACAGTGATGAACAACCGTCCCATAGCTGGAATTGTACTCCGGTCAAAAGATGGTTTTACAGGGTTTGAGGCAGGACAAGATTTTATACTTAATCTACGACACGGTGCTGTCTTGGTAAAAGACGATTGGTTATTCCTATTCTACTCCAGATATGGCGATGCCCCGGAACGTATATTAATGAGCTACGTGGATTTAACCAAGGATTGGCAGGAGTGGATTGCTTCAGAACCGGTTACAGTTCTCGAACCAGAAATGGATTATGAGGGAGTTGCTTTACCTATTGTCTCTTCGGAAGTTGGTGTTGCAGAAGAACCGGTGCGAGAACTGCGCGATCCAGCTATTTACACCGAAGGAGAAAAAACATACTTACTGTATTCAGTAGCAGGGGAAGAAGGTATCGCGATCGCTGAACTGAAATTTTGCGATTAAAAGGAATTTGTTTAAAAGAATCTTATTTCGGCACAATTACATAAACATATACCAAAGGGAACAGGGAACAGGGAACAGGGAACAGGGAACAAAATTATCACAATTCATTTAGGATTGCTATAGTACAGAAGATTTACTACTATACCCGCATTTATCACAAGGAGTGCAAACGCTAAATCATAATATTCTGTACTACAGAATGAAGTGCGAAAAGTAGTATAATAAATACTAACTTAGTTGGTGAAATTGTGGATACCAAGAATAACCAGGATGAATACTATTAACATTCCCCCGACCTTCAAAGTTACAGAAGAACAATTCCAAATACTCGCTACTGCTAACCGAGAAAAGCGCCTGGAACGTACTGCTAATGGAGAATTAATTGTTATGCCCCCTACAGGAGGCAATACGGGAAAACGCAACGCACAGTTATCTGCACAATTTGTTATTTGGAACAATCAAACCAAACTCGGAGTTGTTTTTGACTCTTCTTGTGCTTTTCGTCTTCCTAATGGTGCCGAACGCTCTCCTGATGTCAGTTGGGTCAAAATAGAACGCTGGAATCAACTCACACCAGAACAACAAGACACTTTCCCACCCCTTTGTCCTGATTTTGTCCTTGAGTTACGCTCCCGTACGGATACTATGGAAAGCTTAAGACAAAAAATGCAAGAATATTTAGACAATGGCATAAGCTTAGGCTGGTTAATCGATCCCAAAAATAAAATCGTAGAAATTTATAAACCTCAACAAGAGCTTAAGGTGTTGAACTCTCCTAAGACTCTATCTGCAGAAGAAGTATTACCTGGATTTAGTTTAAATTTTGAAACAGTTTGGTAGTTAGGATGTAAGCATATGCGCTACGCGCAGGCTACGCCAACAGCTGTCAGCTGTCAGCCGTCAGCTTAAAATAAGCTTCATTTGGGAGAATTTAAGAGTTCGAGATTTTACAGAATTGAAAGTCTGGGGATTTGCCCTTGGCCACAGGGCTTTGGCAGCTCAAGTAGCGATACCACTGTAAGATGAAGGTGGATGAGGTCTTGAAGGAGATATGCCAGCTAAAGACATTTACCACGAGTGTGTCAAAAATGCTCTCATTAAAGATGATTGGACAATTACCGACGATCCCCTCAGTTTAAAATGGGGTAAGAAGGATATGTATGTTGACTTGGGAGCAGAGCAACTCTTAGCAGCCGAGAGAGCCGAACGCAAAATCGCTGTTGAAATTAAAAGTTTTATGGGTCTATCGGAAATGAACGATCTTGAGAAAGCAATTGGTCAGTATATTGTATATCATGACGTTCTCGCCGAAGTTGAACCGGACCGAGAGCTTTATTTAGCCGTATCCCAAGAGGTTGCCAGTGGATTGTTTGAAGAACCTATTGGTGAGCTGTTGTTAAAAAATAATCGAGTTCGTCTTTTGGTTTTTGATTCTGAAGCGGAGAATATTATTAAATGGACACTTTAGAGCGATACCGGCAGATTATTCAAAAAATAATCTCTGACTACGCACAAATTCCTTATTCTTACGGAGAAATTGAACGAAATAGCGTTTTTGATTGTGAGCGCGATCGCTACCTATTAATGATAGTTGGTTGGGAGGGAGTGCGTCAAGTTCACGGCTGTATCATTCATGTGGAAATTATCGATGGCAAAATCTGGATTCATCGCGATGGGACAGAGGATGGCATCGCTGGGGAACTCCTAGAAGCAGGTATTCCCAAAGAGCGTATTGTTCTAGGCTTTAAATCACCCGGAGTTAGGAAGCACACAGGGTTTGCAGTTGCCTAAAGTCACCCTGTAATAAGTAATAAGTCAAGAAGAGGCTCTATCTAATTGATATAATTTAGAGTGATCGCTAATTCCCACAACTTTAAAGTAGAGGTCAACAATGGCAGCCAGAGATACCTTCCATGAAGCCGTAAAATCAGCTTTACAGAAGGACGGCTGGTGTATTACTCACGATCCTCTCTACATCAATTTTGCTGAAGTGGAAATTTACATCGATTTGGGTGCAGAACGACTCATTGCCGCCGAAAAAGATGAAGAAAAAATAGCTGTTGAAATTAAAACCTTTCTAAGGCCTTCGGCAATTTCTGAATTCCATACGGTTTTGGGACAATTCCTTAACTATCGCTTTGCCCTCAAAGCAGAAGATCCAAAGAGACTATTGTATTTAGCTATTCCTATTGAAATTTACGAGACCTTCTTTGCCCGTCGCTTCGTTCAACTTATTACCCAAGAGTATCAACTAAAATTAATTGTATTCGAGCCAACTAAGGAGGAAATTGTTCAATGGCAAAACTAGAGCAATATCGGCAACTCGTCAAAGAGATCCTAACCGAATACAGCAGCCACAAACCCGCTTATGGTGAGGTAGAAGTGGAATTAATCTTTGATACCGAAAGAGACCGCTACCAGCTTGTCCATGCCGGATGGAGTAATCGTCGCCGTATTTATGGTTCCACCATCCACATTGACCTTAAAGAGAATAAGATTTGGATTCAAAATGATGGTACAGAAGTTGGGATTGCTAACGTCTTAGTTGAACGGGGTGTCCCTCACCAAGATATTGTTCTGGCCTATCATGCCCCTTACCTCAGGAAATTTACTGAATTCGGAGTGGGATAATAAATAATAACTTAGCTTTTTAAATTGTCCATACCAAAAATAACCAGGAGGTTTTGATGGTAACTTCTTTAACCACTCCCGATGCCACCTTAGCAGCAATTGAAGCCGCCTTACCCATTGACCCTCAGCCCTATACTATTGGCGATCGTCCCACCGGTTTGATCGTTGTGGATGTGCTCAATGGCTTTTGCACTGTTGGTTTTGGTCCTTTGGCTCCAACAGAACCAAATCAGCAAATAGCCACCATGGTATCAGAAAGCGATCGCCTAGCCAAAGCTTTCACAGCCAAAGGTTGGCCAGTCTTAGCTTTCCTAGATACCCACGAACCAGGCAAACCAGAACCTCCCTATCCTCCTCATTGTGAAAAAGGGTCTGGGGAAGAAAAGCTCGTTCCTGAACTGGAATGGCTAGAAACTCATCCCCACGCCACCTTAATTAAAAAAGACTGCATCAATGGTTTTATCGGTTCCATTGATGTAGATACTGGCAACAATAGTTTAATTAGCTGGATAAACCAGCACAACCTAGAAGCCTTAGTAGTTGTTGGCATCTGCACAGATATTTGTGTAATGGACTTCGTGGTTACTATGCTATCAGCACGCAATCATGATATGGTACCAACCTTAAAAGATATTGCCGTCTATACTGAAGGTTGTTCAACCTTCGACCTCTCGGCAGAGATGGCAGCCCAGCAGGGTTTGCCAAAGACGGCAATTCATCCCCAGGAAATCGCTCATCATGTTGGTTTATACACCATGGCAGAGCGTGGAGCGTTCATTGCTTCTACAATTTTGATGTGACCAATCCCAAGTTTAAAACCAAGTAAAATTTACATTTTTAATAAAAAAAAATGGAATCTCGACTAACAATTGTCACAGGTGCAAGCGGCGCTCTGGGTAACAGTTTTGTTGAACACTTTATACAGCAAGAAAATACCACTTGCGTAGCCATTTCTAGATCCCCTATGGAAACGGATGCCCTGCATTGCAAATTCGATCTTCTCGATAGCAAAGCCGCCGAACAAGCCATCATTAATCTCGACCTTTCGGAAGTTTCTGATGTGATCCTTATCCATGGCGTAGGCAAATTCAAATATGAAATCGAGACAGAAACCACCGAGGAAGACTGGGATGAAAAGGGAATTGATGATGAAATATTCTCATCAAACTACCATACCTTTGTCAACGTAGCCCAGCCACTTGTCGAAAAACTTAACCAAGAGCATCAATGCAATCGCCAGACTACCCTTGCTCTTTGTGGTTTCGGTTCTGTTACCGATAAATATAAGATCCCTTTCTGGCGCTCTTATACTTACGCCAAAGATACCTTACGGAGCTATATCCAAGACCTAGCTCAGTCAGAAGACTGGCAAGGACTAATCAGGGGACGGTTTATCAATGTGAGTACTACAGACACAGGTAATGAAAACAAATTGCGACCCAATGCAACAGCTGAAGAGAAAAAATATTGGCTCAAGCCAGAAAAAATCGTCCAGCAATCTCTAGAATCTCTGGAGTCCTTGCAGCCTCTGTGGCAGGAAATAGATGTCTATGAACCCATGCCAGGATTCGAGCCAGACGACTATTACAGCAATTACGATAAAATTCAAGAAAAATGGCAACGACAGATGGGAGTGCCATCTTCATTAACTTAACTGCATTTTTGCTAAACTTTTAACTGAGGAGTATTTCCTATCTCCTGTTTTTGCAAGTTAGGAAATACTCCCATTTGGAGCTAGGAATTAGAAATAGTAGTCTAATTGCATAGGAAATTAAATTGGTTAAGAGTTATGGCAATATTACCTCCCTCAATAGTGTTAGACTCTCTACTGCATCAATGGCTCAAAGAAGATATTGGTAGAGGCGATCGCACCACCCAAGCTTTGTTCGCTCAAGAAGTTAGTTCTGGAAACGGACAATGGATCGCTAAGCAAGCAGGTACAATTGCGGGACTGCCAATTGCAGCGCGGGTGTTCTATTTATTAAATGAAAAGGTCAGCTTCATCCCCCTAGTAGCAGAGGGAGAAAGTTGTCAGCCAAGCCAAGCCATTGCTCGTTTTCACGGACCATTTGATGCTTTGTTGATGGGAGAGAGGGTAGCTTTAAATCTAACTATGAGTCTGAGTGGCATTGCTACCCTAACCCGTCAGTATGCCGAAAAAATTGCTGATTTGCCTGCCCAGTTGGTGGATACTCGCAAAACTACTCCAGGCTTAAGACTATTGGAAAAATATGCAACTCAAGTGGGAGGAGCTATTAACCATCGCATGGGCTTGGATGATGCGGTGATGATTAAGGATAATCATATTAAAGCGGCTGGGGGAATTGGGGAAGCGATCGCTCGAATTCGTAAGACTATTCCCTATCCTATGACCATAGAAGTAGAGACAACAACTCTCGCGGAAGTAGAAGAGGCGATCGCCCACAATGCCGATATTATCATGTTGGATAATATGCCAGTTGAGCAGATGGAGGTAGCAGTTAAGCTAATTCGTGTAAGCAACAACAAGATTAAAATTGAGGCATCGGGTAATGTGACCTTAAAGACCATTCGTGCAGTGGCAGAAACAGGAGTAGATTACATCTCCAGCAGCGCTCCTATTACTCGCTCTAGTTGGTTGGATTTGAGTATGAGATTGGGGAGTTAAGATAAACAGTAGTATCGCCGTTTATTTCAAAGAATATAGGAAGTATACCCTGGGATAGATTGTGAATAAAGTTCGAGCTTATTACTGTACTATTGACGAGGATGACTTGAGCGAGCAGCCATGACAGAGTTAATGAATGCTGTGATTCTTACCGGATTTGGAGGACCAGAAAAACTGGTCTATACCCAAGTCCCTAAACCAGTACCGAAAAAGGGAGAAGTGTTAATTAAAGTTGGAGCTTGTTCTGTTAATAATACAGATATAAATACTCGAACAGGTTGGTATGCTGCAGAGAATAATTTTCAAGCTATCCTGCAAGATACCAAGGAAAATGACCTCAATAGTTCCGCTTGCTGGACACAACATGGGACTGAGTTCCCTCGAATTCAAGGCGCTGACATTGTTGGTCAAGTTGTCGAAATGGGTTCCGATGTAGAACCGCAACTCATTCATCAACGAGTTATGGTTGACAGTTGGATTCGTGATGAAACTTTAGATGACTATCAATATGTTGGAAGTGAATTAGATGGGGGATTTGCCGAATATGCCCTCATTCCAGCGACCAATGTTTATCCGATTAAGTCTCCACTTTCCGATCTTGAACTCGCTACCTTTCCCTGTTCCTATTCCACAGCAGAAAATATGGTAACCAAGGGAAGAATTTCAGCAGCAGACACGGTATTGATTATGGGGGCTTCCGGTGGCGTAGGGAGTGCCTTGATTCAATTAAGCAAAATTAGAGGAGCCAAAGTTATTGCCATTGTTGGCGCGAATAAAGAGCATTTTGCAGAGGAGTTAGGTGCTGATTATGTCTATCGACGAGATCAGCAATTAGCCTCTAATCTAGAGCCACATCTAATTACTGTTGCTCTAGATGTGGTGGGAGGAGGTTATTTTAATTTGATGATTAAAGCGCTTCAACCCAGAGGAAGATATGTTTCTTGTGGTGCAATTGGAAATCCAATGGTTCCTTTAGATTTGCGGGATTTGATTTACAAGGATTTAGAGATGATTGGAGCAACGCGGCTTGAACCTGAGGTGTTCCAGCAATTGGTTGGATATCTTGAAAAAGATCTTTTAAAACCTTTGATTGCTAAAGTTTTTAAACTTTCTGCAATTAAGGAGGCTCAGCAATTTTTTCAGACTAAAACATTTTTCGGTAAAGTGGTTATAACCCCTTAGTAAATAACTGATTGTATAGTTAAGATATAAAAGAGGTAAATTTATATCATTAAATGAATATCACTTTAAAACTTTTAGATTGCACTCGCTCCAAACACAACCTTACATTACTTTATCAATATGACGAAATAATTTTTACAACTACTCTCTGGTATTCAACAGTTGACTTTCATCAGCTTGAGTCTGAGTATAGTCAAGAATACATGGAAAAAATTTATTTCCATATTTTGTTATTTCATGGCTTAAAAATATTAAGTTTAAAACCGACTCATCTTGATTTAGGAAAATATGGCAACTATTGGACAAATAATCTAGAAAAACTCTGGGAAGTAAGTGTTGAACAATGTTTAGGGCAGTGGCGGTATGAAACTGGTAATTTAGATTATCAAGGAGCCGAAATCATTCATCAAGATGTTACCACCATGAAAACAGAAGCGGTAACTCTAGTTCCAGGAGGGACTCCCTTGCTTCTTTGTAATGGTGGAGGTAAAGATAGTCTACTGATGGCTCGTTTGTTGGACGATAATAGTGTTCCTTTTGATAGTTTCAGTATTAACCTACACACCCATGCTAATCCTGAAGAGTTGTTTGAAATGCACGAACAACATCTCTATAAACTCCAAAATCCGCCACCCAAGATTCATCGTCAGTATATTATCGAGTCATTCCTCAATTCTCCAGCAGCTAAACTTCATGGGGTAGAAGGTGTAGAGGTTTCTGAGATTAGAAACTATGAAGACTTACCCCTCGCTTATGGAATGTTTGGCATTCTTCCCATAATCCTTCAGGAGAAATATACCCAACTTTGTTTTGGAAATGAAAAAAGTGCTGACAGCGAACAGGTTAAGGTGGGAAATCAGGTTATTAATCACGCCTGGTGTAAAAGTACGGAATGCGAAATTATTTATGAAGAATATATTCAACAAGAATTTATCAGTAATCTGGCTATTTTTAGTTTGCTAAAACCCATGTCAGACCCCTTAGTTTATCGGCTGTTATCTCAAAAAGTTAGAGAAGAAGATCTCAAATTAGTTTACTCATGTAACACCAATCCTCCTTGGTGTAAATCCTGTCCTAAATGTGCCTATGTTTATTTATCTTATATGGCTTCTCTTACTCCAGAGCAGGCAAATGAGGTTCAACACCTCTTAGGCAATGAAAATCTTTTTGATCGCCCAGATTTACAGCTTTATTATCGACAGTTGATGGGGCTAGAATCTCATAATGCTTTTGAATGTGTGGGGGAAATCGAAGAAACAAAACTTGCTTTAGAAAAATGTGTTGAACGGGGATTTACTGGAGAGGCGATTAACGGCTATTCTAAAAACGCCCGTCTAGATAGGAGCGAATATCAAAAGTTGTGGGTAAAATACCACCAACTGGATTTATCCTATCAGCGTCTGCCGCCAAAACTGATGGAAATTTTGATTCAAGAATGTCAAAAATTGGAGAATAAATAAAATTTTCTACTGGTTGTAAATCTTACACTCTATTGCCACAAAAAATAATCAGGAGGTCTTGATGACAAGCAATGTAATCACAAAAGAGAGCTTTTTAACAGTTGCAGGTAAACGCTTCCACTATATCTGGTTGCGCCAAAATTGCTTATGTCCCGATTGTCGGCATCCAACTTCTTTCCAGGGGTTATTCGATCTCAGCGATCACCCCTCACCCCCAGAACCTTTATCTGTAGAGGAGAAGGATGGAGCGATCGAGATTACTTGGAAAGAAGAACCTCCTCATCGGAGTATATTCCCTGTCTCCTGGCTGCTGAATCGTGCTTACGATCCCTCGCCTCAGCAGCCCGAAGAGCAGAAAATTCTATGGGATCGGGCTTGCTTAGATACTCACCCACCCAAAAAGTACGATATTCATTCCTGTAGTCAAGATATCTGGATGAGTCAGCTTTTCCGATTGGGTTTTACCGTACTTAAGAATATAGCTGCTGACGATTTAGATACTTTCATCTCATCCATTGGACCGATTCACCAAACAGAATACGGACGATTCACGGAATTAAAGGCAATTCCAAACAGCACAGATCTAAGTCAATCACCTACAGGTCATCGGTTGCGACTTCACACTGATCGATGCCACGTCCACGAGCCGCGTCTAGTACAGGTTCTATATTGTGTGGATAACAATGCTTCTGGCGGCGAATCGTTACTTGTTGATGGCTTTCGTATTGCTAAAGATTTTCACCAAAATCATCCAGACTACTTTCAGATTTTGGCAAAAACCCCCTTGCAGTTTCAGGATTTTGACCCAATTCGAGGATATTTTTTCTCCCGCAAAACCCCGATTCTAGAACTAGACTGGGAGGGTAAAGTTGCTGGAATCTACTTTAGTGGCAAGACCTCTACTTGGAATCTACCTTTCGATGAGCTAGAAGCTTTTTATGAAGCCTATTCAGCTTTTTGTAGTTACTTAAAAAATCCAATTTACGAATACCGCTTCCGCCTTGAACCTGGAGACTGTTTGCTAGCGCAGAACTTTAGGATAATTCACGGACGAACAGCTTACGATACCCTCTCGGGACAGAGACATCTTAGATGGGCTACTATTGCTTGGGATTACATCAGCGCCAGGCATAACTTTGAGATGGTTAAACACCTGTACCTCATGGAAAATTCATCAATTTAATGACCGGTGGTTGACTATAAAGTTGGAGTAACTTACAATATTTTTTTGTCGTACTTACAGTTACAGCAACAGACACTTTCATAAGTCTATAGAGGAAAGGAAAACATGATCAATAACAGCAACGTGGAAACAAACAAGGAAAAGATTTGCACAACCCGTCCCCTGTCAAAGGAGCAAATTGCACAATACCATGATGAAGGATTTCTGATTGTCCCTAGTTTCTTTGACCCTGAAGAAGTTGCACCGATAAAGCAGGCTTTGCAACCCGATTCTGAGTTGAGTGGAATCTGGACACAATATGTAGATAATCATGGTACAACATGGATGGATAGCCATGGTCACTTGAATCAACAACTAGCTTGGATAGAGTTAGGAGACTCTCTACTCAGTGTTATTCCTCGTACAGTTCGGATGGTCAATGCAGTCGAGGTACTTTTAGGAGGATTAGAGTCTTATCATTGGCACTCAAAAATAACAGTAAAAAATCCACATACCCAAGCCTGGATTGAATGGCATCAGGGCTATGGAGGCTGGTATAACGATGGTTGTTTATACCCAGATTTTGTAACTTCCACGGTGGCTATTGACAAGAATACTAAAGAAAATGGATGTCTTCAGGTCATCAAAAAATCCCACTTAATGGGTCGCCTGGATCATAAAGTTTTTGATGGTGGAGGTGGGGCTCTACGTATAGATTCAGAATGGATGGACACAATTATAGACAGACTAGGTATTGTCTACTGTGAGCTGGAACCTGGTGATGCACTATTTATACATGCAAATACGATACATTGCTCAGGAGATAACCAAACCGATTTACCCCGAACAACTCTAACTTGTCACTACAATGCACGATCAAACGAGCCATTCTGTTTGGAGCGAGTTCCACACCGTCGTTATCGTTTCCTGGAGCGCCTACCAGATACAAGCATTATTGAAAAGAACTACAGTTCGGTCCTGAATAGTCAGGTTTTCATGAAAAAAACATTTGATAAAATTATCACTTATGGGATGGAACCTGAAAAATGATTCGTAAGACTATTCCCTATCCTATGACCATAGAAGTAGAGACAACAACTCTCGCGGAAGTAGAAGAGGCGATCGCCCACAATGCCGATATTATCATGTTGGATAATATGCCAGTTGAGCAGATGGAGGTAGCAGTTAAGCTAATTCGTGTAAGCAACAACAACATTAAAATTGAGGCATCAGGTAATGTTACCTTAAAGACAATTCGTGCAGTGGCAGAAACAGGAGTAGATTACATCTCCAGTAGTGCTCCCATTACTCGCTCTAGTTGGTTGGATTTGAGTATGAGATTGGGGAGTTGAGATCAGTTGAGATCAACAGTAGTTCAACGGCACATACCAATTTACCGAATCCTTACAAATCCGATCTGACCAATCAACTCCTGACCTTGAGCCGAGAGTAACAAATTCTTATAAGCCATCCCCACTTGCTCCTCCAATTGCCCATTCTTCTTCACCACCACAAACAGATTGCGAGTAATCGGATACTCACCACTCCGAAACGCTTCGATATTCAAAAGATTCCGTTGAGCAGGACATTGAGAACTCCTTACCAAAGGCTTTTGGTAAGGAGTCACCAACTGGTTAGGGTTACGACCCACTAGCAAGGGTACTTCCACCATAGTTAATTGACACTCCCCGCTCGCTTTGTGACGGGGATTCCTAGATCTACGACCGGCCTTAAACCTCCGTGTCCAAATGGCAATATCTAAACCGAAATCCCGTCAAGACTAAGATTTTAGTTCAGTTCACGTGCATACCCAGCGGGCTAGTCTCGCGATAGCGTTTAGTTACTTTTTAAGAAGTGTCTTATAGAGTTCGTTGCTTCCCTGTTTCACCTGGTTTCGGCGTGCCCCGCCGTACCGTTGTTTTCTCAAAGTGTTTTTGCTGGGTTCACACACCAATTGTTAGTTGATGGTTGGGTTTTTAAGGAGGATTTTCCCTGCCCTCCGGGCATTACTTCTTTTAGGTCAAGCAGTGGCGGGTTTCTCTCCCGGTTGCGCCTCGGTTTCTCAGCCTGTACCCATATCTATATAATACTCTACGCGAGGTATTGTCAATCCTTTTTGGCAAAATTGTGTCTAGGCGACTAAAGTCGCAGCGAGCCTACATCCGGTGGTTTAAAAACGCGGGGTTTTGGCTTGTGGGAGTTCCCATAAACCCGTAGGCACATTTGGCACTTGGGCAAAGGTTTGATTAGTCTCCGATGCTGCTGGAATAGCCCAATGGGCTGGTGACTGGCTCTGAGCTGGCTGTTGGGTGTTGTTTGGAAATTTGTTAAATACCTGGTTAATCTCTAAGTCAGATTTTACGGTAAACCACCAAAAACTACCGCCTATTACACCAGTCGTTATTAAGATGGTTAAGACTAGAGTTGCGGTTTCGTTCTAGACATCTCCAATAATCTGTAATCAAGTCGCAGCAATCAACCTAAGGGGATCAA
>WTKN01000019.1 GCA_011524395.1 Moorena sp. SS36440bin_2
TCATGGGGGAGACCCCCAAGACCGCGCTGCCTCCCCAAGACCGCGCTGCATCGCTTGCACGAGTCCTAATTTTAGGGGGGATTGTAGGAGCGCAATGGTTGCGCCCTCACGAGCTATAGCGCAACTGTTAAAGCTCTATATTATATAGTTTTGGTTTTTAACCCCGCTGCCAAACCTAGTCAAGCTATTAATAATAAGTCAATTTTTCCGGTTTTATAACAAAAATGTGATAAATATTTACATTTCGTCACCTTATAAGAGGAGCTGATACATTCCTAAAGAATATTTGAGGTTTAAGTGTTCCCATTACCTGCTATATTTCAAAATGATTAAGAAATTCTGAATTACCTCAGCGACTTGACTGACTAGCAACCGTTTACCAATCAGCGGAGCGGTTGGGTTAGTAAGTGCAGCTACAGGTAATCCCCAACATTAGCCACAAACAGGTGATTGTGGAATCAGTGTTGTGCCCTTCTTCAGGCTTAGAAAACAAGCCTAGATGGGTTGTTTGTTCTCTTAGCTAGGAGCAACACACAACACTAAGAAAAGAAAATCTCTTCTAGCGATAGCAACATTCAGTAGTTCCTAAGGAAGCAACGCATGTCTTACTCATCAACCAGGACTCAGACAAAAGCTGGCTACGATGCCGGTGTAAAAGACTATAAATTAACCTATTATACGCCAGATTATACTCCAAAAGATACGGATATTTTGGCAGCGTTTCGCGTAACACCGCAGCCTGGTGTACCTCCGGAAGAAGCCGGTGCAGCGGTTGCAGCTGAGTCTTCTACGGGTACCTGGACAACAGTTTGGACTGACTTGCTGACTGACCTAGACCGTTACAAAGGTCGTTGCTACGACATCGAACCAGTACGTGGGGAAGACAACCAGTTCATCTGCTTTATTGCCTACCCACTCGATCTGTTTGAAGAAGGCTCAGTCACCAACATGCTGACCTCCATCGTGGGTAACGTGTTTGGTTTCAAAGCTCTGCGAGCACTGCGCTTAGAAGACTTGCGGATTCCCATTGCTTACCTCAAAACCTTCCAAGGACCTCCCCACGGGATTGTTGTAGAGCGGGACAAGTTGAATAAGTATGGTCGTCCTTTGCTTGGTTGTACCATTAAGCCCAAGCTAGGTCTATCCGCTAAGAACTACGGTCGTGCAGTATATGAGTGCTTGCGCGGTGGTCTGGACTTCACCAAAGACGACGAAAACATTAACTCCCAGCCCTTCATGCGCTGGCGCGATCGCTTCTTGTTCGTAGCAGAAGCAATCCACAAATCCCAAGCTGAAACTGGCGAAATCAAAGGTCACTACCTCAACGTCACTGCTCCCACCTGCGAGGAGATGATGAAGCGGGCTGAGTTTGCTAAGTCCCTGAACATGCCCATCATCATGCACGACTACCTCACTGGTGGCTTTACCGCCAACACCACTCTGGCTCGTTGGTGCCGTGATAATGGCGTTCTGCTGCACATCCACCGCGCTATGCACGCTGTGATTGACCGTCAGAAACACCACGGTATGCACTTCCGCGTCTTGGCTAAGTGCTTGCGCATGTCCGGTGGTGACCACCTCCACTCCGGTACTGTAGTCGGTAAGCTTGAAGGTGAAAAAGGTATCACCATGGGCTTCGTTGACCTGATGCGGGAAGACCACATCGAGCAAGACCGCGAACGGGGTATTTACTTCACTCAAGACTGGGCTTCCATGCCTGGTGTAATGCCAGTAGCTTCTGGTGGTATTCACGTTTGGCACATGCCTGCGCTAGTAGAAATCTTTGGTGATGATTCCTGCCTACAATTCGGTGGTGGTACTCTAGGTCACCCATGGGGTAATGCTCCTGGTGCTACAGCAAACCGGGTAGCTCTAGAAGCTTGTATCCAAGCTCGTAACGAAGGTCGTAACCTGATGCGTGAAGGTGGTGACATTATCCGGGAAGCTGCTAAGTGGAGTCCTGAGTTGGCAGTTGCTTGCGAACTGTGGAAGGAAATCAAGTTCGAGTTCGAGGCAATGGATACCGTCTGATGCAGTTTGAGGTGTGAAGTTTGAAGTATGAAAAGTCATACTTTAGACTTCATAACTTTTTCTAAAAGACTGGGTTCAACCATGGATTTAAAACGAGTTGCGAAAGATACAGCCAAGGTGCTGGCTAGCTATATGACCTATCAAGCACTGCGGACTGTGGTAAACCAGTTAAGAGAAACCGACCCTCCCCGAGCGCTTTGGCTACAGTCTTTTTCCTCACAACAAAGTATCCAAGATGGAGACGCTTATCTTGAGGAATTACTGCGGGCTAAACCTGAATTAGCCTTACGGATTATGACTGTGCGGCAACATATCGCAGACGAAGTGGCCGAGTTCTTACCTGAAATGGTTTGCACCAGTATCCAGCAGTCGAATATAGAACATCGGCGTCGGCATCTTGAGCGCATCACGCAATTCACTATTCCAGATAACCCGACTAATTCTGAACAGCAAACTGATTCGGATACCTAATTGGTTAAACCGAAGACGTTACCTGCTATCCCCCCAATTTCATACCTATACATCAATAGAGAATCAAACAGAGACTCAAAATCTATGAAAACATTACCAAAAGAGCGTCGTTACGAAACCCTTTCCTACTTACCCCCCCTGAGTGACGCTCAGATTATGCGGCAAGTGGAGTACATCTTAGCAGAAGGTTACATCCCCGCGATTGAGTTCAACGAAAGCTCTGAACCAGATATTTACTACTGGACATTATGGAAACTGCCTTTGTTCAAGGCTACCTCACCTAAAGATGTGCTAGCTGAAGTGGATGAGTGTCGCTCTGAATACCGCGACTGCTATATCCGGGTTGTGGGTTTTGATAACGTTAAGCAGTGCCAAGTTCTAAGTTTCATCATTCACAAGCCTAATGACGGTGTTAGCCGCAGCCGTTGGTAACCGCAGCCTTTACTACCGAAATATCCGGGAACGTGAGAGCCTCCCTTTTCTTGCATAGAGGATGAAACGGACGCGACGGGTTTTAACCCGCCGTGTCCTTCTGTTTGGGTTCAGGTAATCTGGCTATTAGGCTTCTGATTAATTCAGATTGGGTCATACCCCGTCGTTCAGCCTCTTCATTTAACTGCTGTTTTTCAAAGCTTGTGACCCTAATCATTAGTCTTTCCGTTTTCATTTAGGTGTTATTTTACAGGCGTACATTTGTTAGGATTGTAGTAGGATGTAAATCAGATGTACAAGACCATTCCAATAAAAGCCAACTTCACGGACTTTGAGCAAGCCTTTTGGTTATTTCAGTGTCAACAGGCTAATAGCTTATGGAATTGTGGTGTCTATTACTCCAAGCAAAAACATTACGGCTGGTTGGAACAACAGGAAGAGGCTTTTACTACCTATTGGAGTGGGGATGAGCTGAGATCTGGCTGGAAGACTTATAAATGCAATATTAAATACGCCGAACTCTGTAAAAACTTAAAGGAAAACCCACACTATAAAGCCATGGCAGCTCAGTCGGCTCAACAAAGCCTCAAGACTGTTGCTGAATCAATTAACAGTTACAACCAGTTAGTAAGTCTTTATTACAAGGGAACTGTTGACAGGCCAAAATTACTTAGATACCGGAAAAAAGGTGGGCTAGCCGCTGTTACCTTTCCTCGTCAAGCGCTTACTTACAAAAAAGGTTTGTTTTATCCGTCCATCAGCAAGGAAACAAAACCTGAGCTAATTACCGAGATTACCCTAGAGCCACCAGATTTTATAGATCCTGATTGGGTCAAAGAGGTAACTATTCGCCCCTACCTGGGACAACTTTGGATTGACTGGGTGATAGATGATGGAAAGCAACCAGTCGAACATAATCCCAATCTAGATTACTCCCAGGCATGGAGTTTCGACCATGGTGGTGACAACTGGCTAACAGGTGTTTCGACCCACGGCAAGAGCCTGATTATTGACGGTCGTAAACTCAAGTCACTGAATCAGGGTTACTGCCTGTTAGTCGCAAAATATAAGGAAGGAAAACCTGAATTATACTGGGATGAAAACCTTAATCGGGTTCAACGGAAACGGAACAACCAGATCAGGGATGCCATTAATAAGGCTGCCCGGTTTATTATCAATAGGTGCCTGAATGATCGGATTGGGAACTTAATAGTCGGCTGGAACGAGGGGCAGAAAAATTCATCAAATATGGGGAAACGGGGTAATCAAAACTTTGTAGTCATCCCCACCAAAAGGCTGATCGAGCGCTTAAAGCAACTTTGTCCTGAGTACGGGATAAAACTGACAATTACCGAGGAATCGTACACTAGCAAAGCGTCTTTCCTTGATGACGACCCATTACCGAAACACGGTGAAAAACCCCAAGGATGGAAGGCATCGGGAAAACGGGTAAGGCGCGGTTTGTACAGAACTTCTTTTGGTTACCTGATAAATGCCGACTGCAATGGTGCAGCAAATATCGCCAGAAAAGTAGCCAGACAGTTAAGTCTTGACTTAACCAAGCTGAGTAGGGAAGCTTTGACACTTCCGCACCGGTATAGTTTGTTCAATTCTCTGAAAAAATCATACCGAACAAGGTTGTTACGAAGCGCGGTTTCAACCCGCTTCGTAACAACCTTGTAGAATCCCCCGTGTTTTAACCGGGGGAGATGTCAATAAATCCTAAGGCATTCATACTTGGATGAAATGCTATTATTAGCCCCCCGATGTTGCTCGGGGGGCTGTTTCATTCTTGACCCTAACATTCAGGGGTGAGGGAGCAAAAGCCCGTTCTGGTTTAGATGCATTTGCCCTAGTTTTTATCCCATTCTTCCAAAGCACCAATAACAAAACTGGATGCGGGATGATTGAGGAATTGTGCCAAAGCTTGAATGCTTCCTGCTTTTAAGGCATTAACTATCTTATCGGACAGTTTTGGGTTGCTTTCAATATGTTCTATGGCTTTAGTTGTAATTTTCAACTTTCCACTAATTGTCTCGGTGGAATATGACTTTTCTAGCTGCTCTAGAAGTTGTTGAATCTCGCTAGCAGCTTCAGCAAGATTCCTTTTATGTTCTGAATTAGATGTATTATTATAGACATTTCCTTCGACATTACCTGATACATTTCCTTGGACCTCACCTGATACTAGAGGGCTATTATTCTTATTCTTATTACCAATAATTTGAATCGATTTATCTTCCACCTTTGAGCTCCTTAATCCATTGAATAGATTGACAATAATCAGAGTGTGATAAGTTTTAAACCCAGTTCACAACATCCCCTTCAACATGACCTGATACATGACCTGATACATGACCTGAGACTACAGGAGCACCAATATTTCCTTGAATTTCTATAGATTTATCAGACATGTCCAAAGTTTCAAAGTTAAAAGTAATATCTTTGGGTTCATTGCTATTCATCACATCAGACAAAGTCCAAATAACTTTTTTAAGAAATTCCTTATCCCTACTTACTAAAATTTTCTTCAGGCCATTATTTGTATAAATAGTCATACCATATCTTTCTATGGTTTTAGTTATAGTTTTTTTATAGTCATAAATTAACCAAGCTCCAATAGCTATGAATAAAACAAAAATTTGTGAAGAAAATCCAAAAAAACTAGCATATATTAATAATAATATAAGTATAACAAATAAAGCAATAGAAAGCTGGCTGATTGGTTTTTTATATGTAGCAGTACTTCTCAAATCAACTAATCCGATACTTGCAATATTATGAATTTGGTAAACAACATTTCCAAAGATTAACGTTTTACCTCTAATCTTCAAAAAAGATGTTTTAATTTCAGTTGGATCAGTAACTTCATCTGGCAAAAAATTACTTAACATACTTTTTTAATTGAACTCAAAATTATGGTTTGATAAAGATTACTGGTGTTGCTAGATTAAAGTTTTAAAGAGTGCATCTCATTAAAGCTGTTGGGTGCGGCTCTTATAGAAAGACGATAGAATGGGGAAGAGTTTTTTAGCACAA
>WTKN01000128.1 GCA_011524395.1 Moorena sp. SS36440bin_2
CCTTAAGCTAATATGTATTTAAATTTCAGATTGCGACCCTTGTGCAAAAACCGGTCTACCATCTCCCCATCTCCCCATCTCCCCATCTCCCCATCAGCCCCCATTAACAATTTAAATGGGTGAAAGCTAACTAAAAGGGCTGGTAGTCTACGGTAAAGTAAATGCCATTGTCTTGCAGTGAGTCCCCCGGATTATCTACCCCGATCAGGGGAATACCATAGTCGAGACGGAGATTAAATCCAGATCCGATCTGCCAACGTAAGCCTAATCCTACACCAGCAATGGTGGCAGGGTTGGGGTCAAGTCCTTGATTATTCGAGGCTGTACCGATTTCAAAGAAAGGGGTTAATTGTAGTCTGGAGTCTGAGGTGAGGAGAATACGTGCCTCTACTCCCCCCAAGATGGCATTATCAGCAATGATTTGATTTTGTCGATAGCCTCTGACGGTATCTCTACCACCTAGACTGAACTTTTCTAGGGATAGTAAGGAATGTGGGGTGAGTTGAGTATTAATTCGGCTGATGAGCAGAATAGATGGTGATAATTGCTCGACCCACTGAAATTGTCCGACCCAGGTAAAGAAACGCCCATCAGGACTTGAGTCACTAATGGTGGCATCAAAGGCATCAATTCCTAGACTAAACTGGGAGCGGGCGGCTAATACTCGTTCTGGACTGCGCTTGACCCAATCTTGAAACAGCCGAATTACTGTGACCTTGGATGTACCATCTGCCGTCGCTCGAGAGAAGGACAAGGGAATGTCATCGAGTATGAAGGCTTGTCGGTGACGCAGGTCTAAGCCTACGCCAACAGCGAATTCAGTCTCTGGCGATCGCAATAAGGGCTGACGGAAACTTAGGGAATAGTTCTGAGTTTCACCTCTAATGTTTAAATCCCGGAAATTCTCGGAAACAAGGCGATTCTCGCTATTGCTGTAGCCCAAGCTCAGGGTTCCTTTACGAGCATTAATGGGGATGGTATACCGAATATCGTAGATGTCGAGTCCTTCGGTTATACCGTATTCCCCACGAATGCGATCGCCAAATCCGAATAGATTTTCATGAGCAGCAAATACACTGACTTGGGTTGAACCAATACTGGGAGAACGGTTGTTTTCTGTTTTGACACCGGTGTGAAAGGCTGGGGCTTCTTTGAGTGTCACCTGTAATATATTACGACCGGGAGTGCTCCCTGCGGTCAATTCCACGTTCACTCGTTCGATTAAGGGGTCTAGCTGCAACAGTTGCAGTGCTTTAACTAGGCGTTGCTGATTTAAGGGTTTAGTAGTGGCAATTTCTAGGGGACCAAGTACATAGTCAGGTCGCAGACGGTTTAATCCATTCAGTTCAATTCGTTCTAGCTCACCTTCAACAACCTGTATTTGCACAGTGCCACTGTCCAGTGCTTGATTATTGAGTAAAAATGCACCAGAGGTAACGTAACCGTTGTTAATATAGAGTTGAGTAATTTTAGAGCGCAGTTCAATTAAATCTTCAAAGGTGACTTCTTGGTTTTCAATCTCTTCAATTAATGCTGTAATCTGTTCTTGTAAAACGGTGTTACCGAGCACTTCTACAGTTTTGACTAGGAAACGCTCACCGGATGAAGCGATCAGATCAACTCCGGTAGCATCGGTTTGATATAAAGATTTATAGGGCTTACGAAGTTTAGTTGGTTTTGCCCCCCTAACCCCCCAGCGAGGGATTGCTCGCTGGGGGGTAATGATTTCAAAGTCCCCCAGAATTGGGGGATTTAGGGGGCTTTGCGTAAGTCTTGATTTATATCGAAAATCTTGACAAATACGCCAAAACTCTTTATTGCTATCTCCCTCTCCCTGTGTTTCTATTAATTCTGAACCGATGTTTTCAACGGGACATTTAACCTGAGGTGGCGGTCTAGTAGAGGTAGCTTCAGCAGTAGATTCTAGTAGCGATGACCCAGATGCGGAAGTAATCGGAAGCGGTGAATTAGATGAATTAGGAATCGTAGATTGAGCCATCCCATTGAGAGCTGAGATCACTAAGATAGAAACACCAAAACTAGACACACCAAAACCTGCCTTTCCCTTCAGGGCGATCGCTTTTGGTGGTGGCTGCCACATACCATAGGGTGGCCGTAGCGCAATCGCCATCCATCTCCAAATTAGATAAACACCCATCAAAGTTTCACATTAGCTAGTGCAGGAATTATTCTACACACTCGCGACTCAAAACTAGCCGTCCATCTGGGAGTCGATATACCTTTTGAGGTTCTACAATCGGATCACCGATTTGCCAAGGGCGATCCGGTTGGGTGCTGGGACTAGACCTACCATCAGTGGGTATGGTGCGCACGGTGCCAGTGGCAAAGGGTGAAATCTTACCACTTCCTGGAGCAGTGGGTTTTCCACCGCTGCCAGTAATGATGAAGCTACCTGGTTGCTCTCGACTGCGCAAAATGCAGCTATTGGACAGCAAAGTAGTGGTGTCAATCTGATTAAATGGTAAGAAGGTCAGGCTGTTTTCGATCAGGCTGGCGTCGATAGTGGTGCCAACCCGTCCTCCATCGAAAACCAGTAACTCTTGTGTATTAATATTCAATGAACCCCCCTTTCTGCTTGAGTCTTTGAAAGGTTCGGCAAATATACCGCTGCGAAACTTACCATCGGCGGATTTACCAATGACTTGCACCAGTTCCGAGGCATTGATGGTCAAAATTCCCCCATCTCCTTCTGCAAAGGTAATGGCGTCAACCTGTGCTCCATTCTTAAGCAGTAAACTTTGTGTATTAATCTTCAAGGAACCTGCATCTCCGGTTGAGTCTGGATTAGCTAGGGCGAATATAAAGCTGGGAAAGTTACCATCGGCCGAGACACCCATGACTTGCACCGATTCTTTGGCATTGATGGTCAAAGAACCTGCATCTCCTTTTGCCAAGGTCTGGGCAGCAACCACTGCTCCATCCTCCACCAGTAAACGTTGTGTATTAATCATCAAGTTACCCCCATCTCCGGTTGAGTCTCGATCAACTTCGGTAGTTATCAGGCTGTTAAACCTATCCTCGCCGGAGACGCCAATACCAATGACTTTCACCGATTCTTTGGCATTGATGGTCAAAGAACCTGGATCTCCTTTTCCAAAGGTACTGGCGCTAACCTGTCCTCCATCCTTCACCAATAACTGTTCTGTATTAATTTTCAAGTTACCCCCATCTCCGGTTGAGTCTGGATCAACTCGGGTAGTTATCAGGCTGAAAAACGTATTCTCGCCGGAGACACCAATGACTTTCACCGATTCTGATGCATTGATGGTCACATTACCTGCATCTCCTTTTCCCAAGGTACGGGTACCAACCACTCCTCCATCCTCAACCAGTAACTTTTGTGTCTTAATGCTTACCGAACCCGCATCTCCTTCTCCCAAGGTACGGGTGCCAACCACTGCTAGATCTCTGACAGTAACTGACTCAGCCTCAATGGTAATTTCACCCCCATTACCTGAACCAGAAGTACCACTTGTGACGAGAAAGCGATCGCTCAACAAAATCTCCTGGTTTGCCAGCAGCTTGATTTGACCCCCATCCCCAGGACCCGAAGTATCAGCTAAAATGAAGCTCTCATTATCAATATTAGTACCAGTGAGGATGATATCAACACCCGAGTCAATAGTATTAGTACCCTTGAGCATGATATTAACACCAGAGTCAATAATCACATCCCCGGCATTTCCGACTTTACTCCTGGTATCAATTGTGGTGACCTCAATTGAACCAGTCACAGCAGAATTGGATTCGTATTGGTTGGTGAGGAACACCTGACCATTGGGCGGCTGAATAATGACCTCGCCAATCTTTATATTGGCTGTGGTTGGAGGCTCCGAAAAATCCAGTTGCTCAGGCATGGTATTGCCAGTAATGCCGCTCGGGTTACCGATCTCTGTGGTGCCAGCCCTAATATCTAGGGTGGGGCGACTGCTACCATCTATTGATATGGTGGTGCCATTGGATAGGGTGACGGTTTCCTGAATATTATTGTTGGGATCAGAACCTGTAATCTTGACATTATCAACCGTTACCGAACCACCGGCGAAAATGTCTAGGGAAGCACCGTCATAACTGTTAAAACTGACATCCCCTGCTGAGCGAATAATCGACCCACGGGGACTTGACAAATTCCCTAAACTTCCATCCATTTCCTCAATGGAAAAATTTCCTCCACTCCAATAGTGGGTATCCCCTTCAATCGGGTTACCAGAACGCAACACCATATCCCCTAGTGAAAACAACCCACTATCGGGATCACTCAAAGCTAATATATCTATGGTTTGGTTACCCTCAAGCAATAGTTTCCCTCCAGCTGCTGCCACAAAAGGTAGCCCGACACTATCCCGCACTTTCAGGGTTTCCATAGCCGATAGGGTCAAATTCCCCCCAGCGGATAGCCGACCCTGTAAATCTAGGTTCAATCCGGAAAGGGTTAAATCTTTCCCCACTGCCAAGGTGCCAGTATTGATAATATTCCCTGACACAGAAGCAACCTGATTAAAAAACAATGCTCCGGGATTAATGGTTAGTAAACGGCTAGTTTCGGGTTCAGTCGCACTAAAATACCCATCTTCTCCCCATGCGATCGCATTCGCCGTACTTCCTACAAAGGAACCCTCCACATCCAAGCTGGCGTTTGAGCCAAATATAATCCCATTGGGATTGAGCAAAAACAGGTTGGCTGCTCCATCTACTCCCAAGGTTCCTTGAATATCGCTGGGATTCATTCCGGTCACCCGCGACAGGATATTCTCAATGCCAGCTGGATTAGCTAAATACACCCGCAACCCTTCTGAGACATTGAATTGATCAAAACTGTGGAATAGGTTTACTCCCCGTTGAACTCCCCCTTCAATTAATTCTGCTGGCAATCCTTTTACAGAAGCCTCAGGAATTACCACTGAACCATTCGCTCCTAAAGTATCATCTGGTACGATATTGCTCTGAGCATGAGCTTGATTACTAGTAGATGGAATTAAGAGTGACAGTGTTAATGAACTTGTCATTGCTACTGTACTTACCAATCCCAATTGCGAGCACCGACTCTGCCTAGTTTGCGTGATCAAAGCACCGATTCCTTAACAAGTAAGTAATAATTTTGTGGCTCTAATTATTATCTCTTAAACTGGTTACCAATCTTATTGGAAGTTACTTTTGTTTGTAAAACTTAATTGACAAAATCGGCAAACCTAATGGCAATTATCTGCAAAATTTCTTGCATAAAACTGCAATATAGCCTTTTAATTTTAGGTGTAAAACATTGATGGATTGTCAAGGTTAATAGGTAACTTCGACATAACCATTAATATAGAAAAACCTAAGCTAGTGCAGGAATTGTTCTACACACTCGCGACTCAAAACTAGCCGTCCATCTGGGAGTCGATATACCTTTTGAGGTTCTACAATCGGATCACCGATTTGCCAAGGGCGATCCGGTTGGGTGCTGGGACTAGACCTACCATCAGTGGGTATGGTGCGCACGGTGCCAGTGGCAAAGGGTGAAATCTTACCACTTCCTGGAGCAGTGGGTTTTCCACCGCTGCCAGTAATGATGAAGCTACCTGGTTGCTCTCGACTGCGCAAAATGCAGCTATTGGACAGCAAAGTAGTGGTGTCAATCTGATTAAATGGTAAGAAGGTCAGGCTGTTTTCGATCAGGCTGGCGTCGATAGTGGTGCCAACCCGTCCTCCATCGAAAACCAGTAACTCTTGTGTATTAATATTCAATGAACCCCCCTTTCTGGTTGAGTCTTTGAAAGCTTGGGCAAATATACCGCTGGGAAACTTACCATCGGGGGATTTACCACGGACTTGCACCGGTTCTTTGGCCGAGATCGTCACATTACCTGCATTGCCTTCTGCAAAGGTAATGGCGTTAACCCGTCCTCCATCGAAAACCAGTAACTGTTGTGTATTAATATTCAAGTCACCTGCATCTCCTGTTGAGCCTTCCAAAGCTTGGGCTAATATACCGCTGGAAAACTTACCATTGGCGGAGACACCAATGACTTCCACCGATTCTTTGGCCGAGATGCTCAAATTTCCGGCATTTCCTTTTCCAAAGGTACTGACGCTAACCTGTCCTCCATCCTTAACCAGTAACTGTTGTGTATTAATCGACAAGTCTCCCGCATCTCCTGTTGAGTTTTCATCAGCTCGGGTACTTATGAGGCTGGGAAACGTATCATCGCCGGAGACACCAACACCAATCACTTGCACCGATTCTGAGCCATTGATGCTCACATCACCTGCATCTCCTTTTCCAAGGGTATTTGCAGTAATCTGTCCTGCATTTTGAAGCAGTAACCGTTGTGCATTAATCTTCAAGTTACCCCCATTCCCTGTTGAGTCTTCCAGGGTACCAGTAGCAATTCGTACACCATCTTTCACCAGCAACTCGGATGTGGTAATCGACAAGTCTCCCGCATCTCCTGTTGAGTTTTGATCAGCTCGGGTACTTATGATGCTGGGAAACGTATCATCGCCGAAGACACCAATACCAATGACTTGCACCGATTCTGAGCCATTGATAGTCACATCACCTGCATCTCCTTCTGAGAAGGTACGAGCAGCAACCACTGCTCCATCCCTGACAATAACCGACTCAGCCTCAATGGTAATTTCACCGCCATTACCTGAACCAGATGTATCACTGGTAGTATCACTGGTGACGCTAAAGCGATCGCTTAACAAAATTTCCTGGTTTGCCACCAGCTTGATTTGACCCCCCTGGCCAGGACCAAAAGTATTAGCGACAATCCAGCCCTGATTATCTCTCAAGCTATTAGTACCCATGAGCATGATATCTTTACCGGAGTCAATAATCACATCCCCGGCATTTCCGACGTTACTCCTGGTATCAATTGTCCTGACCTCAATTGAACCAGTCACAGCGGAATTGGGTTGGTATTGGTTGGTGAGGAACACCTGACCATTGGGCTGATTGATCCTTACCTCGCCAATCTTTATAGTTGCGGTGGTTGGAGGCTCCGAAAACTCCAGTTGCTCAGGGGTGGGATTGCCAGTAATGCCAATTGGGTTACCGATAGCTGTGGTGCCAGCCCTAATATCTAGGGTCGGGCGAGTACTACCATCTATTGATATGGTGGTGCCATTGGATAGGGTGACGGTTTCCTGGATGTTATTTGTGGGATCAGAACCTGTAATCTTGACATTATCAACCGTTACCGAACCACCGGCGAAAATGTCTAGGGAAGCACCGTCATAACTGTTAAAACTGACATCCCCAGCTGAGCGAATAATCGGGTCACGGGGACTTGACAAATTCCCTAAACTTCCATCTATTTCCTCAATCGAAAAATTCCCTCCACTCCAATAGTTGGCATCCCCTTTGATCGGGTTACTGGAACGCAACACCATATCCCCAAGTGAAAACAACCCACTATCCGGATGATTTAAAGCCAATATATCTATGGTTTGGTTACCCTCAAGCAATAGTTTCCCCCCAGCTGCTGCCACAAAAGGTAGGGCTATACTATCCCGGATCTTCAGGGTTTCCATGGCTGATAGGGTCAAATTCCCCCCAGCTGATAGCCGACCCTGTAAATCTAGATTCAATGCCGACAGGGTTAAATCCTTGCCCACTGCCAAGGTGCCAGTATTGATAATCTTCCCTGAGACAGAAGCAACCTGATTAAAAAACAATGCTCCGGGATTAATGGTTAGTAAACGGCTAGTTTCGGGTTCAGTCGCACTAAAATACCCATCTTCTCCCCATGCGATCGCATTCGCCGTACTTCCTACAAAGGAACCCTCCACATCCAAGCTGGCGTTTGAGCCAAATATAATCCCATTGGGATTGAGCAAAAACAGGTTGGCTGCTCCATCTACTCCCAAGGTTCCTTGAATATCGCTGGGATTCATTCCGGTCACCCGCGACAGGATATTCTCAATGCCAGCTGGATTAGCTAAATACACCCGCAACCCTTCTGAGACATTGAATTGATCAAAACTGTGGAATAGGTTTACTCCCCGTTGAACTCCCCCTTCAATTAATTCTGCTGGCAATCCTTTTACAGAAGCCTCAGGAATTACCACTGAACCATTCGCTCCTAAAGTATCATCTGGTACGATATTGCTCTGAGCATGAGCTTGATTACTAGTAGATGGGATTAATAATGACAGTGTTAATGAACTTGTCATTGCTACTGTACTTACCAATCCCAATTGCCAACACCGATTCGGCCTAGTTTGTCTGATCAAAGCACCGATTCCTTAACAAGTAAGTAATAATTTTGTGGGTGTAATTATTATCTCTCAGCCGTCAGCTGTCAGCCGTCAGCCGTCAGCCGTTGGCCAAAGGCCACGCTACGCGAACAGTAGTCAGCGCTCAGCCCTTGACCAATAGCCACTCAAGCAGCGTGGGCGTAGCGCATTAGCCGATTCCCGATTCCCGACTCCCTACTCCCGATTCCCGATTCCCGACTCCCGACTCCCTACTCCCGACTCCCTACTCCCTTTGCTATCATTTAAATCTGCAACTGGAATTCTCCCATGAGCCGCCAATCCAGTGTCCGTATTGTTCTAGGACTTCTTTTTCTCTCCAGCCTCACCATTAGCCTGTGGCTCGGTGATTTTCCCGCTACCACCTGGCAACTGCAACGGGGAAACCCAGCTACAGCTCAATCCCCTGATGCTAGCCAACTTGTCCAACAAGGGGTGGAACACTACCAACTGGGAGATTTTACTAGCGCTATAGAGTATTGGCAAACTGCCCTAACTACTTATCAACAAACCAACAACCGCCCTAACCAAACGATTGTCCTAGAAAACCTAGCGAGAGCTTATCAGCAAATTGGTCAAATCGACCAAGCCATTAACTACTGGGAAAAAGTTATCACTAATTATCAGCAACTGGGGGATTTACAACAGGTAGGGCGGATGCTTACTGAACTGGCTCAAGCTTATAGTAAATTGGGGCAAAATCAAAAAGCGATCGCATTATTATGTGGTACCATTAATTATGATAATCCCCAAGATAACCCCTGTGTTCCAGAAAGTGCTTTACAACTGGCTCACATCCATCAAGACCAACTTGGAGTTGCTGCGGCTCTCGGGAGTTTGGGGGATGCTTATCGCCTCAGGGGCAAGTACAATCTAGCGATTAACTATCTCGAAGAGAGCTTAACTATTGCCCAAGACATTGACCACCTTCCCTATCAATCCTCAGCCCTGAATAGTCTAGGCAATGCCTACAGTAGCAAAGCTCAGCTCAGCTATCGTCGGGCAAATTCTGCTGAAAAAATCGGCTACAACAAAAAGGCTTCGGAACTCGAAGCAAAAGCTAAAAATAACGATAGGGAAGCACTAAAGTATTTTCAGAAAAGCCTCGACCTTGCTATTATTCAAAACGACCAATCTGGTCAAATCCGGGCAAGGCTTAATGAGATTCCCCTGTACTACCGCCTTAGTAAATCTAGCGATAGTGTTATGAAATGGCAAAAAGAATGGCAAAAAGCCTACTCCCTCTTGGAAAGTCTACCAGATTCCCAGGATAAGGTTTATGCTGCCATTGAGTTAGCTAACCTATTGCAACCCATTGCTCCGGCTCATGAAACTAGTCCCTGGATACGATGCTATCAGCCCAAACTAGAACCCCAGGCTACTGCACTCCTGGCCCAAGCCGTTTCAATAGCGCAACGGATTAATGACCACCGCTCCCAATCCTTTGCCCTAGGGGAACTGGGTCATATCTATGAGTGTCGTGGCGAGTATACCAAAGCCCTAGAGTTAAGCCAACAAGCTAGATTAGCAGCTGAGCAAAACTTGCTCGCACAGGATAGTCTGTACTTGTGGGAGTGGCAAACCGCACGGATTTTTAAGGAGCAGGGGAAACTAGAGGACGCAATTGGAGCCTATGAAAACGCGATCGCTACTCTCGAAACAATCCGTAGCGATATCCTAACTGCCAGTCGAGATGTCCAATTTGATTTTCTTGACACCGTTAACCCCATTTACCGACAGTTAGTGGCATTGAGGTTAGAGGGAGATCAAACTTTACTAAAATCAGCTTCACCCGATGTACGTACTGAAAATATTAACACTGTCCTGAAAACCATTGATGCTCTCAAACTAGCAGAATTACAAGATTATTTTGGTAACGACTGTGTTTTACCAGCCCTGAATCCAGCCAGAGTTGACCTAGTCAGTACTCGCACAGCAGTGATTAGCACCATTATCCTGAAAGACCGAACTGCAGTAATTTTAAGTCTGCCCAATGGTGAAAAGCAATTGGAATGGATTGATAGTAATCGCGAAAGTATAAGACAAGAAATTAATCAATTTCGTAAAGAACTAGAAAGCTTTTTTCAGCCTTACAATTCCCAACAGGCACAAAAAATTTATAATTGGTTGATTCGTCCTTTTGCCAATCAATTAGAACAAGCTCAAATAGAAACCTTGGTCTTCATCAATGATGGCATCCTACGCACTGTGCCCATGGCAGCCCTCCACGACGGGGAAAAATTTTTAATTGAACGCTATGCGATCGCAACCACTCCCACCCTCACCCTGACTGAGCCTAAAGCATTAACAGCTGGAAGTTGGCGAGCACTGGTGTTGGGCTTAACCAAAGAAGCTATTGTCGATGGTCGTACATTTGACGCCTTGAGCAATGTATCCACAGAAGTTAAGGCAGTGACACAGACCATACCAGAGAGCAAACAGCTACTCGATGAGGAATTTACCCGCGATCGCTTACAAGAAGAATTAGGCACAACGGTTTACCCGATTATTCACATAGCTACTCACGGTGAGTTCGGAACTGAACCGGAGGATACTTTCCTAGTCACCGGGGAAAATGATCAACTCACCATTGATGAATTAGATCGGGTAATTCGCAGTGTAACTAGTACTACTGAGCCAGTAGAGTTACTCTCCCTGACTGCCTGTCGAACCGCCACTGGTGATGACCGAGCAGCATTAGGTTTAGCAGGTGTAGCTGTTCAAGCAGGAGCCAGAAGTGCCTTAGCCTCGCTTTGGTTCATTAATGATCAAACCACTGCCCAAATTGCCGCCCAATTTTACCAGGGTTTGCGACAATCAAACTTAAACAAAGCCCAAGCCCTTCGTGCTGCTCAAATCGCTTTACTGGAAGCAGGAGGACAATATGCTCGCCCCGCCTATTGGGCACCTTATCTAGTAATTGGAAATTGGTTTTAATCTTAGGTGTGCAACCTCAGGGGGTGACAAGCGCTCTTTAAAATCTTACAGGGGTGTTTGTTAATGGGGTTAGGTTTTAGGTAAAATTGCCCTTGCGGGTGGATTGATTAAAACTATCATTGACGTTGTATGGTGAAAATTGCTTCAATTGCTGGGAAATACAAATGACACCGATGCGCTCATTTAACCCAACACCATTAACCATTAACCCAACACCTATATAGGTAGGTTTGAGCTTTGTTGTCACCCCGTGAGGTGTCCGCACCCCGCTCTTGCCTATACGGGGCTTCCAAACATCGAACGATTTTTTGTGAGTTGAGTTAGACAAACTGCTATATACTAACCAATGACTGCTAAACAGCTTGCTACCATCGTGAACAAAGTTCCTATTCTCAGCATTGACTTAGGTCGCACCTCTACTAAAGCTTGTATCAGCCGTTACCCCGATGGTGTAGTGCTAATTCCTGCCAACGTTGCCCATCTCAGCGTTGAGCAAGTGCGTCGGGGTGGGTTTGAAACTCGGTTGGGTGACCCTCTATTAGATATTTGGCTGGAGTATCAAGGCAAAGGATACGCCATTGGACAACTAGCTGCTGACTTCGGAGCTAACTTGGGTGTTGGTCAATCGAAAGTAGAAGATGCCTTGATAAAAGTTTTTGCCTGCATAGGACATTTCGAGCTTCAAGGTGACTTGGCAATTATCATGGGATTGCCCTACCATTCCCAAGAGCAGTTTGAGCGTGAAAAAGACGAATTAATTGGTATTCTGGCTTCTCCTCATGTCATGTACTACAGAGGGGAAGAAGTCTCGATTACGATTAAAAAAGTTTGGGTGATACCAGAGGGCTATGGTAGTTTGATCTGGGTTGAAGTTCAGGAGAACAATCCATCCGATGGTGGATTGCATGACCGTTCCGTGGCTGTTGTGGATATTGGCCACCAAACCACTGACTTTATCATGGCAGATTCATTCCGATTTGCTAGAGGAGCATCTCAGAGTGAAGCATTTGCCATGAATGAGTTTTATGATCAATTAGCTGCCCAAATTCAGGGAGCTGACAGTCAATCGTTACTCTTAATCAAAGCCGTTAATCGTCCAGAGGGAGAGCGCTTTTATCGTCCTAAGGGTGCTGCTCAGCCTACAGACCTGGACGAAATTATACCGAGTTTGCGCAAAAGTTTTGCCCGTGAACTGTCTGATCGCTTGCTGGCTTGGCTACCAGAACGCACCACAGACGTAGTTGTGACCGGTGGTGGTGGACAATTCTTCTGGAATGATCTTCAACTTATCTTTCAAGAAGCAAGACTAAAGGGTTACTTAGCTCAACCCTCTCGAAAAGCGAATGCTTTGGGACAATACATTTATGGAGAGGTGCAGAAGCAGTCAGCATCTCGATAAATTGTAGATAAATTGTATTGTAATTATCCACTAGGATTATAGGCATAATTCCCATGGCACCTATAGCAAAAAAAGTAAATAAAACAGTAGCATTTACCGCTAACCGGGAGGATCAAGCCCTACTAAAGGCAGTAGAGAAAGAACTAGCTAAGGGTCAGTATCCTAGCTTTAGCATGTTGTGCAAACAAGCTATCCAAGAGTTTCTGTTAAAACCAGAATCCTCTGAGGAAAAAGCATCCTCCCAGGAAACAACCAAGGAAACAACAGAAGAAACAACAGGTGTTGGAAATATTGAAGACAAGCTCACCCAACTCCAGCAGCAATTAACTGAAGTGGTACAGACGTTATCGGTTCAGAGTCCTAGCCAACTGAATAGTCAGCTAAGTGATTTGACTCAACGAATTGAGGCAATAGACTCTAATACAACTCAACAATTGACCCAGTTACAACAGCAGCTTGGGAAATTAGAGCAAGTTCTATCTACTGAAGAATCCTCTGATCAACTTGATGATCAATTAACAGCCTTAATCCAACAGGTCAAGCAAGTGGATGACCGTTCTCATCAACAACTCGAACACTTAAAACAGCAAGTTGCTGGTGTAGAAACGGTGCTGTCGAATTTTAGTACAACTGATGTGTCTAGCTTAAAGGAACAGGGATCCACAGCAAAATCGACTAGAGAGTCAGATGCTACGGCTCAAGTAGGATGGGAAAAAGACGCTGATCAATCTGATGATCCATTACTAAGTCGCTTAGGCTCTTTATTAGAAGATTTTTAGTTGACTGTAGATTTTATGACAAAACGCAGAGTTGGACTGCTGTTTGGTGGTGTCTCAGGAGAACACGAGGTTTCGATTAGTTCTGCAAGAGCGATCGCAAACGCTCTGGGTGCTGATGAAAATGCCTCTAAGTACGAAGTGGTGCCAGTGTACATTCAAAAAAATGGCATCTGGACAGCGGTCGAAACTGTCGCACAGGTTTTAGACTCGGGAACCCCCCTGGAATCTGCTCCTAGCGGTAATGTCTGGCAATTTCCTGCCGTTGTCAGTGAGGTAGATGTCTGGTTTCCCATCCTCCATGGACCAAATGGGGAAGATGGCACAGTTCAGGGATTACTAACTCTGATGGGAGTCCCCTTTGTGGGTAGTGGTGTTCTGGGTTCTGCTGTAGGCATGGACAAGCTGGCAATGAAGACAGTATATGCCCAAGCTGGATTACCCCAAGTCAACTACATGGAAGTTTTGCGATCGCAAGTTTGGTCCGATCCCTGTGTATTTACCAAACTCTGTGACCAAATTGAGGAAACCTTAACCTATCCCTGCTTTGTCAAACCAGCTAATTTAGGCTCATCGGTCGGGATTGCCAAAGTGCGATCGCGTTCTGAATTAGAAGCCGCCTTAGATAATGCTGCTAAATACGACCGTAGGTTGATTGTAGAAGAAGGGGTAGTAGGGCGAGAAGTAGAGTGTGCTGTACTCGGGAACGATCATCCCAAAGCCTCAGTAGTTGGTGAAATTACCTATGACAGTGATTTCTATGACTACGAAACCAAATACACTCAGGGTCAAGCCGACTTGTTAATCCCCGCTCCCTTGCCCAGTGACGTCACTACCCAGATTCAGGAAATGGCAATCCAGGCGTTTACTGCCGTTGATGGGGCTGGTTTAGCACGGGTAGACTTCTTTTATGTCGAAGCCACTAAGGAAATCTTCATCAACGAGATCAACACCTTACCAGGTTTTACTGCAACCAGTATGTATCCCCAACTGTGGGCAGCTACAGGTGTTCCGTTTCCAGAATTAGTGGATCAGTTAATTCAACTAGCAATAGAACGGGCTTGAATCTAAGTCCTAAAGGAATATCATCCTTAAGAGCAATTCCTCTCCCGTTATACCCGTAGGGTTAGCGGGAGACGGGGCGCCTATTGTGCGGACGCAGGTTCCGCACACAGCCCGGAGACGAAACCTTAAAATAAGGCAGCCTTAATCATAAAGTTTTAACCCTTTTACCCATAGCCGACCAACCATAAAGGCTGCCCCAGCGAGGGATTGCTCGCTGGGGTAACTTCTGACCCTCAGGAATTGCGTCTTCCGAGGACAAATGTGTTATAATAAAAATGGTCAATGACCCACCCGAGACAATGGATTCAGACAGCCTAACGAGCGAAGTCCAGTAATCTGGCGGCGCAGCAAAATTGGTAGACCGGGAAAAGATGACGGGGCAATGGAAGGCCAACCCTTGAATCAAAAGTAAATCAATACTTTTAAAAACTCGACACATGAGAACCGCAGGGCTTGCGGGGATAGTCTGTGGAGCGAGCGTAAGACCAGAAAGCCCCTTGAGGGTGGAGGCTGTTGCGTGAGAAGCAGAAAACCTAAATTGCGAGGTTTAGGAATCCCCCGCTATAATCGCCAGATTTAGCGGCGGGAGGATGTCAAAGGAAAGGTTATGCCCAAGATTGAGCTGAGTAATTTGAGGAGATAAACTTGGAACGGACATTTCTGATGGTTAAGCCGGATGGTGTACAACGGAATCTTGTTGGTCAAATCATCCAGCGTTTTGAGACAAAAGGTTTCACCTTAGTTGGCCTGAAGCTGATGAGCGTCAGCCGTGAACTTGCCGAACAGCATTACGCTGTTCACAAAGACAGACCTTTCTTTGGTGGACTAATCGAATTCATCATCTCTGGTCCTGTGGTAGCAATGGTCTGGGAAGGAAATGGAGTAGTGGCTTCCGCAAGAAAGATGATTGGTGCTACCAAACCTCTGGAGGCTGAACCAGGAACCATTCGGGGCGATTATGGGTTAGACACAGGTCGCAATCTTATCCATGGCTCAGATGCCATTGAGACAGCGAATAACGAAATTAGTCTTTGGTTTAAGGACGAAGAGCTAGTTAGCTGGGAACCAACCATAACCCCTTGGCTTTACGAGTAATAGTAACATCAACCTTTAAACGGAAAATCCCAACGCTCTACCCATGTTTGGTGAGTGTTGGGATCATTGATAGGGAGATGGCGGAATTCTTCCCGACTCTTGTTAAAAGCAGTTACCGACTAGCTTATTTTGCCGTTTGCTGTTTCCCCAAAGCCGGTTGCCCTTCATTTTCTACAGGAATTGGCTCAAGGTCTGGGGTGTTAGACTTTTCAGAAAATCCCCAAATGAACACTAAGGCAATAGCAGCAATCATTAACCATTCCGGTGGCACTAATTCCGGTTTAATCGCTCTGACCAACAGCCGCAATCCCACAAAACCCACGGTGATGTAGCCAGCATCCTCGAGATAGACATACTCTTTCAACCAACGAATAAATAAGCCTGCCATGAAGCGCAGGGCAATTACCCCAATGCTTCCACCAGCAATAACCAGCCAGGTCTGGTCAGAAATTGCGATCGCTGTGGTGACACTATCCAAGGAAAAAGCTAAATCCGTTACAGCAATTATGGGAATTGCCTGCCATAGAGACGTGAACTTCGGGCCATGATGGTGATCTTCTTCATCTTGATCAGATCTGAAATACTCAAAGACTAACCACAGCAAATAGGCTGCTCCCAATAACTCAAACTGCCAAAACTGCACTACCCAAGTGGCTGTCAGAATCAAAGTGATTCGTAGCACATAGGCAACTGCTAAGCCCAAGTTAAGAGCATGGCGTTGAAGTTGTTTGGTTTCTAAGCCTTGGGAGATCGCTGCTAATGCGATCGCATTATCTGCAGACAGTAAAGCTTCTAGTGCCACCAGAATCAACAAAACCACAGGAGCCTCAAGCCCAACATTAAACGATGAGTTAAGAATTTGGTCTAGCATTAAAAATTATTAAGGTCTTAAAGGGTTAACTTAATATATGTAATATACGTAATCGCCTAAATTGGTAAAACTTTGATATTTAACTTAAATAATCTTAACATTTAATCAGAATTTCAGTGCGGTGGGACAAGGCGGGTGGGACAAGGCGCGAGGTAACAACGCCCACACCGAACCTGCAGCAAGATAAAGGTAATAGCTGTGATTGCAATTTGAGATCAACCCAAGCTACAAGGATTCTATTATCTGGATTTGATAAGTTATCGTGATAGAATTCCAGAACTAGCCCAATTCGTTGGCTGTGGTGCGACCCGTGGCAAATTTGATTTGCCGTTGGTCTTGCGCACCGTTAACGGTATAGAATATCGCTCAAATAAAGGAGATTGTATACGATGCCTATTTCAGATGCCCAAGTTATCGGAGCTCTATTGCTGGCTTTGCTTCCAGGATTTCTAGCATTCCGCCTGTCTACTGAACTTTACAAATAATCCATCTGTTGCTCAAAGCCTTGCTCCTAAGCGGCCTGGATCTAGAGCGGACAAAGGATCAACAAAATCGTTTGATTGACCCCAGCCATAATCTAGAATTTGGGTGGGGTTAGCTAAACTAGTTAAAGAATAGCGCAGCCTAATTAAAGCTAGTGAAATCCATGGAGAGATGGAAAAGAGGGGGAGAACCTTGCTAGCTAAGTCTTTGATGAATAAGTCTTGGATGAAAAAGAGGGGTTGACCCTCGGAGTTAATTTATTAATAGTATTAATTTATCGCTCACCACGAAAAAATAACGCAAATAAGCGCTTTTTGAAGGGTTTCCGTGAGCAAAAGTTTCCTAGAATCGCTGCATACCCCAGTCTAACTGGGAACATTACTATATATTTTTATGTATTATGACGAATAATTCTATAAGCACGTGCTGAGGAATTATTGTCTTGACTGGAAGGTCCTTTCCCTTGGATTGGAGTCAACACCAGGAAATTTATGTGATCAAACTCACATTATGCTAGGCTCTTAGTCTGTTTGGGGACTTGATTGTTCCATAAAGACTATATCTTTAGCTAAATTATCTGGCTAAATAAAAGGTGCATACTCAAAACTCTATCCTAATCAACCCAATAATAAACCCAAGGGCGCTGATGTACCAGCGTGGCATCGTAAACGGAAATGAACGCAATCCAACCCTCTGACTCAACTCGGGTACCATCAAAACCTCGCCGAAGAGTTCCTCGAATCAAGCACCGTCCGCAGGGACAGTCTTACGGTGCAGTTGCTGGTGAAACTACTGCTAAGTTACTTGTTAACCTAGTTCTCTGTGCCGCTGCCATTACCGCACTAATGGAACTATTACCTTATCATCTCTCACAGCAAGGCAAGTTGCGAGAAGTCAAACGAGAGGTGAAGCGAACTGAGACACGAGTGAATAACTTGCGCCGTGAATTCAGTCGCTCTTTTGACCCCAGGCAAGCCCAGAAAGTAATGCGAGAGCAAAGCTTACGACGTGATCCGAATCAGCTTCAGGTCGTCTGGCAAGATCCAGACTGAGGGGATGGAAATTAGTTATACTTCCGGTGGTCATAAACTCAGCTAAAGGTAATCGGTCGAGCTTGCTCTGTGCGTTCGCGCCCCGCGTGACCTACGGTCAATCCCTTAGCGTCTCCTAGGTCGAATCGCTGTTTGGGACGCAATAGCTAACCACTAACTCCTTCAAGCTCTCAGTGGCTTAAGCAAATCATTGATCCAATTTTTCACTTTCTTGCGCAAGCAATCAGAAGAACCAGACTTTTGCAGCCACTTCAGAGCCTTTTGATAGTCGCTGATGGCACAGTTCCAGTCACCCCTGAGATGGTAAGTACGCCCTCTCTGAGCATAGACATGATCTTCCAGGCATCCCAGCATTAGAGCCATGTCAAGGTTTTCTAGGGCTAAATCGTACAATCCTAATTCCCGGAAGGTGATCGCTTGGTTAATCCAGGTGCGGATATTTCCCGGATTGAGATCAATAGCTTGCTCGTAGTCGGTGAGGGCTTCAGCCAGTTGCCCAACTGATGCATAATAATTAGCGCGATTGTTGTAAGCACTGTCCAATCTGGGATCAATTCGCAGTGCCTGATTGTAATCAAATAGGGCTTTGTAGGCCTGACCACTTTGGAAATACAGCAATCCCCGATTGTTGTAGTCTGATGCATTGGTGGGATTGAGATTAATCAACTGGGTTAACAATGCGATCGCACTGCTGTAATCCCCTTGTTTCACTTTCGAGTTTGCTAAAGTGCGCAGGCTTTTCACAGAGTGTATGTGGCTTTTTCTAGGCACTAGGTTCACTGGTGCTAAATGCCTGTGGTTTTTGCGGGACATTGGGAACCACTGTCGATTTTGGTTTTGCCGATTTAAAAAAGTAGGAGCATTCATATTTGCCTCAACCTCATTTGCAGCCTATCTAGATTCAACCTTACGGCTAACAGCACCCAGCTGGTTGGTCTTAATGTGTCACTTATTCATGCGTCTTCGGTGTACCCAAGAAAACCATCCAGATTGTCCCTGCAACTTGGGACTCTTCTTTGAAGACTACAGCAGTAATATGACAGTTTCCTGAAAGACGAATTAATTTTGTTGGGATTCTTTGATAGAGGGGCTGGGAGTGGACACTATTGGGACGATGCACAATTCCTGACGGGGTTTTGGGTTTGGGGTTTGGGGTAGTGGTATCATTACTCAAGTGCAGCTATAGCACAAAGCGGATAGATGTGTTCAAAATAGTATAGTTACTATTCCACCGCATCCACTCTCAGGAGGAAATCCTGTGTCATCCCTTCCACCTTCAATTCCACCTGTGTCTTCGCCCCCAACCAACCAATGGCTGCGAATAGTAGGAATGTGGCTAGCAGTTGCTGTCATTGGTGCAGGGCTAGGTTGGTCATATCAAGAATGGCAAAGTTATCAAAATCTAGTATTACGCTTAGAAGAGATTCAGAAGCACCGATCAGAACGGGAATATGAAGAATGCATCAATAAAGCTAGGACTATTCCTGAAAAGTCGCCTATATATCAACAGACTCAGGTAATTTTCAATGAGTGCGCCGAGAAACTATTTGGCAAAGCTAAGATACTAGCTGCAGCGAACCAATTTAAAGACGCAATTATCGAGGCCAATAACCTAACCCCAGATAGTGCTCCTTACCAAGAGGCACAAAAGTTAATTAATCAGTGGTCATTGAGCCTATTTCAGAAAGCTACCAAGCTGTATCAGGAGCAAGGGAAGCTCAATGAAGCCATTGCTCTAACTCAGGTCATTCCTGAAACTAATCTAATTCGTCAAAAATTACCCGAGACCATTGCCCAATGGAAACAAGAGTGGGCTGTGAATGCATCGATTCGCACACAAGCACTTCAAGCCCTGGAGGCAGGTCAATGGCAACAGGCTAAGCAAAACGCTAGGAGGGTGACCACTGGCTATTGGAAAAAGCAACTTGAACCAATTATAGACAGGGCAGATGCGAAAATTTCTACCATAGAAGCTCAGCAAGAGCAAACACGAGTCAGACGACAAGCCCAACAAGAGCAAACACGAGTCAGACGACAAGCCCAGCAAGAGCAAACACGCATAGCCAGAGAAAAAGCACAACAAAAAGCTCAGGAGCAGGATCAACGTAGACAGCAATGCATTAAGCTGGTAACGAAATACACTGAAGAGAATGAGTGGGCTCTCAAAGAATACGAAAGGTTAAGATGTGATGATTTTCCCCATGAGCTCTTTTAATCAAGCCATCGGGTTGTTCAACTCCAAGAGACACTGGTTCTTTCCCACGGGCTTGATTACCCATGATCCCACGATACGCTTAGGCACGCTTACTAAGGGCATTAAATATCAGAAGTTAACCCAACATCTAACACCTAATACCTAACACCTGACACCTAATAACTAACACCTAACACCTAGCCGTCAAAACTCAATTGACAGAGTAATAGCTTAGTTTGAGCCCCTGACTAGACCTTAGAGGCTCAAGGATTGCCATAATTTTTGTAAAGTATAATGAATGATTTATTTGCAACTACATGGCTGATATAACTGGCTGGGTGAATCTCCTCACCCCCTTACCATTGCTACCCCCTGAACACCCTCTCCCATTCCTATTAGCAACAGCAACTGAAGCCACTGCTAATGAAGCAGAAAACGGTTCACTGGTTCTTGCAGGAGTGCTATTGAGTTTAGTGGTGATCTACTTCGCCAGTAAACTCGGAGGCGAAATTTGTGCTCGGATTAACTTACCACCGGTATTAGGGGAATTGGTCGGTGGTGTAGTTGTCGGGGTTTCTGCCCTAAATCTGCTAGTTTTCCCAGAAGGGGGCAGTGCGGCTAGCAATTCTTTAATGATGAGCTTTCTCCAAACTACCGCTGGTCTAACCCCAGAAGCTACCAACTCAGTATTTGAGTCTACTAGCGAGGTGATTTCCGTCTTAGCGGAACTCGGCGTGATCATCCTGTTATTTGAAATTGGACTAGAGTCTGACCTCAAAGAACTGATCCGTGTTGGTCCGCAGGCTGCTGTGGTAGCTGTAGTTGGGGTGGTTGTTCCCTTTGCTGCTGGTACTGCTGGTTTAGCTTACCTATTTAATATTTCTGCTGTCCCTGCTATTTTTGCTGGTGCTGCCCTAACTGCCACTAGTATCGGGATTACCGCTAAAGTCCTAGCAGAAATTGGACAGCTCAGTTCTAAAGAAGGGCAAATTATCATTGGTGCTGCCGTACTTGATGATGTCCTAGGAATTATCGTCCTGGCTGTGGTGGCTAGTCTGGCAAAAACTGGAGAAGTCGTGATCACTAATGTGATCTATTTGATTATTAGTGCTGGTGTCTTCCTAGTTGGAGCAATTCTAATCGGTCGCTTCCTCGGTCCGTATTTCGTTGCCTTGGTCAAGGAAATGAAAACCCGAGGTCAGGTATTACTGACAGCACTCATTTTTGCCTTTGTCTTGTCCTATATTGCCACAGCTATCCAATTAGAAGCCATTTTAGGAGCCTTTGCTGCTGGGCTAGTCTTGGCAGAGACGGATAAGCGTCGAGAATTGGAAGAACAGGTCCTACCAGTGGCAGATATACTTGTGCCCATCTTCTTTGTTACAGTGGGAGCCAAAACTGATTTGAGTGTGCTTAACCCAGCAGTTCCCAGTAATCGCGAGGGTTTGATCTTGGCAACTTTCCTGATTGTGGTAGCAATTCTTGGTAAGGTGATCACAGGATTGACAGTCTTTGGTCAATCAGGAATTAACCGTCTGGCTATTGGGGTTGGCATGATTCCCAGAGGTGAAGTGGGGCTAGTCTTTGCTGGTGTTGGTTCAGCAAGTGGTGCTCTATCAGAAGCCACTGAAGCAGCGATTATCATGATGGTTATCTTAACGACTTTTGTCGCTCCGCCTTTGTTGCGGTTGGTCTTTCAAGAGCCATCTGAGCCGGTGGAAACAGCTGGAGAGTCTTGAGACTTGTTGCGAAGCTATCTGAGCTTGGTGATTAAAGACAATTATTATTGATGCAGGATTCTTGAAGAATCCTGTTCAATTTAGTTGATTGTGTATGCTTTAAGATTTCGATATTGCTAAATGTGTTAACTAAAACCAAATTTTCGATTCAGAGAAACCCGTGTATACTGAAACTCTTGAAACTTAACCAAGCTACTCTACGTCCGAGTCTGTTAATGGTTTTAATAAGATTAATCTTATTAGTCAAACAGACTAGAAAGTGGTTGACTGGGCTATTAATTAGGGGTATTCATCGTGAGCGGTTAGGGATTAGCGGTGAACTATAGCCTAATCTAGGCTGCTGCGTGCGGTCTAATCGTTAACCGCGCTTCAGCTCGTATAACCAATTGCTATAACCAATTCCTATAACCAATTGCTATAACCAATTACCTAAGATACATGATACAGGAGTAAAAATTGTGAGGTTTCGCTGGCTACTGCTACTCTCCAGCTCTTTGACATTTTCTCTATTTTCATTGGCGGCTCAAGCCCGTGAACTACTATTTTGGCAATATGATCGCAATCAGAATCGCCTGGAATTTACCACTGATGTGGGTGTACAACCCACAGCCCAACTCATTTCTAATCCTACCCGGTTAGTGATTGATTTACCGGGAATTAACGTCGGAGGTCCATCAACAAATCAGCGTCTAAGTGGGGCGATTCGAGAAGTGCGAGTGGGTCAATTTGAGAGACAAACCACTCGGATTGTGGTTGAATTGGCTCCTGGTTACACTATAGACCCCCAGCAGGTAAAATTTCGGGGTATTAGCCCCAATCAGTGGACTGTACAATTACCTCAGCCCTATCGAGGGTCACTGCCGGTTCTGCCTAACCCAGCACCGCCATCCCTACCACCGGCTCAGCCACCAACCCGCACTCAATCCCCTCCACCACGGCCAAATATTCCGAGATCCAATCCAACTATTCCGAGATCCAATCCAACTATTCCGAGATCCAATCCGGGGAATCGCCGCCAAGGCTTTGAGATCAATAGAAATGGATTTTTTGTCAGTACCGATGGTGGGAAACCTATCATTCAAATTGAACGAAGTCGCAATAACCGCCGCATTAACATCGACCTGGAAGGGGTTACCATTGCCGAGAGTCTGTTAGCAGAGGATTTGGAGGTAAATCGCTATGGGGTTAGCAAAATTGAGTTTGAAAAGAAAAAAGATTCCCCACCGATTGTCCGCATGACCCTGAATGTGGATAGTGACAGCCCTGATTGGCTGGCATCCTTCAGTCAAAGATTGGGAGGGGTGTTGATTTTTCCTAGAGGGATCCCAGCTCAACGCTTAGATAATGGACCAACATCCAAAGTTCCCACGAAACCGATTCAATCTCGTGGCTCGGCTAATACCGGTAAGTTAGCCACCATTGGATCAGTGGAACTGTCTAGCAATCAGACTCAACTGTTGATTAAGGCTAACCAACGGGTCAGAGCCACTAGCAAATGGGATCCTCGTTCAAAGGCTTACCAAATTACTATACCGAATGCCAAACTAGCTGAGAAGTTCAGTGGCCCTCAACTTAATACCACTAGTCCCGTATCAGAAGTGATGGTGCGGCAGGAGGACAAAAACACGGTGCTGATTTTGGTACAGCCATCAAACGGTACCCGGATTGGTAGCCTCAATCAGCTCAATGATCAGCTGTTGGCTCTGCAACTGAGACCATTGATATCACGCAGGCCAACCAGGATACCACCCCGCTCGATTTCTGTGCCACCGCCTCACTCGATTCCTGTGCCACCGCCTAACCGGACTCGCCCACCAATTCCCAGACGTCGGGTTCCCAAAGAGCGCCTGGTAGTGGTCATTGATGCCGGACACGGTGGCAAAGACCCTGGTGCTATTGGGCTTGGGGGTATACAAGAAAAAGATGTTAATTTGTCGATTTCCCGACAGGTGGAAGCGCTGTTGGAAAAACAGGGGATCCAGGTTGTCATGACTCGCTCAGATGACCGATTCATCAGTCTGGATGGACGAGTTCAAGTGGCAGAACGGACGGATGCTGATTTATTTGTAAGCATCCACGCCAATGCTATCGGGGGTAAGCGACCGGATGTCAATGGATTAGAGACTTACTACTACTCTACTGGTCGGAGTCTTGCCCAAACCATCCACTACACTATCTTGCGGAGCGTGGATATTAGTGACCGACGTACCCGACGGGCGAGGTTTTATGTGCTCAGGAAAACTTCCATGCCAGCAGTTTTGGTAGAAGTTGGTTTTCTAACTGGCGATGAAGACTCAGCTAAACTAAAAACTGCCGCCTATCGCAGCCAGATGGCTAGAGCGATCGCTCGTGGCATCCTCCTATACATTCGGCAGAATCGGTTATATTCGGCAGAATCGATTGACCTAAGTTGAGTTCTAATATTGTGTCAATTCTTAATTCATAATTGCTAACCTATAATCTAACGATTTTCTTGTTTTGAGCGAACTCAAGTAATCTGTTTATTGCCCCTGGGTGGGTAGGTGCCAATTATTAACCAATGATCAATAACCCAATTTTGATCTCTCGAACTCAACCCCAGAGTCGTCCCATCGGGATTTTCGACAGTGGTGTGGGGGGTCTGACTGTTCTGAGGGAACTATACAAACAACTACCATCCGAATCAATTATTTACTTTGCGGACACAGCACGGCTACCCTACGGTACCAGGTCTGCGGACGAAATCGTGCAGTTCGGCTTCGAGATTCTCAGCTGGATGGTGCAACAGGAGGTCAAAATGGTGGTGATGGCCTGCAATACCAGTTCGGCTCTGGCATTGGAAACTCTGCGTAGTGAGTTTGACATCCCAATGCTGGGGCTGATTCTACCAGGTGCCCGTGGGGCGCTCCACCAAGGTCGTCGGATTGGGGTGATTGCTACACCAGCTACGGCTGCGAGCAATGCTTATCGAAATGCTATTTTAGAGGTTGAACCAACTGCTCAGGTGTGGGAAGTGGGTTGTCCAGAGTTTGTGCCATTAGTGGAGCAAAATCGCTTGTACGAACCCTACACTACAGAGGTAGCACGGCAATACCTGGAACCTTTGCTAGCAGCCCAAATCGATACCCTAGTTTATGGCTGTACTCATTATCCCCATCTAGAACCGATCCTACGGGAAATATTACCCCCAGACGTTAAATTGGTAGACCCAGCAAAATACGTTGTTGCTGCTGCTGCTCAAGAACTCGATTTAATTGGAGGGCGGAATACTGGGGAAGCAAGACCAACTCGCTTTGGGGTCAGTGGTTGTCCTCAACAGTTTGCCCAACAGTCCCTACAATGGCTGGGTTACACTCCAACAGTTGAAAAAATACACCTACCACAGGTGTCAATCCCTACGATACCTTTAGGTGCCACCCATGATGGCGAGCAATCCCTTGCCATCACGGAAAGCGCACCTTTAGAATCCGTAGATTGAAAAATAATAGACCGATTTTTTTACCAAAAATTGCTTGTGGAGGCAATTGTTAACCCATCCCACTTTCCTTAGGTGAAGTCCCCTGCTCCCAACGACTTCACCTAAGTTAGTTATTGTCAAGATGAATTTTTCGCAATTTTTTCGGTCAAATTAACCCCTTTAACTCACCCTAGATCTAAATCAAGCTAAATCAAGGTTTGGCTAGGCTTGTCATATCATCTTCGGATCATTACCCTTAATAATCTGTCGCCCACACCGAACGCGCACCAAGAGACGGGAAAGGGGAATTACTAGTTTTGTAAATTTTTATTTCAAACTTATCACAATTAACGTAAAAGCGAAAATTCACGCTGAAGACTAATTTAGTAACTCAAAAACCTAGTGCTTAAGTAAGCATTCAGCTATCAGCTTAGTCAAGAAACAGAGTCAACTCATGGGATTTTTTTACCTGGGATACTATTGTATCTTAAAATCTGGTTTGTCGCTTCTTTTGACCGATGCCAAATTACAAATTTATAATTTACCCTTAACCTTTACCGATTAATTTTTTAAAAATCCGGAATATAATAATTAGTCAAGCATATTTTATCCCCAATAACGTTAGGTTTATTTTATAAGTCATATAACTATGTCAGCTTTAACTATTAAAGACACCAACATTAATAGTCTTTCTGTGGAAGAACGCTATGCACTTGACATTCTAGTCAACCTGCCAATGGCTCAGGTTAGTAAACTTCAAGAATTAATGGAATTGGATGTAGAAGACGTTCTTAGCACAATAATTATACAAAATTTTATTGAACTGTGTCAAGAATGCGGCTTGGACTTGTCTGAGGCAGGAGTTAATAAGTTTAAAGATGCGAACAAACTGGGTAATACTGGAGCTGTCAAAGGAATTATTGGTCCTCAAACGGCTCAGTTTTACTTTGATGCTATCATCAAGAAAGTAACACCAGAGTTGCCACCAGGTACCGATAGAAACATTAACCAAGCTGGTTTAGATCTGGTTAAAGAGTTTGAAGGACTCCATAAAAGGTGCCCCGATGGCAGAGTAGAAGCTTATATCGATCCGGTCGGAATTCCTACTATTGGATGGGGTCATACCGGTGGTGTTCGCATCGGAGATATCATCACTGTTGAGCAAGCTGAGAAATTGCTCAGACAAGATTTAGAAAGTTCTGAATCTACGGTGAGTAATCTTGTCAAAGTATCACTGACTGATAATCAATTCTCTGCTCTAGTTAGCTTTGTGTTCAATATAGGACCAACAGCGTTTAGGCGCTCGACATTATTACGTAAGTTGAATCAGGGTGATGATCAAGGGGCTGCCAATGAGTTTCTTCGTTGGAACAAGGGTGGTGGTCGAGTCCTATTAGGTTTGAGCAAACGCAGAGAAGCGGAGCGTAAATTGTTTCTGACCTAAGTCAAAGTTAAGGTTGAAAGTTGAACGCGCACGCGTGGCCGTTCGCGCAGCGTGGCCTACGGCCTTAAGGGCAAGGTTGCAGGTTACAGGTTGAAAGGTTGAAAGGTTGAAAGGTTGAAAGGTTGAAAGGTTGAAAGGTTGAAAGGTTGAAAGGTTGCAGGTTGAAAGGTTGAAAGGTTGAAAGGTTGTCATCCAAGGCTACACCTAATACCATTAGCCTAATACCTAACCCCTAACCCCTGTAAGTTTGGGAAAATGTATAATAAGAAACCTATCCCCCAGTAAGGTCATTACTCACCTTACCAAACCAATATGTTTATTTGGGCTACAGCCATGACCAAACAAGCACCTACCTCCTTGCTTTCCTTAAATGTGGCACCGACTCAAGTAGTGCGTTGTTCGTTGGAAGATTCAGGAAATGCGATCGCACGGTTGGGAAATCGTCCTTTGATTGTAGGAGGCCAGCATACTCTGGCTACCCTAGCCTCATCACTGGAATCGGTTTTGGAACAGCATCAACTCAGTTATGAATGCGCATCCTACAGTCCTGATTGCAGTGAGAAGTCTTTAGGTAAACTCTCAGAAGCCGTTACTGCTCATCAATCTGACTTAATTATTGGGATTGGCGGTGGTAAGGCGTTGGATACTGCTAAAATCCTAGGGCACCAGTGCCAGTTACCTGTAGTTACTGTACCCACCTCTGCTGCTACCTGTGCTGCTTGGACTGCTCTATCCAATATCTATTCTGACCAGGGGGCTTTCCTGTATGATGTTGGACTTGACCGTTGCCCAGATTTATTGGTACTCGATTACAGCTTGATTCAGACAGCGCCCCAACGTACCCTAGTTGCCGGGATTGGTGATGCCTTAGCGAAGTGGTACGAAGCTTCAGTTAGTAGTGGTAGCGCTACAGATACTCTAATTATTGCGGCTGTCCAACAGGCAAGGGTATTGCGAGATATTTTGTTCCAAAAGTCGGTTGATGCTCTAACCCAACCTGGTAGTGAAGTTTGGCGGGAAGTTGTCGATGCAACAGTTTTACTGGCTGGTGTGATTGGGGGCTTGGGTGGAGCTCGATGTCGTACTGTTGCTGCCCATGCTATACATAATGGTTTAACTCATATCCCAGCAGCTCACGATTCTTTACATGGTGAAAAGGTGGCTTATGGCATTTTGGTGCAGCTGCGTTTAGAAGAAATGCTTCAGGGGAACCAACTAGCTGCATCAGCACGGCAACAGTTGCTGAAGTTTTATGGAGAGCTTGGTTTGCCCCAAACCCTCCAAGACCTGGGATTAGGGTCGATTACCTTGGCTCAGTTACAGAAAGCAGCTGAGATTGCCTGTGGGGAAAATTCTGATATTCATCGGCTTCCGTTTAAGGTGCTTCCAGAACAGCTGATGGCAGCAATGGTTTCTACTAGGGTACTAGTTGAGGGGCATCGTCAGCAGCAGTTAAGTTTGACAACCTCAACGGTTGAAGGTTGAAGGTTATTAGGTTAAAGGTTGTTCGCCTTTGGCGATTCGGTTTAGGGTAGGTTGTCTGTCAGAATGCAGAATGAAGAATTCCAAATTCTTCATTCTGCATTCTTTATTTAAAAATGTTGCAGGTTGAAGGTTGCCGGTTGCAGATTTTGAGCTCAAACCTGATAACCTTTAATATTACTAGCATTTTCCCATACTCTGGCTCTCAACTCGTTCGCGATCGCTGAAAGCGGGGCTGAGGCCTTTGGCCACGCTACGCGAACGCCCATCGCCTTTGGCGTGGCCTACGGCCAATCGCATAAGCGCGGAAGCTGAGGCCAAAGGCCTCCGCTTCGCGAACGCTTCATCGCGTGGCCTTTTGGCCAAAGTCAAAAATTCTAGATCTTGACCTTCAACCGGCTAACTTCCAAACCTGACACTGATGATGGTAGATTTGATTACCCCAGCACAACGACTAAGCTCACTCCCTCCCTATGTATTTGCTCGTTTAGATGAATTAAAAGCAAGAGCCCGTGAGCAAGGGCTGGATTTGATTGACTTGGGGATGGGTAATCCTGATGGTTCAGCACCCCAGCCGGTGATTGAAGCAGCGATCGCAGCCTTAAAAAATCCCGCTAACCACGGTTATCCTCCGTTTGAGGGGACTGCTAGTTTCCGTCGGGCAATTACGAATTGGTATCACCGCCGCTATGATGTGGAGCTAGACCCAGACAGTGAAGCTTTACCTCTGTTAGGGTCTAAGGAAGGACTAGCTCACCTAGCCTTGGCCTATGTGAATCCCGGAGATTTGATTTTAGTACCTTCTCCTGCTTATCCAGTCCACTTCCGGGGTCCGTTGATTGCTGGGGGGGAAATTCACAGCTTGGTGTTGAAACCGGAAAATGATTGGCTGATTGATTTAGGGGCGATTCCGGATCAGGTTGCCCAACGAGCTAAGATACTCTATTTTAACTATCCCAGTAATCCAACCACCGCTACCGCCCCAAGGGAGTTTTTTGAAGAAATAGTTGCGTTTGCCCGTCGGTACTCAATTCTGCTGGTACATGACTTATGTTATGCCGAATTAGCATTTGATGGCTATCAGCCTACTAGTTTGCTGGAAATTCCTGGCGCTAAAGATATTGGTGTCGAATTCCATACCCTATCGAAAACTTATAATATGGCTGGCTGGCGCGTTGGCTTTGTAGTGGGGAATAGCCGCATTATTCAAGGGTTGCGTACTTTAAAAACTAATCTAGACTATGGCATCTTTGCTGCCTTACAAAGCGCTGCTGAAGCGGCCTTGCAACTGTCAGATGTTTACCTTCAAGATGTCCAAAACCGTTACCGCCGCCGCCGAGATTTCATGATTGAGGGTTTGGCCGAGTTGGGTTGGCAGATTCCTAAATCCAAGGCAACCATGTATCTGTGGGTTCCTTGCCCAATTGGGGTAGGTTCAACGGATTTTGCCCTGGATGTTTTGCAGCAAACTGGAGTAGTCCTCACCCCAGGAAATGCTTTTGGTATCGGTGGTGAAGGGTATGTGCGGATTAGTTTGATTGCGGAATGCGATCGCTTGGGTGAAGCCCTCAATCGGTTGAAACAAGCTAATATCAGCTACCAAGCCGAAACAATGGTAAAGGTGGAAGGTTCGAGGTTGTAGGTTGTAGGTGGAAGGTTCGAGGTTGTAGGTTGTAGGTAGTTGCAGGTAAGTCAACTCAACAACTGTTGGGGGAATTATATCAAATCTGCTGACTCTTCCCATCTCCCCATCTCCCCATCTCCCCATCAATGTTTACAATATTACTTTACACTCCTGCCAATCTTGGTCACCCCTTCAGGTAATATACTTGAACACAACTTTTGATAAAGAGTCTGCTGGGGTGTGAACGTAATCGTGAAGAACAATAGCCTTCGGACAGGGGTAGCGATTGGCCTTTGGCCACGCTACGCGATCGCCTTTGGCGCGGCTTCGCCAATCGCCTTTTTGTGGATGGCAACAAGTACCGGTAATGCTGTTGCTGAATTAGTCATGATTGAGCAACAGGTTAAAGAGGTTGTGTCTCATCTAGTTGGGGTAATGGATACCTCGGCGCAAGCCAGAGCTAACCCAGATTCTCCTGATGTCCGCATGACCACCTGTACTGTCAACCTAGAGAGTGTTGATGCTGGACTCAACCCTGCTACATCAGTATTTCTGTATCAGGAACAAGCGCTTTCCCAACGCCTTAACTCTCCTTACCGACAGCGATTTTTGCGTATAGCTGTCAGTGACAATGGCCAGAGTGTAGAATCTAGGGGGTTTAAGCCTCAAAACCCAAAAACCCTGATTGGTTTGTGCAATCAACCTGATGGAGAGCGAGTGATACCCTCAAATGACTTAGGTAAAGCGGTGTGCAGTGTATTTTTGAAGCCAGTCGGTGATAACTACATCGGCCAGACACCAGAGGATGGTTGTCCAACTAAATACAGAGGAGCAGTCAAAATCACCAATACCATTATACTCCACAAAAAAGGTATGGACACCTTAGATCGGGGTTTTGATGCTGCTGGCAATTTGCTATGGGGCGCGAAAGATTTACCCTACCAGTTTCGTTGGGTTGAACCGCAGTAGAGCCTGTTGGTCAATTGCCTGATATCAAATTCGGTGGAATCACCATACTTCCTGGTGACCAGAGCAGGGGGAGCAAGGCAGCACTCAGCTTAAGCGCTACTTGAGGTGCGTGCGCGTTCAGCACTCAGCTATCAGCCATTAGCCATTAGCCTTGGCCATTAGCGAATGGCCACGCTACGGGAACAGTTTATGGGCTACACCCACGCTACTAGATCGGTGGTTTTGAATAAAATAAGCACCGATCTAGTAGCGTGAGCCAAAAGCTGACGGCTGTTCGCGTAGCGTGGCCTTTGGCCAACGGCTGACTGCTGAATGCTTACGGGGCGAGACAGAGCCGAATTTCACCATTGGTTCTTTTGGACAAATGATTTAGGATATCTATCGTTTATAAAAATTCATCAAAACTATAACGTTAGGTTTACCTAAATTTTATCAAACAATCTATTAACGCAATTCAAAATTATTCCACCAGTGTAGCACCAAAAAGTTATGCCACACTGGCAACCTTGTGAGCATTTAATAAGCCACTATACTAAGCAGTTCATCTCATTTAACTATCAGCAAAAACTCCCAAGCAATTAGTAAAGATTTAGTAAACACTTAGTAAATATTCAGTAAAGCAATGAAATTGATATTTCTAGTTATCTAGATATCGTTAAATTAATTAAATCAATAAATAACTAAAAAATATGTCTTTAGTTGTGTTTCTTTTGATTTTTTATTTAGCTATACTAATCCCAAATCCGTTTGTCAAAACCCCTTTATACAAATCGACCAAATCTTTGTATGCCAAGAATCTCTGGCTATGGGGATAAGGGGGGTATGGAAACAGGATTTGGTATAACCACCGATTTCTAAAGTTAAGATAACTTACGCACCCAAACGTGTAAAACATCGGTACGGTAATTATATGTCCCCCTTTTTATGTTTACCGTTACTTGTTATATGAACCGAAGCTTAATAGCTAATTACTGTGTAATTTTTTATAATCAACTGAATAATAAAACATGACGAATAACTTATTAAATTGGTTACTAGGTCTGAGAAATCGCCACTTCTTACTCATTGATTTGATTATTTTCACGAGTACGCCAGTATTAGCTCTAGTCCTATTCTTAAACAATCATTTAGATATCAACCTCTATCAATCTGGACTGATACTGGCAACCATTCTGTTCCTAGTCGTTAAACTAACTGTATTTTCTACCTTCGGTCTCTACAAGCGTTGCTGGTCTTATGCCAGTATTGATGAACTAGAGCAGATAGCCGCACTTACTGCTGCTGCTATAGTCATTCAAACGTTATTGTTTCACTGGTCGAATGGTTTAACCAATTTATCCTTGAATAGCCTGCCTAATTCCTTGCCCTTACTTGACGGTATACTGAGCTTGTTATTTGTCGGTAGTCTTCGCTTCAGTGTTCGTGCAGTCGAAAGAGTCAGCCAAAAGCATAGGAAGTTTCATCGCCGGGACAATGTACTGATTGTTGGTGCTGGTAGTGCAGGGGTTGCTCTAGCCCAGGATATGCAAAAGAATCCTTCCCTGGGTTTTAATCCTGTCGCTTTTATTGACGATGACCGTAAAAAGCTCAATTTAAGAATTAGGCGACTACCTATAGTTGGTAATCGTGATGCGATTCCTGATGTTGTTCGCTCTCTACGTATTCGCAAAATTATTATCGCCATGCCTACAGCACCTGGGCGAGTTATTCGGGAAGTTTTAGATATTTGTAAATCCACAGGACTACCAACTACTACTTTACCTGGTATGAATGAAATCCTCAATAATCCTATCCGTGTTGGTAGTGTTCGAGATGTCAAGATTGAAGACTTGCTGCGTCGCGAACCTATACAAACTGATGTTCAGCGTGTGGCTAAGTTTCTGAAAGGAAAAATAGTTTTAGTGACAGGAGCAGGAGGCTCTATTGGCAGTGAACTTTGTCGCCAAATTTTTAAGTGTCAACCTTCAGAAATGGTACTTTTGGGACATGGAGAAAACTCTGTGTTCCATATCCAACAAGAACTAAACAAAGTTTTAGAACTACTTGAATACGATCGGTTAGAAAATGAAATACTTCCCAATATTAATACTATTATTGCTGATATTCGATTGACAGGTCGGTTAGAGTACATTTTTGACCAATTCAGACCAGATATTGTTTTCCACGCTGCGGCTCACAAACATGTGCCAATGATGGAATTAAATCCTCCAGAAGCGATCACAAACAATGTGCTGGGAACCAAAAATTTGCTGGATCTCTCATTGCGATATGGTGTAGAACACTTTGTGATGATTTCAACGGATAAAGCAGTTAATCCCACCAATGTTATGGGCTGCAGCAAGCGAGTGGCGGAAATGCTTGTGCTACAAGCGGCTCAAAGGAGTGGTAGGCATTTTTCTGTGGTTCGTTTTGGCAATGTTCTCGGTAGCCGAGGTAGTGTTGTTCCTACCTTTAAGCGTCAAATTGCTGCTGGGGGTCCGGTGACTGTTACCCACCCTGATATCTGTCGCTATTTCATGACGATTCCAGAAGCAGTTCAATTGGTTTTGCAAGCCTCAGTGATTGGTCAGGGTGGTGAAGTGTTTATGCTCAATATGGGTCAACCGGTCAAAATTGTTGACTTAGCCAAAGAACTGATTCGCCTGTCCGGGTATGAAGTTGGTAAGGACATTGACATTGTCTTTAGCGGACTGCGACCAGGAGAAAAGTTATTTGAGGAACTGCTAATTCCTGGAGAAGAATATGAACCAACCCTACACGACAAATTGCTAGTAGTTAAAAATGCTAGTCACATGGTTTCCCAAAATCTTGACTATGCCGTAGAGGCACTCCGGAAAGCTGCCGCTCAAAATTATACCAATCTAATTCTATTCTTGCTGGAGCAACTGGTACCAGGATACACCGCTAAATACAAAAAAACTACTCCAATCCTAAATGTACCTTCGGATATTTCTAAGATTATCAGGAATGATGAAACTATTAAAGTATTGGACAAGTGTTATTACCAAGCCAACGGCAAATTTACCCACACCAAAAAAATTGGGTTTTGGGAAATGGAAGATTATTTGCAAAAGGCTCTAAAAAATCAGGATTTGCAGCTTTACTACCAGCCGATTATGCTCCTAGAAAACGAGCATATAAATAGTTTTGAAGCATTGTTGCGCTGGCAACATCCTAACTTAGGATTGATTTATCCAGAAGAGTTTATGCCAGTAGCCAAAGCAACTAGCTTGATTGTTCCCATGGGTTGGTGGGTAATCAAAGAAGTTTGCAATCAACTACAGTCTTGGCAACAACTGTTTCCTACTCAAACACCGATAACCATTAGTGTTAATCTGTGTCGCCAACAGTTATTGCAACCTGATTTAGTTCAGCAGATTGACCATATTATCAATAATAATAACTTGGATCCTTATCGTTTTAAGCTAGAAATACCTGAGAGTTTTATTCGTAAAAATCCTGAGAAAGCCATGGTAGTGCTTGCTAAACTTAGAGCCATTGGGGTTCAGTTAGAATTGGATAATTTTGGTATGGATAATTCATCGGATATCAATTATATCCATGAAGTATCTAACTCTATCTATCGAGAGTTTAATGGCTTAAAATTTGATCGCTCTCTAGTCAGTAAAATCAATACCGATAACAGAAATTTAGAACCCGTTCAAACCGTGGCTAAACTAGCCAATGATCTTGGTATTGATCTAATTGCCACCGGGGTAGAAACATCAAGGCAAATTGATCAACTAAAAATCCTCAACTGTAAATATGGACAGGGCTACTTTTTCTCCAAACCCCTAGACGTTGAAGCGGCTATAACTTTGATTGGAGTTTAGCTAAACCTCAGCCATCAGCCTTTTGCCAACGGCTGATGGCACCTGAATTAGCACCATTTGTAGAGTATATGCTGTTGGCCTAGCACTATTTGTAGCGCATATGCTTACAGCTAAACTAAGGGGAGAGTGGAAAGAGGGGGAGCAGGGGTGAGAATTTTGGTGTGTAGCTCATCCAATTTAAAACCGCGATAAACATTCATAATCAATCAGTATAATAAAGCTATTATGGTGATTAGCAAGATAGCAAAATACAGCAAGTTAGTCTTTGTAATAGGGATATTCACCACTGTTGCTTGTAATACTATGACAACAGCTCAAACCTCTAAGGTTACCACGGTTTATCAAGGTAGTGATGAACACTTTTCCAATCCAGAACGAGGCTTTTTTATGCCTTTTACTCCTCTGGACAATACATCAAATAATCCCTTACAGCTGTCTGAGCTACAAGAGGTTAGGAATAACCAAATGACCTTATTACGTAAGGTTTACCTAATTTCGGAATTTAGAAATAAACCGTTATCAGAGTCTTTTCTACAAACCCTATCCCAGGATTTGAATACGGCTCGACAAGCTGGGGTTAAATTAATCTTACGCTTTTCCTATAATTGGGTAGGAGGTGGTGAAGATTCATCCCGCGATCGCATACTCTCCCATCTGGATGATCTGCAACCGATATTAGCATCAAACTACGATGTTATCGCCTACATGGAAGCAGGTTTTATTGGTTACTGGGGAGAATGGCATAGTTCTTACTATGGTTTGGATAGCAACAATGAAGATAGAAAAGCTATTTTGTTTAAACTCCTGTCGGTGCTACCTAGTGAACGGATGATTGCTCTACGATACCCCAATCATAAAATGGCAATTTTTGATCAGGAAAATCCTCTTACCCCTGATCAAGCGTTTAATGGTACTAACCGAGCAAGAACTGGAGCTACTAATGATTGTTTCCTAGCCAGTATTGATGATTGGGGAACTTACAGCCATACGGATCGGGGAATAATAGAACAAGAAAAGACATTTTTAAATCTGGATAATCGGTATGTGGTACAGGGGGGAGAAACCTGCAATTCTAGTTCTTTTGACGATTGTCCCAATGCCTTAAATGAACTAGAACGAATGCGCTGGAGTGCATTAAACTACAAACCGGGTGATGCCACTGAGATCATTGAAGACTGGGAAACTCAAGGGTGTTTAGAGGAAATTAAACGTCGTTTGGGCTATCGCTTTCGTCTAGTCAAGTCAGTTACTCCTACTAGGGTAAAACCCGCTAGTACATTCTCAATACAATTGGAAATTATCAATGAAGGATGGGCTAGTCCTTACAATCCTCGGCCACTGGAAATTATTCTCCGTCACCGTGTCACTCGTCGCGAATACCATTTACCTATAGACCAGGATCCTCGGATGTGGATGCCTGGTAGTACTCAGGTTATTAATGCTGTCACTCGTACTCCAGACACAATCGAAACTGGAACCTATGATGTTTTCTTAAATCTACCTGATCCAGCTCCTCAATTATATAATCGTCCAGATTATTCCATCAGACTTGCTAATCAAAATCTCTGGGAAGCCTCGACAGGCTACAATTCCCTATTGACTAGCCTTGTTGTTAATTAAACTGTAAGCATATGGTGATAGCTGATAGGTGAGAGCTGAGATATGTTGGCGTAGCCTGGGCGTAGCGCATATGCTTAAATACCGATAGAGACTATGAAAGTTTGGTCAGGGCAGAGCTTGCTTATCTACTGTAAAAAGCTAGTCAATGGCTCCACGAATAGCAAAATTTTTCGCGCAATTGTAACTGTTGGTTTATTAACTGCTTTTGTAAAAGTTGGTTCTATTATTAAAGAATTAGTAGTTGCCTGGAGGTTTGGTACTGGGGATGAATTAGATGCATTTTTTATCGCTTTATTGGTGGTTTTTTTGATCAAAAATGTAATCGCTGAATCCCTTGATACTGCCTTTATTCCTACCTATATCCGTGTACGAGAGCAGGAAGGAATGGCAGCCGCTCAAAAACTGTTTTCTGGAGTAATGATCTGGGCATTAGTACTGCTTAGCTTCACTACTATAGTAATGGTAGCTACTGCTCTGGTTTATTTACCATTGATTGCCTCTGGGTTTAACCCCGAAAAGTTAGAGCTTACCTTTCATCTACTTTGTTTAATGGCACCCGTAGTTGTCCTTACTGGGATTGCCATCATTTGGAGTGCTGTTTTGAATGCTGGGGAACGTTTTGCTCTAGCAGCTCTATGTCCAATGATGATTCCGGTGATTAGCATCCTATTGATATTAGGATTTAAGTCTTTAGGAATCTTTGCCTTAGTTGCTGGATTAATTAGTGGTACAGTTCTAGAGCTGATAATTCTGGGAATAGCACTGCATCATCAAGGTATTTCATTACTGCCAAGATGGTATGGATTTAATGAGCCTATGCGCCAGGTAGCGAGTCAGTATCTGCCAATGATTGCTGGAGCATTATTAATCTGTAGTGCTGCTCCAATTGATCAAGCCATGGCAGCTATGTTGTCTCCTGGTAGTGTGTCTATACTTAACTACGCCAATGGTTTAATTGCTTCTCCCATTAACCTAATGAGTATTGCCATCAGCACTGCGGTAATTCCCTATTTTTCTAAGATGGTTTCTCGTCAGGATTGGCACGAAATCCGTGGCACCCTTAGGTATTATCTGCGGCTGATATTTATGATTACCGTACCCCTAAGCATAATTCTAATTGTTTTTTCTGATCCGATAGTAAAACTAGTTTTTGAACGAGGTTCATTTACCTCTGATGCTACTGAATTAGTTGCGCAAACTCAAGCCCTTTATACCTTACAAATTCCTTTTTATATTGCTAATATTCTAGTGGTTAGGCTGGTGTCAGCTATGAGACTAAACTATATCCTGATGTGGGTATCTGGATTTGATTTAGCCATTAATATCATCTTGAATATTCTCTTTATGCAATGGCTGGGAATTAAAGGCATTGCGTTATCCACTAGCTGCGTGTATATCTTTTGTTTTTCCTTTATGCTCTTATTTACCCAAAACCAAATCAAAAAGAAAAACCCTGGAAAACCATTATGCGATTAACACTAGTGACCTCATCTCTCTCCTGTGGGGGTGCTGAGCGAGCGGTAGCTTTGCTAGCAAAAGGATTCTTTAACAAGGGTTATCAAGTTGATGTGGTAACAATTGATGACAGCTATCTTGACTTTTATAAATTACCTGATGGGGTTAATCGAGTAGCCCTTAATATCGCCAAAAACTCACCAACTTTTATTCATGGAATTTGGAATAACCTCTATCGTTTGTGGGTCTTGAGGCGAACCATTAAATCCCTCCACCCTGATGTCGTCATTTCTTTCTTAGATCAAATCAATATCTTGACCCTGTTAGCCCTTGTTAAGACTAACTATCCCGTTCTGGTAAGTGAACAGAATGATCCTCGGAAAAGTTCTAGTGGCAAAGTGTGGGATAGATTGCGACATATCACCTATTCCTTTGCGGATAAAGTGGTGAGCGTAGGGGATGGAGTGAATCAGTATTTTGACTGGCTCCCCCAAACTAAACGAGCAGTAATTTACAACCCATTGGCTAGTATAAATTCCAGACCTAGTATGGATAAATTCCTGGAAAGTAAAGGAGCTGATCTAACTAAAAAATGGATAGTTGCTATCGGAAGGCTTACCCATCAGAAAGGGTTTGATATTTTATTATCTGCTTTCAAAAAACATGCTGAACGCCATCCAAACTGGCAACTTATAATTTTAGGAGAAGGGGAGCTTCGTCCAGAGCTTGAAAATCTCAGATATCAATTAGATTTAACTAATCAGGTCATCTTCCCTGGGGTTGTTCGTAATCCCTTTTCAGTCTTAAAACGGTCAGAATTATTTGTATTGTCTTCCCGCTTTGAAGGGTTACCAGGGGTTTTAGTCGAAGCACTCGCTTGTGGACTCCCCGTTGTTTCAACAGATTGTCCTAGTGGTCCACGAGAAGTTATTCGTGATGGTGTAAATGGGATTTTGGTGCCCAGTGAAAATAGGTTAGCCTTAGCTACAGCAATGGAGCGTTTAATATCCAATGAGGAAGAGCGTAAACGTCTAGCATCTTATGCTCCAAAAATTACAGAACAATTTGGTTTAGGAACAATAATAGAACGCTGGGAAACTTTATTTAGTAACGTGATCAATCAGCAGTCAGCTTTATGAATCACTGACAGCAGATGTAACAGGGATTAATTGAAAACTGCTATAAAGTATGATCTATAAAAGAATGATGGATACAAAGCATATCGCTTTTTTTCTACCTGCTCTCTATGACGGTGGCGCAGAACGGGTAACGGTTAACCTGCTCAAAGGGATGTTGGAACAAGATGTTCAGTTGGATCTAGTTCTTGCCAGTGCTGATGGACCTTATCTAAGCCAAGTGCCTAAGGAGGTGCGTCTGGTTAACTTGGCAGCCGGACGAGTTGTGAAAGCAATTCAACCCTTGTCACGTTACTTACAACAAAAAAGACCTTGTGCTCTAGTGTCTCATCTGGCTCATGCTAACGTCATTGCTGTAGCAGCGAGGGAGTTAGCTCGTACCAAGACTCGATTAGTGTTGGTGGAACACAACACTTTGTCAGCGTCTAAGTCTCAGTTAATGCGAGCTAAATTGGTACCACCACTGATGAAATGGTTTTACCCTCGTGCTGATGAAATTGTCGGAGTTTCTAATGCAGTAGCACGGGATTTGGAGTGCCAACTTGGTTTTGACCAAGGCAAAGTCAGAGAAATTTACAATCCAGTGGTTAATCATCAGCTAATTGCCAAATCAAAAATGCCTGTGAGCCATTCTTGGTTTCAAAAAGACGCTCCTCCTGTCTTTTTGGCTGTTGGTAGATTATCACCTCAGAAAGATTTCCTGACTCTAATTCAAGGGTTTGCACGTTTAAGAAAAAAAATGATTGCTCGTCTGGTGATTTTAGGTGAAGGGGAATCCCGAGGCGAATTAGAGGCAACGATTAACAGGCTAGGAATTGCAGCGGATGTTTCTATGCCAGGTTTTGTGGAGAATCCTTATGCATATATGAGTAAGGCGAATGCATTAGTTTTGTCTTCTCGCTGGGAAGGGTTACCAACTGTGTTAATTGAAGCAATGGCATGTGGTTGCCAAGTAATTGCTACAGATTGTCCTAGTGGTCCAGCGGAAATTTTATCAGCAGGACAATATGGCATTTTAGTACCAGTCGGAGATTCAGCCGCTTTATCATTAGCTATGTTACAAGTACTTAGATATCAATTAACTCAGGATAAATTAATGGAGCGGGCAAGGTACTTTTCTACTGAGCGAGCAGTTTCTGAGTATTTGGCTATCTTGAACTAAAGTCGTTAGTTAATTCAAAATAAAAAAATAAAAATTAATTTAATTGATCATAAATAGTTTATTTTGCTATAAAAATAAAAAATAATTTGTGATAAATTTTGATTCTAATTTTCCTACTTCCTCCCTAATCCCTACTCCCTACTCCCTACTCCCTACTCCCTGTTCCCTATTCCCTTTGCTATAGAAATAATTGACTATGTTAGCCACAGCTTACTTGGGACTAATATTATTGATGTTCCTTACAGAAATAAAACGAAAAAAAACAGGTAAGTTGGATTTCCTGACCTTGGCTAACTTGATTTTCTTTCTTGTCTATGCTTTTCCAGGATTTGTCTTATCAGCTAACCTAGAGAATGCTAGGCATGAGTTGAACTGGGGAAATACCTTATACACTGACAACCCACAAACAGTTATTGCTATATTTGTGGGATACCTTCTGATTGTTATTGGTTTCTATTCTAAGTCAGCTGAAAAATTCGGGAAAACGATTACTATCAAGAGCTATAGTGACAAGGTTGTGATTGTCTTTGCTATTTTTCTGCTGCTATTCTCTTGTCTATCTATTCAAATCTATGGCTCTCAGTATGGTGGCGTTATGGTAGCCCTTGCTAAAAGCCACTTGATTCGCTCAACCACGGTTGAAAGTGGCAACCTGGTTTTTTTTAAGAATTTTATGTTCTTTTCATTCTTTGCTTCTTATTTATTGGCAGCCCTGGTATTTTTTAGCAATATAAAAAAAGGTAAATTCATTCTATTTAGTTTATTTTTGCTATCTGTAGTCGCTTCCTGGATTTCAGCAACCTTAACAGCTGGGCGTATTCCTTTTGTCAGATACATTATCGGATTTTATTTAGTTTATGTCCTAAAAACTGGAAAATTTTCCTTTACTTTCACCCTTACTTTTGTCTCTAGTGCTGCTTTGTTTTTGATTCACGGCAAAACCCTGTTTTTTAGCTTAAGCGCTTTGCCAGATGGCTATGTTGCTGTAGTGGAACGCTTTAGACAATCTCTGGACAGTGGTTCCAATGAAAGCTTTAGCATTATCGAACTAGTAGAGAACTTTGTGTTTCCAGTTCATTCCCTAGATGCAGCTTTTAATAATCATTATCCAATGCGGCTATTTCTGGATATCTACTATGGGGTGCTTTCGTTAATACCGGAGCGTCTTACTAATATGGAGTTTCCAGAAACCCTATCCTTTGAGAATACAGCAAATATCATAGGCTCCAATGAGTTTGCTATCCCACCAGGTATACTGGCCTTTGGTATCTATAGTATGTCTTGGGTGGGACTAATTATCATATCGTTGAGTTTTGGTTGGATTGGTCGTTATCTACAAACTATTTTTAATAATCAGCTACATACAATCTACTGGATGCCATTTGTTTATATTTTAACAGCTGTAACCTGGATAGATTTTATTACTTTTGGTGACCCAGAGGCTTACCTAATTGCTAATTTTTGGTTTTTTGCGGCTATGGGTCTATTACTATTTTTCGTTAGCAAGGTTTATTGGAAAAAAAACTATAGATTATGAAAATACTATACCTTACTACTGGAGTCTCCATAGGAGGTGCGGAGTTGATGTTATATCATCTCCTATCCAAGATAAACCGAAGCCGCTTTACTCCAGTGGTACTGTCTCTAATGGGGCGTGATACGGTAGGCGATCGCATTCAATCTTTGGGTATACCTGTTGCTCATATTGGTCTTGAACCAGGAAAGGTTCCAAGCCTTCAAGCATTGTCTAAGTTAATTAATACGGTGAATACTCTCAAGCCTGACCTAATTCAGGGATGGATGTATCACGGAAATATAGCTGCCAAATTAGCTAGTAGTTTTTATACCCATAAAATTCCACTCTTGTGGAGCATTCATCATTCAGTTTCTTCCTTGTCATCTGAGAAGAAAATGACAGCATCACTGATTAGAAGTGGTGCTATGATTTCTAAATTTATCCATGGAATTTGCTTTGTATCTAGTCAAAGTAAATTACAGCATGAAGCGTTGGGATATTCTTCGGAAAACAGCTGTGTAATTCCTAATGGATTTGACACGTCTTTATTTAAACCATCCCTGGAAGCTAGAGCAGCTTTTCGTTCTGAGTTAGGGTTGTCTGAGCAATCGGTTTTAATCGGATTGATTGGTCGTTATCATCCCATGAAGGATCACCCTAATTTTATCCGGGCTGCTTCATTGTTAGTCAAAGAATTTCCTGATGTACATTTTATTATGGTTGGCACAGAAGTTGACCAAAATAATAATTTTTTATCTTCCTTGATTCAGGACTTAGGACTATCGAATCATATCCACTTACTAGGAGAACGCAGTGATATTCCTCGCCTTACTGCTGCTCTAGATATTAATACTCTGGCTTCTGCCTATGGGGAAGCCTTTCCTTTAGTTATTGGAGAGGCTATGTCTAGTTGTGTTCCTTGTGTGGTAACAGATGTGGGTGATTCAGCCTGGATTGTTGGTAAGACGGGACGAGTGGTACCCCCAAGAAACTCAGAAGCATTGGCTAGGGCTTGGAAAGAGCTAATTTTGATGGGTAATGAAGGTAGGAAACTGTTAGGACAAGCAGCAAGATATAGAATCCTTCATTCCTTTTCTATAAACTCAGTTGTCGCTAAATATGAAAGTTTATATGAACTAATTTTAGCTTAAAACTAGTGCTGATTGCGTAAGTCATTAATCCTGATAGCTAATTAGGGAGATTTTAATTATTGTAAACCAAGATAACTAGTATTGATTAATAAATAATCATGAATAAACTTTTAATAATAACTACTGTTCCGGATACACTCCGTGGCTTCCTGCTTCCCTTGGCTCACCACTTCCGGTTTGAAGGCTGGCAAGTCGATGCTATGGCTCAGGGAGTTTCGGCTTGTGAGGAATGCTTGGCAGCTTTTGACCAGGTTTGGGATTTGCAGTGGTCACGCAATCCCTTTGATCCACATAATCTACTGTTGGCTCCGCGAACTATCCAAGAAGTAATTGCTCAAAAGAACTATGATATTGTTCATGTACATACTCCAGTAGCGGCTTTTATTACTCGTTATGCTCTAAGGAGTTTAATAAGGCAGGGAAAACCCAGGATAATTTACACGGCTCATGGCTTTCACTTCTATCGTGGGGGGCAACCTTTAAAAAATGCGTTGTTTCTGACATTGGAAAAATTGGCTGGACATTGGACTGACTACTTAGTAGTAATTAATCATGAGGATAAAGAGGCAGCTCAGCACTATAATCTTGTGCCACCACAACAGATTCGCTATATGCCAGGAATCGGTGTTGATTTGGAATACTACAATTTTGATTCGACTCCTGTAGCTGAGGTAATGGGGGTGTACGATGAGCTGGGAATAGCACCGGAAAATCCACTATTTTTGTCAGTTGCTGAGTTGATCCCTCGCAAGCATCATCAAGATATTTTAAGGGCATTTGCCTGTTTAGAGCGATCTGATGTCCACTTGGCATTGGCAGGAGATGGAGATGAAGAGTGGACTCAACAAATGCAAGACTTAGCATCAGCTCTAGGCATTAAAAATCAGGTACATTTCCTTGGTTTCCGCCGGGATATTCCGACTTTGATACAAGCCTCCATCGCAACACTATTGGTTTCAGAACAAGAAGGACTTCCTAGAAGTGTGATGGAGTCCTTGTGCCTGGAAACACCAGTGATTGGGACTAATATCCGTGGCACTAGGGATTTGCTGGCAGGAGACTGTGGTCTTTTGGTTGAGGTGGGGGATATCAAGGGAATCGCTCAGGCCATGACCTGGGTATTAGACCATCCTGAAGACGCATTAGCTATGGGCAAACGTGGACGGGAGCACATGAGTACTTATGATTTACAAAACATTCTGGAACTCCATGAGGCTTTGTATAGTGAAGCAATAAGCGATCGCATTTTGACACCTTTAGGCACTGGACTTTGGCCTGTTTACAATGACTCTATCTAAACAGATGGGCTTAATTCAAGCAGTTTTTGTTTAAAGTTTAAGGTTTAAAGTTTAAGGTTTAAGGTTTAAGGTTTAATGTTGACTAACTGCCGATCTTTGGGGGGATAATACCAATTCTCGCTGATTACGGTTACACATCAATTTCATTTCCCGATATTCTGATCTCCCGATATCCCCATCTCCAAGTGAATATCTTTGATATTAAATCATCCCACGTTATACAAGTCGTGGGATTTTAAGTATGTGCATGATTAGTCATTAATCACTAGTAATAGCCATTGTGGCAACACATCCCAGTTCAAACATTATATTTTTTATTTAATAAGAGAAAAACGATAACCTTTGAACTATGAGTAACAAAATTACTAGCAATAACTTACAACCAATAATTAAAGACATTGCCGACAGATTTGTTGCTGCAACTGCTCTGATTGTTTTATCGCCTATTATCCTAATTATTGCGATCGCCATCTACTTCCGTATGGCAAGGCCAATTGTTTTCACCCAACTAAGACCGGGGAAAGATGGTCGTATTTTCAAGTTCTATAAATTTCGCACCATGACCGATGATTGCGACTGCAATGGTAATCTACTTCCGGATGAAGAACGCCTCACCGCAATTGGTGAATTTCTACGGGAAACCAGTTTAGATGAACTTCCTCAACTTTGGAATGTTCTGAAAGGGGATATGAGTTTTGTCGGACCTCGTCCTTTACTGGTGGAGTATTTAGATCGCTACAATTGTGAACAAGCACGCCGCCATGAGGTTAAACCTGGTATTACGGGTTGGGCACAAGTTAATGGTCGCAATACCATTAGTTGGGAAAATAAATTCAAATGTGATGTTTGGTACGTTGATAACTGGAATCTGTGGCTTGATTTTAAAATCCTATTCCTAACCTTTATTAAAGTGACCAAGCGCGAAGGTATTGTTAACCCAACCCACTCTACATTAAGTGAGTTTCAGGGGAGCTCTCCCTCTTGTTAATACCAATTAAATTTATTCCTGCTACAAGATAATAATCACGTAATGGGCTGATTAATATGTAGCCATAGTGTTTGAAGTGTGAATAACGTCTTGAAATAGTAGCCAATTAATTATTAGTTTATTAGATAACAGTATGGATAGTAAAATCATTAATTTTTTAAGCCCGTTATGGGTAGAAACCCTAAAGCAATTACCTCATGATATCTATCATATAGCCGACTATTTTAGTCTAGAATCTAGACGAAATCAAGGGATACCGGAAGCAATTGTAATAGCCGATGGGGATAAAATTTTATTCGTTCCTTATTTACTGCGCAAATGTGATGACATTTGCAATCAAGACTCAGGGGATTTATTTGATGTAGTCTCTCCCTATGGTTATCCAGGAATTTTATTAAGTGAGGCAGCCGCTAGCACACCAGGGTTTCCTGATGCAGCAATGGCTGAATTAAAACGTGTGTTATCTGTCAAGGGAGTATGCTCAGCCTTCTTGCGACTTCATCCCATACTTAATCATAACATCAATGAATTATTTAACCCTAACCCGTTTACCTTCAATGGCGAGACAGTCTCCATTGATTTAACACTCCCTGAGTCTGAAATATGGAGTCATACCCGCAAAGATCATCGCAATAAGATTAATAAGTGTAAGCGTGCTGGGATGACAGCCAGAATGGTTCCATTTAAAGACTACATTCAGGAATTTATTGAAGTCTATCAAGAGACTATGGATCGGGTAGGTGCTGCAGGGTTTTATTATTTTAACTATGATTACTTTGTGGGACTTTTAGAGATACTAGGAGAGCAACTTCACCTCTGTATCGTTGAACTGGATAATCAAATCATATCCGCTGGTATTTACACAGAATGCTGTGGCATCGTTCAAGCTGTCCTGGGTGGAACTAAAACCCAGTTTTACAAACAATCTCCAAGTGTTTTAGAAACAGATTTTGTCCGACTCTGGGCTAAAGAACGGGGCAATGAATTTTTGCACCTTGGCGGTGGTGTAGGAGGCGCAAAAGATAGTCTCTACAATTTCAAAGCGGGTTTCTCCAAGCAAAGACACACCTTCCTGACACTACGTTTAATTACTGATCAAGAAAAGTATGGTTATCTCGTTGATTTACGAGCTAAAGCATTAAACACTGACCCAGAAAAACTCCTCAAATCCAAATTCTTCCCCGCCTATCGTTGTAGTCATTAGTACAGCGGTTTGCCCTTCAGTTAGGTACAAAGTTCTGTCTGGGTTTTTAGGGAGCAGGGAGCAGGGAGCAGGGAGCAGGGCAGAGGGAAGTCGGAAGTGGGAAAACAATCCTATGTACCTGATAGTTTTGCAAATCGCCGTAATTTTTTCAGTGTTAATTATGACTTTTTAATTGTTAGTTGAAAATTTAATTTTTTATCTATTTTTTTATAGTTTAATTAGGTACATATATTTTTTATACTCTTACCTCTTATGACTTTACTGCTCCCTGCTCCCTGCTCCCTGCTCCCTGCTCCCTGCTCCCTAAAAAAATGTACCTCACCTAATTAAAAACGGCTATACATGCTTTTTACTTTTTGCTTTTTGATATGACTACACTATACGTAATTGAGAAACACGACCAACTCTTGTCTATCTGGCGTCGCCAAAATGCCACTAACCTACGGGTGGTTCATTTAGATTTTCACTGTGATATGCGGGGTCTGTTGATCGACCGTCGGGCGCAACGAGCCTACCCTATTGATGATATACGCAAGGGTGTAGACGTCGGGAATTTTTTAACTCATGCTATCCTTGAGGGTCGCGTGCAGCAGGTGCGCTGGGTTCACGATTTACCAGGGGGTCGGCAGTATGATGTAGGCACCGTTAAGTATGAGAGTGATTGGAGTGTGCAACTGACCCGGTGGCGTTTGGCACAGCAAGGACAAGTGGGTATCCCCTTAACTTACGAGGTCATGACTTTCCCAGAGTGGTCTGGTCTAGAAGCTGGTGAATTCCTCGATATTGACTGGGATGTGTTCGCCTGCAAAGACTATCCCGCTGAAACCGTCGAAGCTAGGATAGAAGCATTTTTTGAACGCAACTTTACCTGTGTACCAGAGCAAATTTCCGTTTGCTATTCTCCCAGATTTTCCCATCAGACTCAACCTCAATTTGAACGAACTATCCAGCGTCTAGCTGGAATGTTCCAAGCCAAAATTGAGCGACTACCTGCACCCCCACCACCCCCACCAAAAACTTACAAAAAACTTCTTCCTCCTATATTTTACGACACCCTTCGTACAGGTTACTACCAAAGTCAACTCTGGTTGCGTCACCAAGGTATTTACTAATAGAGAAGTTCTCAATTGGTGAGGTACTTTTGTTCTAGGTTTTAGGTTTTAGGTTTTAGGTTTTAGGGAACAGGTAATAGGTAACAGGGAACATCGGAAAACCTTAAACCTACCCTTCACTGAACGCCAAAGGCGAACAACCTTTAATATTTAAATTTTTTTTATCCTTAAACCTTTCCCCTTAAACATTATAAATTCTAAATTCTAAATTCTAAATTCTAAATTCTAAATTCTGCATTCTACATTCATCATTGTCTTATGAATAAACCAATTCTTTTGTCTACACCCCACATGGGTGATCAGGAACTGGAGTTTGTTAAAGAAGCCTTTGAAACAAATTGGATTGCGCCAGTGGGTCCCCATGTGGATGCTTTTGAGCAAGAATTTTGCCAAGTTGTGGGTACTCGCCATGGGGCTGCTGTTAGTTCTGGCACAGCAGCCTTGCATCTAGCGCTACGGCTAGTTGGGGTTAAATCAGGGGATGAAGTCTTTTGCTCTACCCTTACCTTTATCGCTACTGCTAGCGCAATTACTTATTTGGGAGCCAAGCCAGTGTTCATCGACTGCGATCGCACTAGCTGGAATATGGATCCCGACTTACTGCGGCAAGCTCTAGATTGGCGGGCTCGACTGGGTAAATTACCTAAAGCCTTGGTTTTGGTCCATCTGTATGGTCAAAGTGCTGATATTGATCCGATTTTAGAAGTTTGCGATCGCTACGAGATTCCCGTGATTGAAGACGCTGCTGAAGCCTTAGGTGCCACCTACAAAGGTCGCTCTCCGGGAACCTTTGGGGAAATTGGTATTTACTCCTTCAATGGCAATAAAATTATTACTACCTCTGGTGGCGGCATGTTGGTTTCAAACCATCCTGATTTTGTCAGCAAAGCTCGTTTTCTGGCAACCCAAGCCCGTGACCCAGCCCCCCATTACCAGCACTCACACATTGGCTACAACTATCGCCTCAGCAATATTTTAGCTGGAGTTGGTCGTGGTCAATTGCGGGTTTTGAATCAAAGAGTAGCAGCGAGACGGCGTAACTTCGAGATTTACCAGGAAGCCTTGGCAGAGCTGCCAGGAATAGAATTTATGCCAGAAGCCCCCTATGGACGAGCCACGCGCTGGTTAACTTGCCTGACCATTAACCCTGATGCCTTTGGAGCAGATCGAGAGCAGGTTCGCCTGGCTTTGGCTGCAAAGCACATTGAAACCCGTCCTGTCTGGAAACCATTACACTTACAGCCTGTATTTGCTGAGTGTCACTCTATTGGTGGTGCGATCGCAGAAGATTTATTTGAGCATGGTCTTTGCCTACCTTCTGGCTCCAATCTTACCACTGAAGACCTAGAGCGGGTGATTGAAGGGATTAAGGCAACCTCTCGTTGTCTAGTACACAAGTAATATCAAGTCTGGTTGAATACCCATAATTAATGGAGCTGTCTCTTATACACA